>JACPCF010000009.1 GCA_016179965.1 Candidatus Rokuibacteriota bacterium | reverse complement strand
CCTGGGAGGCCAGCGACGCCGCGAGCTCCTGGTAGCGGGGGGAGAACGGGATCACCGTCCGCTCGATCTCGCCGGGCGACGCGAAGCGCCGGGCGGGGTCCGGCTTGCAGTTGATCAGCTGGAGCACGCCGATGACCTCGTCCTTCTGGGTCTTCAGCGGGATCACCAGCATGGATTTGGTCCGGTACCCTACCTGGCGGTCGAAGGCCAGGTTGATCTGAAACGGCGAGCCGGGCGGCAGCGTGTACGCGTCCTCCAGGTTCTGGATCTCGCCGGTAAGCGCCACGTGGCCGGCCACGCTCTGGTGGCTGATGGGGAGCGTGAATTCCTTGAAGGGGACGTTGAGGCTGTCGTTCTGGGCCAGCTTGAAGCGGAGGCGGGGGTTGCCGTCCTCGTCCTCCTCGACCAGGTAGAGCGAGCCGGCGTCGCTCCGGGTGATCTCCCGGGCCTTCGTCAGGATCAGCTCGAGGAGCGCGTCCGTGTCGCGCTCGGCCGAGAGCTTGACGCCGATGTTGTTGAGCTCCTTCAGCTCCTGGGCCATCTCGGAGAGATCCGCCTGGGCCTGCGCCTGGTCGAGGACGAGCCGGAGGTGGGCGAAGGCGTTGGCGAGGGTTTTGGCCAGGATGGGCGCCGCGACGGGTTGGGGCAGATAGGCGTACACCTGATCCGAGGGGAACGCCGGGATGTTGGCGGGGTCCGCCAGCACCACGACCTCGACGTTGGTGCGGGTGGCCTTGAAGCGGCTGGCGAGCTCCAGATTGCGGCCTGATCCGTCCACCACCAGCACGCCGGGGCCGACCGTCTCCGGGTCGTCCACGTCGTCGGGAGTGAGCGGCACCTGCTCGTGGGTCCCCGGCAGCTCCCCGATGAGGCGCCCCGCCTCGGAGCCCCGGAAATAGAAGAGCCGGTGAGTCATGAATCTACCGTATGGTGTTGGCCGTCGTCCTGTCAAGGCAGGATAAATGGGCTTCGAGGCATGGTTTTTTGACGTCTATCCCGTGCCGGGGGGGATGGCGACCTGGTGGATCGGAGCCGACGGCGCCCGGGTGCGGCTCCTCGACCCTTGGCGCCCGGCCCTCTATGTGGACGCCGCGGCCCCGGAGCTGGCCGCGGTCCGCCGGGGGCTCTCGGCCGACCGCCGGATCGCCGGGGTCCGGCTGGAACAGCGGCGGGAGTTCTGGAGGCCGGCCCCGGGGCCGGTCCTCCGCCTGGAGGTCGTCGAGCCTCGGGCCTTCGATTCCCTGGCCCGGGAGCTCGGTCGCGCCCTCGGCCCCGCCCGGCTCTTCAACGCCGACCTGCCGCTCGGGCAGCGGTACTGTTACGAGCGGGACCTGTTCCCCCTGGCGCGCTGCCGGGTGGAGGCCGAAGCCGGCGCGCTCAGCTCCGTCGAGCGCCTGGACTCGCCGTGGACGCTGGCTCCTCGCCTCCCGCCGCTCCGGGTGCTGGAGCTGAGCCCGGCGGACGGCGTCCCGTACCGGCTGCCGGGGACGCCGCTCGATCTGATCGCGCGAGCGGCCGGCGGGGAGGAATGGCTTGACGGGCGCGACCCGCTCCGCCTCCTGGAGCGCCTGGCTCGCCTGCTCGAGTCGGAGGATCCCGATCTGCTCCTCACCGACTGGGGCGACGAGATCCTGCTTCCTGGGCTCGTCGCCCTCGCCGGGGCGCACGGGGTCGAGCTCCCGTTGGACCGCGAGCGAGCGCGCCTCTCCCCCTCGCCCTGCCTCTCCCCTCTGGGGAGAGGAGAAGAGGTGAGGGGTGTCGAGTGGGGCAGGGTGAGGGGGCCAGCGGCCGCCATGGTCGCGAAATCAGGTCGCCAGGCGGTGGGCGGGGCCGGCCGCTCGTACCTCTCCTACGGCCGCGTCCTCTACCGGGGGCCGGCCTGTCCGCTCTACGGCCGCTGGCACGTGGACCGCCAAGCCTCGTTCTTCTACGGCGAGACGGGGCTCGAGGGGCTCCTGGAGACGGCGCGGCTGGCGCGCGTCCCCGTCCAGCGCATGGCGCGGACCACGCCCGGGACGGCCATCACCTCCATGCAGCTCGATCTCGCGGTGCGGGAGGGGATCCTGGTGCCGTGGAAGAAGCGCGAGCCGGAGGCCTTCAAGTCCGGCCTGGCGCTGCTCACCGCCGACAAGGGCGGGCTCGTCTATCGCCCGCGGCCGGGCGTGTACGAGCGGGTCGGCGAGCTGGACTTCGCCTCCATGTATCCCGCCATCATGGTCCACCACAACGTCTCCCCGGAAACGGTCAACTGCGCCTGCTGCGGTGGGGTGCTCGTGCCGGAAGACGGCTACCGCCTCTGCTGGCGGCGGGATGGGCTGATGCGGCGTGTCCTCGGCCCGCTGGTGGAGTTCCGCCGTCAGCTGAAAGAAGCCATGCGGCGCGCCGTGGGGCCTGAGCGTGAGGCGCTGGACCGTCGCCAGACCGCGCTCAAGTGGATCGGCGTCGTCTCCTTCGGCTACCTCGGCTACCACAACGCGCGCTTCGGGAAGATCGAGGCTCACGAGGCCATCACCGCCTTCGGTCGCGAAGCGCTGCTGCGCGCCAAGGAATTGGCGGAGGCGCGCGGCTTCAGGATGCTGCACGGGCTGACCGACTGCCTCTGGCTCCAGCGCCGCGGGGCGGGGGCGGGCGACTATGAGGCGCTGGCGGAGACGATCGGAAAGGAGGCGGGCATCCCGGTGAGCGTGGAGGGGATCTATCGCTGGATCGTCTTCTGCCCGGCCCGGATCCTGCCGAAGACCACCGTGCCCAACCGGTTCTTCGGGGTCTTCGAGGATGGCCGGATCAAAGCGCGCGGCATCGAGTTCAGGCGCGACGACACGCCGCCGCTGGTGCGCGCCATGCAGGAGCGGATGCTGGCGGTTCTCGCCGGCGCCGAGAACCTGAGCGCGCTCCGGGCGCTCGCGCCCCGGGCCCGGGAGATCGCCGAGGCCGAGATCGCGCGGGTGCTCGCGGGCCGGGCGTCGCCGCGAACCCTCGTCGTCACCCGGCGGCTCTCGATGGCCCCGGAGGAGTACGTCAAGGACGACCTCCAAGCGCTGGCGGCGCGCCAGCTCCTGGCCCGCGGGCTCAGGCTCGAGCCCGGCCAGTCGGTGCAGTATGTCGTGGTGGATGCCAAGGCGAAAACCCCCCGGGCGCGAGTGCTGGCGGTGCCGCTGGTGGACGAGGGGAGCCCGTACGACCGGGCCTTCTACGCCGCCCTCTGCCGCCAGGCCGCCGCCACGCTGCTCAACCCCCTCCGATAAAGGGGTCAGGTCTTGCAATCACGCATTCTCCCCGTCGAGCGTTGTTGGAATGCAAGACCTGACCCCAAGTTTGGTACAATCGCGCTCGTGACTTCGCGCGTCTCCACGGCGCTTCCCCGGCTCGACGAGATGCTCGGCGGCGGGCTGCTCCCGGGCACGCTCACCGTGGTGTACGGCGCCACGGGCATCGGCAAGACCCACCTGGGGCTCACCTTCGCCCACCACGGCCGGAGCGCGGACGGCGCCCCCGGCCTCGTCCTCGACATGACCGCCCGCGGCGACTCGCAGCAGCACCACGCGTACGCCGAGCGCCTCTTCGGCTGGTCCCTCGGGCGCTGGACCCACGCCGTGACGCCCATGGCGAACCCGTACCCACCGGACGGCCAGATGCAGGCGTACTACTCCGACGCCTTCCCGTGGGTCGGGAGGCTCCGCGACTACCAGGTGGTCACGCCCGACGGCGTCGAGTTCGACTGGGGCTGGAAGGCCGCCTACAACCGGGCGCTCTACACGGTCCGCCCGTTCTTCTACTTCCACTTCGCCGCCGGGTCGCGCCGTGTCGTGGTGGATGGCGTGGAGCCCATGAACGTCCCGGCCGAGGCGATCCAGTTTTTCCTCTTCGACGAGCTGTACCGGAAGGCGATCCACCGGGACGCGGAGACGCTCGGCATGGAGATCTGCCTGCCGGTCTGGAAGCACCGCGAGTTCATCGACGCCCACCGCTACGATCATCGGGCGATCACGACGATCCTGCTGGTGACCACGGAGGAGACGCGGCTCGAGGACCTCCTGGGTCGCAAGACCGAGGCCGGCGATCTGGGCGCGGTCGCCAACACCATCCTCGTGATGGGCAGCGAGCGGATGGGGGCGCGGGTCGGCCGCTTCCTCTGCGTGGTGAAGCACCGGGGGAGCGCCATGTCGGACGAGATCGCGGAGTACCGGATCAGCTCCCGGGGGATCGAGCTCTTGTGAAGATCCGGCCGGTCCGGGGCTACCGCTACAACCCTGCGAAGGTTCCCGACCTCTCGCGCGTCGTCGCGCCTCCCTACGACCAGATCGACGCGGAGGCCCGCGACGCCCTCTACGCGCTCCACCCGTGGAACTTCGTCCGGGTCACGCTGGGCCGGCCCGAGCCGGGCGATGCCGGCGACGCCGATCGCCACCGGCGGGCCCGGGAGTGCCTCGACCGATGGACCGCCGAGCAGGTCCTGGTCCGCGACGCCGAGCCCGCGCTCTATCCGGTCCTCGCGACCTATCAGGTCGGCGGGGAGACGCTGAGCCGCATGGGCTTCATCTGCCTCGGCGCGCTCACCGAGTACGACGAGGGCGTGGTGCTCCCCCACGAGCGCACCCACGCCGGCCCCAAGGTCGAGCGCCTCGCGCACCTGGAGGCGACGGGGGCCGATACCGGCGTGATCTTCATGCTCGCGAGCGACCCCTCCGGTGAGTTGCTGCGCGCCGCCGCGTCGCCCCCGACGCCGCCCGTCGCCGCGGCCCGTGACGGCAAGGGCGAGCTCCACCAGCTCTGGCGGATCGCGGACCCCGCCGCCATCGCCCGGGTGCAGGCGCTGGTGGCGGACACGCGGCTGATCATCGCCGACGGCCATCACCGCTACGAGACCGCCCTCGAGTACCGGCGGCGTCACCCGGGCGCCGAGTGGAAGCTCATGGCGATCTTCCCGCTCGAAGCGCCCGGCGTCACGATCTGTCCCACCCACCGCCTCCTCCACGATGTCCCCGGATTCGACGTCGAGGCGCTCCTGGCCCGGGCCGCGCGCTGGTTCCAGATCGAGCGGGCTCCGGCGAGCGCCGATCCCGTCGGGGAGGCCCGGGCTCTCGTCGTGGCGCTCGATGCTCGAGTCCGGGCGGGCAGTCTCCCCATCGCGGTCGTTGCGGGAGGCGAGGGGCCGGGATGGCTCTTGACGCTCCGCCCCGAGGCGTTCGACGCCGTCCCGTGGCCGGCGGGAACCTCGCCGGCCTGGCGCAGGCTGGCGGTCTCGGTGCTCCACGAGGGCCTCCTGAAGCCCTGCGTGGGCATCACGGAGGAGATCCTCCGCCGGCAGGTCTGCGTGGACTACACGGCCGACGCCGCCGAGGCGGTCACGCAGGTCAGGGAGGGGAACTACCAGGCCGGCTTCCTGATCGCGCCGACCACGCCCGCCGAGCTCCAGGCCGTGGTCCGGGCAGGGGAGCTGCTCCCCCAGAAGTCCACCTTCTTCTACCCGAAGCTCCTCGACGGGCTCGTCTTCCACCGCCTCTCGGAGGGAGATGGCGCGTGATCCGGGTCGGCCTCGCGGCTCCGGACTTCGCGCTCCCCGGCGTCCACGGGAGCCGCCTCGCGGATTTCCGCCTGCGAGACTTCAAGGGGCGTTGGGTGGTCCTCTTCTTTTATCCGGCCGACTTCTCGTTCGTCTGCCCGACCGAGGTGAAAGGGTTCCACGCCCAGTACGAGGACTTCCGGCGCGAGGACGCGGAGGTGCTGGGCCTGAGCGTGGACCCGCCGAGCCTGCACCTGGAGTGGGTGAAGGAGCTGGGAGGGATCGCCTACCCGTTGCTCTCGGACGAAGGCCGGGGGGTCGCGCGCCTCTACGGCGTGCTGGACCCCGAGTCCGACCGCTGCCAGCGGGGGACGTACATCATCTCCCGCGAGGGGCGTGTGGAGTACGCCGTGCTGAGCGCGTACAACGTGGGGCGGAGCGTGAGCGAAACGCTGCGGGTTCTCCGGGCCCTCCGCTCCGGTCGCCAGTGCCCGGCCGACTGGCACCCCGGCGATCCGGCCTCGCGGTGAGCGGTGGCTCCGGCGGACGAGAAGTACCTAGAGATCCGCTGGCTCAGCCAGATCCGCGAGGTCGTGTTCGGCGTGCAGGACGGCCTCATCTCGACGGTGGGCTTCGTCGCGGGCGTTCACGGGGCCACGGCGGACAACCGGCTCGTGCTGCTGGCCGGGATCATCCAGATGATCGCCGGGGCCTTCTCCATGGCCGCCGGCGCGTACCTCTCCAGCAAGGCGGAGCGGGAGGTGGTGGAGGGCCAGGTTCGCGGCGAGTATGCGCGGTACGCCGACGAGCCCTACATGGCCCAGGAGGCCTTACTCGGCTCCCTCGAGGCTGATGGGTTGCCGCGGGACAAGGCCTACCGCGTGGTCAAGCTGATCTCCGCCGAGCGCGACGCCTTCCTCCGGACCTTCCGCGAGAAGGTGCTCGGCGTGGGCGCCGCCCAGGAGCACCTCCCCGTTTCGGCGGGGCTGCTCATGGGCGCCTCGTTCGCCCTGGGAGCGATCCTCGTGCTCATCCCCTACTTCGTGCTGACGGGCTACGCGGCCCTCGGGACGGCCGTCGGGCTTACCGCGGTGGCCCTGTTCGGCATCGGCGTGGCGAAGGCCGTCCTGGCCGGGACGCGGCTCCTCGTGTCGGGGCTGGAGTTCCTGCTGGTCGCCACGGCAGCCGCGGCGGTCGGCTATCTCTTGGGGCTCCTGCTGCCGCCGGGATTCGCCGGCTAGCTCGTGCCTCGGGCCGACCGATCCCTCTCCGCGAAGGCGCTCCTGAGCCTCAGAGACCGGCGCTTCCGCCGTCGGCGCGATCTCAGCATCAAGAGCGAGCGCGCGGCGCTGGCCTTCGTCAACGCTGTCGGCTGCTGCTCCACGTTCTACCGCTTTCCTGAGGGGCTGGCGTGTCTCTGGGAGGCGGTGGCGGGGCGACCCAATCCCCGATGGCCGCGCCGCTCCCACCACGACGCAGGCATCGGCCTCACCTGGGAGCTGAAGGACACGCTCCCCGCCCGGCGTCAGGTGTACTACGGCAAGCTGCTCAAAGGGCGCCCCATACTCGTGGCCCTCGACCTGGTCCCGGCGTTCTACGCCCTCGTCAGGGGACGGCAGCGCGCCCGCGATTACCGCCAGGAGTACGAGGCGGGCCGCCTGTCGTTGACCGCCAAGCGGATCATGGACAGCCTCGCGCGCGACCACCCCCAGTACACGCGGGAGATCCGCGCCAACTGCTTCATGCTGGAGCCTTCGAAGACCCGGGAGTTCGAGCGGGCGATGGCTGAGCTCCAGCAGGGGCTCTGGGTGGTGAAGAGCGAGGAGCGGTACGACCCGACCTTCTCCTACCGCTGGGAGTTGCTCGAAGCGTGGCTGCCGGACCACGTCGCGGAGGGGCGGCGCCTCCGACGCCCGGCGGCGGTGGAGCGGGTGCTCGCGCGCTACCTCGAGGGCGCGGTCTTCAGCACACCCGCCCTCCTGGCCCGGCTCTTTGCCCTGCCGCGCGAAGAAATCGCCGACGCCCTGGAGCGCCTCGTCAGAGCGCGGGCGGTCCTCCCCGACTGCGTCGTCGGCGGGTGGCCCGACCACTGGCTGGTCCACGCCGGGGCCCTCAGGTGACGTTAGTCGGGACGAACTTCCGCTTTTCCACGAAAGCCCGGGGCCCCTCGAGCGTGTCGCGCAGTCCGAGGTTGGTGTTCCAGAGCCCGCACTCGAGCCGGAGCCCCTCCTCCAGGGTCATGCCGAGGCCGCGGATCAGCGCCTCCTTGTCGGTCCGGAGCGAGCTCTGGGGGTAGGAGCAGATCTGCTCGGCCATGGCCGCCGCTTCCTCCATGAGCCGCCGGCGGGGCACCACGCGGGTGACGAAGTGCATCGCCAGGGCCTCCCTCGCGTCGAACCAGCGGCCGGTGAGGATCAGGTCCAGGGCCACGCCGAGGCCGACGATGTGCGGCAGGCGCTGGGTGAGGCCTGATTCGCACCCCACGTTCCAGCGCCGGTTCACGACCCCGAACCTGGCGTGGTCCGCCGCGATCCGGATGTCGCATGCCATCGCCAGCTCCATGCCGCCCGCCAGGCAGTAGCCGTTGATCGCGGCGATGATCGGCTTCCAGACGGTGATCCCCTTGGTGATGCCGCCGAGGTTGAGTCCCTCGTAGGCCCGCCGCCGGTTCGCCTCGGGGCTCATCTGGGCCACGCGCCGGACGTAGTCCTTGAGGTCCGACCCCGCGCAGAAGGACTTGGTACCGGCCCCCGTCAGGATCGCCACGTAGAGCTTGGGATCGTCACGAAAGTCCCGCCAGACGGCCCAGAGGTCCCGATCCACCTGCTCGGTGAGGCAGTTCTCCTTGTCGGCGTTGTTGATCGTCACGTAGGCGATGCGCCCGTTCTTCCTGTAGAGGACCTTCTTGAGCTTGCGCATGAGGTCGCCTCCTGGTTGGGGTCAGGTCTTGCAATCACACAATGCCTGAACGATGTCGCAATGCAAGACCTGACCCCCTGTGTGGTGCCACGGTGTAGAGTAGGTCGGGAAGGACGACGTTCATGGCCGGCCATAAGGGGTTCCGCAACCTGCCGAAGCTCGAGCGGCTCAAGCGCGGCCGCCCGAGCCCGGGTCCGCGGCCCTCCGGGCGCGGCGCCGGGCGCCCGCCGCGACCGCGCCCGGAGTTTCGGAGTCAGGTCCTCGCCCTTTCCGACTTCCCCGTCGCCCACCAGGAGGCGCTCAGAGCCCTCGCCGAGATCCTCTCGCCCCTCACCCCACTCATGATCCCCTCACCTTCATCCTCTCCCCCACGAGGGGGAGAGGGCAGGGTGAGGGGGGAGAGGAGAAGAGGTCAGGAGGCATACGTAGTGGGCGGCGCGGTCCGGGACCTCCTGCTCTCGCGCCGGGTCGTGGAAGACCTGGACGTCGCGCTTCCCTCAGGGGCGCTGGGGGCGGCCCGGAGGCTGGCGGGCCGTCTGGGAGGCGCGTTCGTGGCGCTCGACGAGGAGCGCGGCGCCGGCCGGGTCGTCGTCAAGACCGAGGCGCGCGAGTCCCAGGTGGATCTGACCGACTTCAGGGACTCGACGCTTGAGGCGGACCTCCGGGCTCGGGACTTCACCGTCAACGCCATCGCCGTGCCGCTCGGCGCGCTGGTTCGGGAAGGGAAGGCGCGGCTGGTTGACCCGACGGGCGGCCTGGCGGACCTGGCCCGGCGCCGTCTCCGCCTCTGCGGCCCGCGCGTCCTCGAGGCCGACCCGCTCCGGGCGCTCCGCGGAGTTCGACTGGCAGCGGAGCTCGGTTTCGCCCTGGACGCCGAGGCGAAGCGGGCGATCCGCCACGTCGCGTCGCGGCTCCCGGCTGTGGCGCCGGAGCGCATCCGTGAGGAACAGGTTCGACTCCTGGATCTCCCCCACGCGTCGGGCGGACTCAGGGAACTGGACCGGCTCGGGCTGCTCGAAGCCCTGATCCCCGAGATCGCCCCGATGAAGTCGGCCAGCCAGCCGAAGCCCCATCGCTTCTCCGTGTGGGAGCACTCCCTCAAGACCGTGGAGGCCGTAGAACTGCTCCTGGAGCGTCTCTCCGCCTTGGCCCCCTACGGCGACCAGCTGGCGGCGCACGTCGCCGAGCCCCTGGGGGATGGGCTCGCCCGGTGCCACGTGCTGAAGCTGGCGGCCCTCTTCCACGACATCGCCAAGCCCCAGACCCGCCAGGTGATCGACGGCCAAGTCCGCTTCATCGGTCACGACGTCGAGGGTGCCGCCCTCGTTCGCGCCATCGGAAAGCGTCTCAGGCTTTCCGGCAAGGCGGTGGACGCGCTGGAGCGCCTGGTGCGTCACCACCTGCGCCCCATGCACCTGGGCCAGGTCGCGGAGGTGACGCGCCGGGCGCGTTACCGCTTCTTCCGAGATCTGGGCGATGAGGCGCGCGACCTCCTGCTCCTCGCCCTGGCCGACGCCGCCGCGGTCCGGGGAGATTCTCCGCTCGACGTGTGGCGCGGCCCCGGCAGCCAGCTGGTGGCCGATCTCCTGCGGGGGTGGGAAGAGGATCGGATCCAGGTGGCCGCGCCAGCGCTGGTGAGGGGAGAGGACGTCATGGCGGCCTTCGGCCTCCCGCCTGGCCCCGAGGTCGGCCGGCTCCTGGCCCTGGCGCGCGAGGCCCAGGACCTGGGGCAGGTGACGAGCCGCGCGGAGGCCCTCGCCTTCCTCGCGGCCAAGCGGAAGAGTCCCTTGACAGAGGAGGCCGGGGACTCCTAAGGTAAGGGGCACTTCGGGCGGACCAACTCCTTGACGATGGGGGATCATAACATGCATGTGAGACACCTCTTTCTCCCGACCATCTTCGTCCTCTTCATGCCGCTTCTCGCGTGGGCCGCGCCTCAGGGGAAGGTGATCATCGCCCAGGGCGTGGATCCCTCGACGCTGGATCCGATGAACCACCAGGAGACCCCCGCTTCGAACCTCGCCGGGAACATTTTCGACAGCCTCCTCGAGCGCGACCAAGACCTGAAGCTCGTCCCCCTTCTCGCCGAGTCCTACCGGAACATCGCCCCCACCACGTGGGAGTTCAAGCTCCGCCGGGGGATCAAGTTCCACAACGGGGAGCCCTTCGACGCCGAGTCGGTAAAGTTCAGCCTCGAGCGCCTGGTGGATCCTAACTTAAAGATGCGCGGCGCCTCGCCGTTCGCCCCGCTGAGCCGCGTGGAGATCGTGGACCCCTACACGGTCCGGATCCACACGAAAGCGCCGTGGCCGATCCTCGATACGATGATGTCCTGGCAGCAGGCGGCGATGCTTCCCCCGAAGTACTACCGGGAGAAGGAGATGGCCTACGTGGCCCGGAACCCGGTGGGCACGGGGCCGTTCAAGTTCGTCCGGTGGGTGAAGGACGAGCAGATCGAGCTCACGGCCAACGAGCAGTACTGGCGGGGGGCGCCCAAGGTCAAGACGCTGATCTTCCGCCCCATCCCGGACGACGCGGTGCGGGTGGCGGCGCTCCAGAACGGCGAGATCGACATCGCGGTGAACATCCCCCCGCACCTGGCCACCATCATCGCCAACCACCCCCGCCTCTTCCTCTCCACCGCGCCCAGCGTGCGCACCATCCAGCTCATGTACTACACCCACGAGTTCGACCGTCAGCACAAGCTCGTCGGTCCCTATCCTGGGCCGGTGGCGGAGCGAAGGGTGCGGCTGGCGATGAACTACGCGGTGGACGTGGACGAGATCATCAAGAACGTGCTGGATGGCAAGGGGGTGCGGGTGGCGACCATGCTCACCTCAAAGCACTTCGGCTTCGACCCCGCCCTCAAGCCCATCAAGCACGACGCGGCGAAGGCCAGGCAACTGCTGGCCGAGGCCGGCTTCCCCAACGGGGTGGACATGGTCCTGAACTCCCCTCAGGGGCGGTATGTGCGGGACAAGGAGGTAGCGGAGGCGTTGGCGGGCCAGCTCACCAAGGCTGGCATCCGCACCCAGCTCAAGACCCACGAGTGGGGGAGCTACCTGAACGGCATGGTGTACATCCACAAGGCCGGTCCCGTCTGGCTCATCGGCTGGGGGACCACGAGCTACGACGCCGAAACCGTCTACGTCCCGCTCTTCCGGTCGGGGAAGATCCTCTCCAACTTCTTCAACCCCGACTTCGACCGGATGGTGGACGAGGCCCAGACCATCATGGATCCGAAGAAGCGCCTGGAGCAGTATCATCGGCTCAACCGGCTGTGGATCGAGGACGCCGCCGCCATGCCGCTCTACCAGCAGCTCGACCTCTACGGAGTCGCCAAGCGGATGGCGTGGAAGGCGCGCGGCGACGAGCGGCTCAAGGGCTTCGACATGGCCCTGAAGTAGGCTAGAATAGGAGACGGCGAGCGGGCGTAATTCAGGGGCAGAATGCCAGCTTCCCAAGCTGGACGTCGCCGGTTCGAATCCGGTCGCCCGCTCCAATTTTTTCCGGTGTTCACCATGGGCATCACGCCTCGTATGAGACCGCGCATCCTCACGCTGCTGACCCTGCTCCTGCTCGCTTGGCCCGGGACACCGGCCGAGGCCCAGAGCGTGGGGCAGGTTTTCAGGCGGGTGAATCCGTCGGTGGTCGTCGTCCGGACGCGGGAGAAGGAGGTCGCCGGCCGGGGCGAGGGGCAGGTGGTCAGCGTGAGCGGGGTGGGCTCCGGGGTCCTCATCTCCCCCGACGGCAAGGTGGTGACCGCGGCCCACGTGGTGCACACGGCCGACGAGATCAGCGTGGAGTTCTTGAGCGGGGAGGTCATCGGGGCGCGGGTCGTCGCCTCCGAGCCCCAGGCCGACGTGTCGCTCCTCCACCTCGAACGCGTGCCGGCGGGGGCGCTCGTGGGGAAGCTCGGCGATTCTGACAAGGTGCAGGTCGGCGACCAGATCTTCGTCATCGGGGCGCCCTACGGGATGGGCCACACGCTCTCCGTCGGGCACATCAGCGCGCGCCACAAGCCCAACACCGTGTACAGCGGCATGTCGCTGGCGGAGTTCTTCCAGACGGACGCGGCCATCAACCGGGGGAACTCCGGCGGGCCCATGTTCAGCATGGGGGGCGAGGTGATCGGGATCGTCAACCACATCATCTCCAAGTCGGGGGGCTTCGAGGGGCTGGGCTTCGTGGTCACCGTCAAAATGGCGCGGCGGCTGCTGCTCGAGCGGAAATCATTCTGGAGCGGAATGGAAGGCTACGTGCTCACCGGCCGGCTGGCCAAGGTCTTCAACCTTCCCCAGTCGGTGGGGCTGCTCGTCCAGCGGGTGGCCGCACGCTCACCGGCCGAGGTGATCGGGCTGCGGCCGGGGACCATGAAGGCCACCATCGACGGCCAGACGCTGACGGTGGGCGGGGACATCATCCTCCAGGTCCAGGGGGTCCTGCTGTCGGCCGAGAACAGTTACGAGCGGATCCAGGAGCGCCTGAGCCGGCTCCACCCTGGAGCGGACGTGACGATCACGGTGCTGCGGGAGGGACGCCTCGTCGAATTGAAGGCAAGGCTCCCCTGATCGGGCGGGGTTCGAGCGCGGGCTTGCCCGCGCAATCCTGGGGGAGGAATCGGAAGGGGGGCGAAGCCCCCCTCCGAGTGATTAGGCGGGGCCGAAGGCGATCACCGTCTGCTCGTCCCGGATCAGCGGGCGGAAGCGGACCGGCATGCCGACCTTCAGCGCGTCCAGCGGGATGTCTAGGATCCTGCCGAGCAGCGAGACTCCCTCGTCCAGCCGCACCACCGCCACCGCGTAGGGTGCTTCCTCGGCGTGCCCCCGCGGCGGGACGCGAATCACCGTGAAGCTCGCGATCGTGCCGTGCCCGTCGAGCGGGACGGGATCCCACGCCCGCTCCTGACACGCCGGGCAGAATTCCTTCGGCGGAATGGCGAGCTCTCCGCAGCGCCCGCACCGGATCGCGGTCAGGCGGCCGGCGCGGGCCTCTTCGAAGAAGGCCTTCAGTGTAACCACCTTATTCACTGGCAAGGAGGCTGACGAGGACGGTGGCGGTGTTGCCGCCGAGCGTGTGGACGAGCCCGACCTTGGCGCCGTCCACCTGGCGGGGGCCGGCCTCGCGCCGGAGCTGGGTTACGATTTCAGCAATCTGCGCGGCCCCCGTGGCCCCGATCGGGTGCCCCTTCGCCTTCAGTCCGCCCGACGGGTTCACAGGCAGCTTCCCGCCGAGGCTGGTCCAGCCCTTTTCGGCTGCGATCCCGCCGGTGCCGGGCTCGAAGAACCCGAGCCCTTCGGTCGCCACGATCTCGGCGATCGTGAAGCAGTCGTGCAGCTCCACCACATCCACGTCCTCGGGCCCGCAACCGGCCTGTCGGTACGCGGCCTGGGCCGCCCGCTCGGTGGCGAGGACGCGGCTCAGGTCCTTCTTGTCGTGGAGGAACATCGAATCCGACGCCGCCGCCGAGGCGCGAACCCACACCGGCTTCCGGCTCTTCCGGGCCACTTCCTCGGAGACGACCACCACCGCGGCGGCGCCGTCGGTGAAGGGGCAGCAGTCGTAGAGCTTGAGCGGGTCGGCGATCTTGGCGCTCTTCATGACCTGCTCGAGGGTGATCTCCTTCTGGAACTGCGCCTTCGGGTTCAGCGCGCCGTGCCGGTGGTTCTTCACGGCCACATGGGCCATCTGCTCTTCCGTGGTCCCGTACTTCGCCATGTGCGCGCGGGCGATGAGCGCGAAGACTCCGGGGAAGGTCATCCCGGCGGGCTGCTCGAAGGTGGCGTCGGACGCGTAGGTGAAGTACTCGGTCGCCGCGTCGGTCGGGAGGTTCAGGACCCGCTCGGCGCCTCCCACGAGCAGCACGTCCGACACGCCTGCGGCGACTTCCATCACGGCGTGGCGAAAGGCCGCGTGGCTGGTGGCGCAGGCGGTCTCAAAGCGCGTCGTGGGGATCGTGGGGAGGCCGAGGACCGAAGCGGCTTGGGGCCCCATGTGGAGCTGATGTTCCCCTTCGCCGCCCACCACGTTGCCGTAGTAGATGGCCTGAATGGCCCGGGGAGACACCCCGGCGTCCTGGATCGCGTCGGCGGCCGCCTCGGCGAAGAGCTCGGCGCAGGTGCGTTCGTGCTTGCCGAACTTGGTGACCCCGACCCCGATCACCGCGACGCCTCTCATCGGGCTCCCTCCCGGTTCGATGATACTGGAAGAGTCCAAAGAACTCAAAGGGATATGCTAGCATTGGGAACATGCTGAGCACGACCCTGGGGCCGGCCCCCTCTGGGGAAAGATGAACCAGGAGTTGGTTGTGGCCGTGGTGGCTGCCCTCGCCGGGGTGTGTCTCCTGGTCGGACTGATTCAAGCCTTGAGCCCGCCGCCGCGCCGTCGGCGGCGACGAGTGCGGCGTCGGGGTGCCGGCGTGCCCCCGCGTCGCCGGCCGGGCGAGCCGGGCTCGGGGACGGCGGCGACGGCCCCGAAGACTTCGCTCTCGTCGCGGCGGGCCCCTCCCACCTTTACGCCGCGCGCCCGACCTGCGGGGGCCGATGCGCGCCCGTCGCCGGCGCCTCCGACTCCGCCGGCGGATACCGGCCAGGGGCAGCCACGCGAGAGCGTGGGTCACGCGGGCGCGCCGGCGGTCGAGACGCCGCCGCCACCGCCCGTGGCCGCGCCTCCCTCGCCGCCGCGCGCAGCGGTCGCGCCCCCGCCCGTGAGCGCGCCGGCGCCCAGCGTGCGCCCCGCCGCGCCCCGACCGCCCGCCGCCGAGCTCCCGCTGGACGAGTGCCTCGGCCTCCACGAGCGGCAGCAGTATCAGGAGGTGGTCGCCACCGCGGAGCCTGCGCTCCAGCGTGCCCTCGGCGAGGGCGCGACCATGACGCCGCGCGCCCAGGACGTCGCCAAGCTCTGGAGCGTGCTCGCGCTCTCCCGCCAGGCCCTCGGCGATGAGGAGGGCGCGCTCTCCGCCTTCGAGGAGGCTGTCCACGCGGCCCCCGAGGGCGACCGCGTGTCGTACCAGGCGCAGATGGCGGCGCTCACCGTGAGCGTCAGCCGCCAGCTGCTGGCGCGGGCGGAGCAGGCCGCCGAAGGCGCGGGCGAGGAGCAGATCCGCCGGCTCAAGCAGGCGACGGGCTGGCTCCACCAGGGGTTGGCTGCGGCGCCGTCGAACGCGGAGCTGGCGTCGGCGCTGGAGCGGGTGCGCCACGCGCTCTGGACCTCCTACAACCAGACGGCGTCGGCGCTCATCCAGCGTCAGGAGTTCCACCGGGCGCGTCGGCTGATCCGGGAGGCGCTGGCCGACGAAGATTTCCCGGGGGATCGGCGGGAGCACTTCACGGAGCTGCTGTCCGCCACGTTCACCGGCGAGATCGGGCAGCTCACCGCCAGCGCGATCCGGACGCTGGAGGACGAGCGCGAGCGCGAGGCGGTGTCCTTCCTCGAGCGGGCCGAGGGGATCCTGAGCACGATGCCCGGCGACGCCATCACGCCGAAGCGTCGCGAGGACGCGAACCGGCGGCTCTGGTGGGGCTATACCAAGCTGGGAATGCGGCGGGTGGAGGGGGGGGAGTACGAGGAGGCCCTGGAGCCGCTCTTCCATGCCCTCAAGATCGGCGACATCGATCCCGAGCGGCAGCAGGAAACGCGGGAAGCGCTGGTCAGGGCCGTCGAGGGGGTCACTGACGCGCGGGGCGGCGAGATCACCCGCCTGGCGAAAGACGGCAATCGGAGCGCTGCGGTCGCGGAAGCCGAACGCCTCAAGGCCTTGATGCGTGAGAGCCTCGAGCGGGGCCTGAGCCAGCAGGAGCTTTCGCTCGCGCTGACGAAGGCGCGGCGGGTTCTGGAGGGGCTGGAGCGCGCCGCGGACACCTAATTAGACCTCCCTCAGGGCTCGAGGCTCCGGCGGCGAATCTCGTCGAAGACCGCCTCCGGGATGGAGAGGAAGGTCTTGACGACCGCCGGGTCGAAGTGCGAGCCCGCGCACCGCTCGATCTCCCGCCGGGCCGCCTCGTAGGAAATGGCCTTCGAGTACGGCCGGTCGAAGGTCATCGCGTCCAGGGCGTCGGCCACCGAGAAGATCCGGGCGCCCAGCGGGATGGCCTTGCCCCGGAGCCCGAGGGGATACCCCGACCCATCCCACTTCTCGTGATGGTGGTAGACGATCGGCACGGCGCCCCGCAGGAACGGAATGCGCTCGATGAGCCGCCGGCCGACCTCCGGGTGGGTGCGCATGACGATCCACTCCTCCGGGGTGAGGGGACCGGGCTTGAGGAGGATGGCGTCCGGGATCCCGATCTTGCCGATGTCGTGCAGCAGAACGCCGTGCTCGATGTCCTTGACCTGGTCTTCCGAGACGCCGTGGGTACGCGCGATGGTCAGCGCGTAGCCGTGCACGCGCCGCGAGTGGGCCTCGGTCCCCACGTCGCGGGTGTCGAGGGCTGAGCCCAGGGCCTCCAGCGTGGCCCGGTACGTATCCTGGAGCTCCCGGAGCGTCAGCGCGAGGTCGCGCGTGGCCTCCTCCACGCGGCGCTCCAGGGTGGCCTGGTACTCGCGCCGCTCGATCAGCAGCTGGCGGCGCTCCACGGCGCGCTCGGCGGCGATGAGCAGCTCGTCCACGTTGACCGGCTTGATGATGAAGTCGTACGCGCCGACCTTGAGGCTCTCGATGGCCGTCTTGACGTCGCCCACGCCCGTCAGCACGATCACCGCCGCGTCGGTGTCGAGGTCGCGGATGGACTTCAGGAACTCGAGCCCGTCCATGACCGGCATCTTCACGTCCGTGACGGTCAGCGGCGGCCGCGAGGCGCGGAAGATCTCCAGCCCCTCCCGCCCGTCGTTGGCCACCTGGCACTTGTAGCCGTTGGAGAGGAAGATCTCGTGCAGCACCTCGCGCACCTGCCGGTCGTCGTCCACGATCAAGACCTGTTTGCCGTTGTTCGACATGGCTAATACACCCTTTCGCGGGATGGTTTGGCCTGTGGGTCGGCCTGGGCCTCGTATCCCTCCACGCGGTTCTTTCCCCCGCGCTTGGCGGCGTACAGGGCTTCGTCGGCGGCGCGAATGAGCTCCTCGGTAGCGGGCGCCACGTCCTCGGGCAGGCTGGCCACGCCGAAGCTGGCCGTGACGCGGCGGCCGTGGGAGAACGGGTGGGTCGCGAGCACCTGGCGGATACGGTCCGCGTACAGGCGGGCGCCCGCCTTCGACGTCTCGACCAGCAGGACCGCGAACTCGTCGCCGCCGTACCGGCAGATGACGTTGATCCCGCGCGAGTGCTTGAGGAGGATCTGGGCGACATCGCGCAGCGTCTCGTCCCCGGCCCCGTGGCCGAGCTCGTCGTTGATGGTCTTGTAGTCGTCCAGGTCCAGCAGGACCACCGACACGGGGTGGTTGAAGCGCCGGCAGCGGCTGACCTCCTCCTCCAGGCGGACCGAGAAGAAGCGGCGATTGTAGAGGCCGGTCACCTCGTCCTTGAAGGAGAACTCCTTCAACCGGGAGTTGGTGAGCTCCAGCTCCTTGTACGCGGCGTCCAGCCGGGCGGCGAAGGCGTTGATCTCGGCGGATTGCGCCTCGATGGTGGTGAGCATGCGGGAGAAGGAGTTCATCAGCAGGCCGACCTCGTCCCGGCGTCCGTCCGCCCCCTCGAAGTGCTTGGAGGCGGCGATGAACTCGGCCGTCCGGGCCACGGCCTTGGCGACGTCCCAGATGACGTAGCCCCCGGCCGCCATCAGCAGGCCGGCGAAGATGATCAGGACCTGGAGACCGAGGGTCAGCGCGCGGTGGGCGACGGGGTCCAGGAGCGGCACGATCTGGGCGTACAGCACGTAGGTAAGGAGGAGCAGCGGAATGGCGGAGCAGAACGCGAGGGACAGCAGGATCTTTCGACGGATCCGCTGTCCCGTGGCGACGACGTCCGCCCTCCCCCGGCCCACCGCTGGCTCGTCCACGGCGCTAGCTCCCGACGATGAGGTCCACGACTTTGCGGAATTTGTGAAGGTCCAGCGGCTTCTGGAGCACCGTGAACGGGCCGATCTCCAGCACCTTCAGCATGAGGTCGCTCTCGGTGTGGCCGGTGACGATGACCACGGGCAGATCGGGACGCGCGGCGTGGATCCGGCGAAAGCTCTCGACGCCATCCATCTCGGGCATGACGAGATCGAGGACGACGAGGTCCACGGGCGCCGAGGTGGCCCACTGGACGGCCTCGACGCCGTTCCGGGCCTTCAGCACCCGTCGCCCGGGCCCTTCGAGCGCCTCCGCGAGCACCTCCCGGACGTCGTCGTCATCGTCGGCCACGAGGATCGTCTTCGAGCGCGTCTCGGAACGCCGGCGCAGCCACTCGTCGATGACGGGGCGCTGGAAGCGCCATTGACGGCCCACCTTGTGGCCGGGGATTTCTCGGCGCTCGGCCAGCCGGTACACGGTGGAGATCGGAAGCTTGAGATAGGCGGCCACGTCGCCGACAGTGAAGATGTCAGATCTGGGATCGAGACTCATTTTTCCTCGCTTCGCCGTTCTTGAATGAATTCAGAGGTGTTGGTGATTGTTTTCCATTGCTGGATCGCTGTCAAGGAGAATTTCGGGGGGGTTCCTTGACGGGTTTGGCGGCTCTGGGGTAGTGTGAATAGGGGTTCAGGTCAGCCAAAGTGGCTAATATTCACGCCAAGATTGACTGCATTGGCCTTTTTTGTCCGATGCCCATCGTGAAGATCCGGGAAGCCATCCGGACGGTCCCCGTGGGGGGAATGGTCGAGATGCTGTCCGACGACCCGGCCTCCGAGGCCGACATGAAGAGCTGGTCCAGGCGAACGGGCCACGACCTGCTGGAGATCACCAAGGATGGAGCCGTCTGGCGCTTTGTCGTCAAGAAGACCCGATAGGGGACGGGTCTACCTGGACTACGGCGGGCTGGCCCCCGTGGATCCGCGCGTGGTCGCGGTCATGCGCCCGTTCCTCGAGGGCGGGGTGGGCAACCCGTCGTCGCTCCACTCCCTGGGAAGCGCGGCCCGCGAATCCCTGGAGGCGGCGCGGCTCAAGGTTGCCCGCCTCGTCGGCGGATCGGCAGCGGGGCTCCTGTTCACCTCGGGCGCCACGGAGGCCAATAATCTGGCGATCAAGGGCGTGGCGCCGCGCGCCAGCGAGCGCGGGCGCCACGTCGTCACCTCCTCCATCGAGCACATGTCGGTCCTCAACCCCTGCCGCGATCTCGAAAAGGGCGGGATGGCGGTGACGTATCTGCCGGTGGATGCCGATGGCCGGGTGGATCCCGATGCGCTGCGCCGGGCCATCCGCCCGGACACGGTGCTGATCTCGATCATGGCTGCGAACGGGGAGATCGGCACAGTTCAGGAGATCGCTCAACTGGGCCGCGTCGCGCGGGAGCACGGCATCCCCTTTCACGTTGACGGCGTGGGCGCGGTGGGGCGCCTGCCCCTGTCGGTCGAGGAGATGGCCGTTGATCTCCTCACCCTGTCCTCCAACGACCTCTACGGGCCACCCGGGGCGGGCGCGCTCTGGGTTCGGCCGGGCGTCAAGCTCCTCCCTCAGATCCTGGGCGGCGGGCAGGAGGGCGGGCTCCGCTCGGGCACGGAGAACCTGCCTGCCATCGTGGGAATGGGCGTGGCCGCCGAGCTGGTGCGCGCGGAGTGGCGGGGGGAGAGGGCGCGGCTCTGCCGGCTCCGGGATCGGCTTTTGAGTGAACTCCTGGCAGCGATCCCCGGCTGCCGGCTCACCGGCTCGCGCGCTCAGCGGCTGCCCCATCACCTGAGCCTCTGCCTCCACGCGGTCAAGGCCGATGGCGTGCTGATGGACCTGGATCTGCACGGGGTGGGCGCCGCCTCCGGCTCAGCCTGCGCGTCGAAGACCCTGGAGCCCTCGCACGTGCTGCGGGCCATCGGTGCTGATCCCGAGGAGCAGGAAGGCTCGCTCTGCTTCACCCTGGGCCGCTGGAGCACCGCCGGCGACATCGAAGCCGTCCTGGAGCTCCTGCCTCCCATCGTGAGCCGCCTGCGGGCCTTCTCCCCCAAGGTGCTCCCTTCGGCCGCCTCCTGATGCACCTCTTCCTCTTCGACGTGGACGGCACCCTCGTGTCGGCCCGGGGCGCGGGCCGCCGGGCGATGGGCCGGGCTCTCGAGGCCGTGTACGGCGTCACCGGGCCGATCGGCAGTTACGACTTCAGGGGTAAGACCGATCCGCAGATCGTCCTCGACCTCATGGGGTCGGCCGGTTTGCCGGCGTCCCTTGTCGAGGAACGCCTCGCGAGCTTCTATGATCGTTATGTCCAGCAGTTGCGCGACGAGATCAGGCGCGCGGGCGGCGTGGAGGTCATGCCGGGGGTCGCCGAGCTGGTGCGGCGTCTCGGCGAGCGCGCCGACGCGGTTCTCGGGCTTCTCACCGGCAATATCGAAGCCGGCGCCCGGATCAAGCTCGAGCCCACCGGGCTCCTGCCTCACTTTCGGGTGGGCGCCTACGGGTCCGACGAGGCGAATCGGGCCCGGCTCCCCGCCCTCGCCGCGCGCCGAGCCCAGGCTCTCGCCGGCGCGCCCCTCAGTCCCGAGCGGGTCGTGGTCATCGGGGACACGCCGCTCGACATCGCCTGCGCCCGAGCTTTTGGGGCGCGCGCCGTGTCGGTGGCCACGGGCGGGCACCGGGTGGAGGAGCTGGCCGCCCACGACCCGGACTTCCTGTTCGCCGACTTCGCCGACGTCGGCGCGGTGCTCGCGGCGCTCCTCGACGGCCGACCCGGCCGATGAGGCTCCTGCCGCTCTGGCTCCACGTGCTGGCAGCCGCCGTGTGGCTGGGCGGCCTCCTCTTCCAGAGTCACATCCTATTGCCGCTCCTGGCCAAGGGCGGGGCGGCGGAGCCCGTGGCCCAGGCCGTTCGCCGCTGCCGGCGCGTGGCGTGGACGGCCCTGGTGCTCCTGGTCCTGACGGGGCTCCACAACTTGACCCGGCTGCCGCCCGTGGACTCGATGATCGAGAGCGGCGTCGTGAAACTCCTGGCCCTCAAGCTCTTCCTGGTGGTGGTTCTTCTGATGCTGTCGGCTCACCGGGATTTCGGCGTGGCGGCCCGTCTGATCCGGGCTGTGGCGGCCGGTCGCGACGCCAACGAGACGCTGAGGACGCTGGTCAGGATCGATCGGGTTGTGCTCCTTCTGGGGGTGGCCCTCGTCTATCTGGGGCTGGCGCTGAGCCGCGGCGGGATTTCTTAGTGCCGGGCCAACTGACGTCGTCACGACTCGGGGGTCAGGTCTTGCAATAACACATTTGCGTCTCTGGCCCCGGGATTGTCGTATTGCAAGACCTGACCCCTTCAGGGGGGGCCTACGCCAGCGGCGGGACCCCGAGCGAGCGGGCGATCTCGTTCACCTGCTGGACGAGGACCGGGGCCAGCGGGATCCCTTCCACGCGCCGCCGCCGCTCGCACTCGGCCTCGGGCTCGCCGGCCGTGTAGATCCGCTCCTCGCCCTCCGCCTTCGGCGAGGCCTTGAGCGCCCGCAGCATGTCGTCCATGTCGGCTTTGAACTCCTCGATGGGGCGCAAGCGCGCCGGGTCGAGAGCGGCGAAGCAGTGGCCCACGTTGTGGTGCTTCTCCTTCGGCATGTCGCTTCGGAAAAACAGGTTCCCGTACACGCCTCCGCTCAGGATGCCCGACAGGATGTCCACCATCACGCCGAGGCCGTAGCCCTTGTGGCCGCCCAGCTGCCGGCTCCCGCCTAACGGCGAGAGCAATCGGTGGGCGAGCGCCATCTTCGGGTCGGTGGTCGGCTTCCCCGTGGGATCCATTGCCCAGCCCTCGGGGATCGGCTTCCCCCAGCGCGACGCGATGGTGAGCTTGCCGATGGCGACGGTGGTCGTCGCCATGTCCAGCACGAAGGGAGGCTCGCCGCCGGCCGGCGCCGCGATGCTGAGGGGATTGGTGCTGAGCATCGGCGTCCTGCCGAAGGTGGGGACCATGGCGACGTAGGCGGAATTGGTCGCGACCAGGCCGATCATGTCGTGAGGGAGCGCCATCATGGAGTAGTTAGCGGCGGCGCCGAAGTGGTTGGAGTTCCTGACGGCGACGATTCCCACGCCGTACGCGCGGGCCTTGGCGATGGCCATGTCCATGGCCACCGTGGACGGGTAATAGCCGAGCCCCTTCTGGGCGTCGAGCAGCGCGGTGGCGAGGTCGTCCCGGACGGTCTTGGGCTCGGCCGCCAGGTCGATGAAGCCGCCCCGCGTCCACTCGACGTAGCGGGGGAGCATGCCGACGCCGTGGGAGTCCACGCCGCGGAGGTCGGTTCCGACCATGAGCCGCGCCGTGGGCTCCACGATGTGCGGCGGCATCCCGAGCGCCCCCAGGATCCGGCTGATGAACTCCTGGAGCCGCGTATGACGAACGACGACGGGCGCCTCTTGCATGGCGGGGGGTCTCCTAGAGCCCGCTGATCTTGATCCCCGAGCTCTTGATCTTGTGCCGACGGTTGATGGTGGCGAGGAGCGCCGCGATCCCCTCGATGGGCCCGGCGTTGGTCAGCGGCCCCACGTCGAAGATCCTGAGCCCCAGGCTCTGGCCGAGCTCGGCGACCGTCGCTTTGGCCGCCGGGTCGTCGCCGCAGATCAGGAGGTCGCAATCGATGGGATGCTCCGAGGCCAGCTCGTGGGCGGCGATGTGGTGGAAGGCGGCCACCACCTTGGCCTCGGGGCCCAGGAGCGCCTGAGCCTCCTCGGCGGCTGAGCCGGCGGGCGGCGGCGTGAACAGGCGCGGGCCGCCGAACGTGAGCGGGACGACGGTGCTGACCACCACTTTCCCCCGGCACGCGTCCTTCACGTCGGGGAGCGTCGCGGCCAGACCGGCCGCGGGCAGGGCGAGGACCACCACCTGGCCGGCTTCGGCGGCCTCCCGGTTGGTCATCCCGACGATGGTCGCGCCTTTCGCCCGCGGGCTCAATTCGGCGGCCTTGGCCTTGGCGCGCTCCACCTGGCGCGAGCCGATGATGATGTCGTGGCCGGCCAGGGCCCAGCGAAGCGCGAGCCCCGCGCCCTCAGGGCCGGTTCCGCCGAGAATCGAGATGTTCATTTACCGGTAGGCGTCGGGCGCCTGCTTGACGGTCTGCCAGAAGACGGGATCGTGGCCCGGGAAGATCTGGCCGCGGGTGAGGCGGGCGATGGTCTTGAGCCGCTTGATCGAGTGGAGCGCCAGGGTGGGGTTCCAGACGACACCGGGGACGCGCTCCTTGTCGATGTGCTCCTGCCAGTAGGCGCAGTCTCCGGCGAGAATGATGGGACCCGACTCCGGCAATTCCACCAGGAGCGACTGGTGGCCCGGCGTGTGGCCGTCCGTGCGGAGGACCGTCACGCCGGGGACAACTTCCGTGTCCCCGTCGAGGAGCCGCCAGCGGTAGCCCGGCAGGTCGAAGTTTTTGCGGTAGTAGAAGGAGGCGAAGAACGAGGCCGGGTGGTGGGCGTAGGCGTACTCGTCTTGCTGGACGATCAGCTCTGACTTGGGGAAGAGCGAGGCGCCCCCGGCGTGGTCGAAGTGGAGATGGGACATGACCACGGCGTCCACGCTGCTGGGCTCGAGCCCGATCGAGTCGAGCCGGTGGACCAGGAGGTCGTCGTCCGAGAAGCGGGCCAGGGGATCGGTGCGGAGGAGACCCGGCACCGCGCGCGGAGCCAGGCCGGTGTCGAAGAGGATGGTGGCGTCGGAGGTCTTGACCAGGTAGCACGCGATGACGATCTGAACCCTCTCGCCCGACCGCTCGTCGTAGAAGAGGCCGCTCCGCTCGAAGCCGAAGAAGCCGTTCTGCAGCGCGTAGAGGGCCTGGACCGCCATGCGGCGGATTATGGCACAGCCGCTGGAAAGGTTGCAACGCCCGCCCATTTCGCTCATAGTGGCGCTGTGCAGCGGGAACTTCCCCCCTCCCGCGCTGTCCAACCGAGCGACCGGGCGCCTGACGATCCGGGCCTGGTCGAGGCCCTCAGGCGAGGGGAGCCGGACGCCTTCGAGCGGCTCGTGCTGGCGTACCAGCACCGGGTGTTCAGCATCGCCCTCCGGATGCTCGGTGATCGGGGCGACGCCGAGGAGGTGGCCCAGGAGGTGTTCTTGCGGGTGCATCGCTCGATCCGGGGCTTTCGCGGTGAGGCGAAGCTCTCCACGTGGCTCTACGCGATCACCTCGCGACTCTGCCTGAACCGGCTGAAGGCGCCCGGGCGGCACCGTCGCGCGGGCGAGGCGGCGCTGGCGCGGATCGCCAACGGTCACCCCAATCCTGGGGCGGCGCTGGAGGCCTCCGAGCGCGAGGCGGCGCTCCACCGGGCCATCGCGGAGCTCGACGAGGAGCGGCGGATCGTCGTCGTGCTGAGGGATCTCCACGGATTGGCCTATGAGGAGATCGCCGCCGCCCTGGACCTTCCGCTGAACACGCTGCGCTCGCGTCTCCACCGCGCGCGGATGGAGCTGAAGGAGCGCCTGGAGCGCTTCTGGCCATGACCTGTCACGACGCCCGAGACCTCTTCTCCGCCAGGGTGGACGGACTGCTCACCGCCGAGCAGCGCGTCGCCCTGGAGGGGCATCTCCAGAGTTGCGCCGACTGCGCCCGGGAGTGGGACCGCTTCAGCCGGACCGTGTCCCTGCTTCACTCCGTCCCAGAGGCGCGGGCCCCCGCCGGCTTCGCCGCGCGGGTGCTCGAAGCGGCCGGGCGGGAGCCGTGGCCTCGCCGCCTGCTCCGCAACGTGTTCGTCCCGCTCCACGTGAAGCTGCCCCTGGAGGCCGCGGCGATCGTTCTGGTCTCGACGCTGGTGATCTTCCTCTACCGCCAGACCCCCGAGCTTCAGCGAGCGGCAGAGGCGCCGCCCAGCGCGGGCATCGTGACGCAGGCCTCGGAGGCTCCGGCCAAGTCAGCCGACGTGGAACAGGCCCAAGGCTACGGAAAGACCGCAGCCGCGCCCCAGGCGGCGCCGCCTCCCGCCGAGGAGCGTCAGGGCGCCCTCCAGGACGTCAAGGAGCGGGACCGCCTGGCGAAAAAGCAGGAAGCGGCGCCGGCCGAGCCGCCTGCCGTCGGCGGCCGCCTGGACGCGACGCGGGAGGCTCAGAAGTCCGTCGTGCCTCGATCGGAGCTGAAGACGGCGGCTCGGGCTCAGGGTCCCTTCCACCTGATGGGGCTGCTCCGGCCGAAGAGTCTCGCGACGCTGGATGCCGAGCTGAACGGTCTCGTGAAGGAGGTCGGGGGCGTCCTCGTCCGAGACGCCGACCGCGTGGGGCCGGGCAGCATCGTCGAAGTGGTCGTTCCCCGCGACGCGTATCCTCGGCTCGAGGCCGGCCTCCGCCAGCTCGGCGACTTCACCGTCGAGACCCGCGCCCAAACCTTTCCCGACCAGGTCCGCATCGGCCTGCGCATCGCCCAGTAACGCAGCTCTCGCTCCTGCGCCCCCTCACCCTTCCCTCTCCCCCCTCAGCCTACCTCTCTCTCCCCGCTGGGGAGAGGAGAAGAGGTGACAGGCATCGGGTGGGGGAACTTTCGCTCCTCCGCCCTGTCTAACCGGGCAGACCGATCCATTTCACCAAGGAGGAGCGAACGATGCGAAGCGTGTTGGTGGGACTCACTCTTATCGTGAGCCTGGCCGTTGGGGGGACGGCGTGGTCGAGGTCCGACCCTGGCGCCCAGGCTGTCACCGCCCAGGACCAGCGCGACCTGGCCCTGACGATCTACAACGGCAACCTGGGCCTCGTCAAAGACGTCCGCGAGGTTCGCCTGGGACACGGCAGCGGCCAGGTCCAGTTCATGGACGTCGCGGCGTTGATCGACCCGACCTCAGTCCACCTCAAGTCGCTGACCGATCCCCACGGGTTGAAGATCCTGGAGCAGAACTACGAGTACGACCTCCTCTCGAGCCAGAAGCTCATGGAGAAGTACGTGGGGCGCAAGGTGCGGCTCTATCAGGGGAACGGTTCGTATCTGGAGGCGACGCTTCTCAGCACCAACGGCCCCGTGTACGACATCAACGGCCAGATCCACATGGGCCACTACGGGACCGTGGTGCTCCCGTCGCTCCCCGAGAACCTGGTGTCCAAGCCGACCCTGGTGTGGCTCCTTCGGAACCAAGGGCGCGTCCCCCAGAGGATCGAGGCCTCGTATCTGACGGGCGGGATCACCTGGAAGGCCGACTACGTGATGGTGCTGAACGCCGCCGACGACCGGGCCGATCTCTCGGGCTGGGTGACGATCGACAACAAGAGTGGCGCCACCTACCGGGACGCGGCCCTGAAGCTGGTAGCCGGGGATATCCACCGGGCGGCGGCCCGCCACCGACTGGGGCGGGCACTGGAACTCGCCTCCAAGGCCGCAGCGGCCGCGCCGACGCGCGACTTCACCTCCGAGGGGTTCTTCGAGTACCACCTCTACACCCTCGACGGCCGGACCACGATCAAGGACAACCAGACCAAGCAGCTGACCCTCATGGCCGCCAATGGCGTGCCGGTCAGCAAGCAGCTCATCTACTACGGCGCGGCGGACTACTACCGGACCTCCTACGGCCAGCCGATCTCGAACCAGAAGGTGAGCGTCTTCCTGGAGATCGCCAACAGCCAGGCCAACAACCTCGGCGCCCCCCTGCCGAAAGGGAAGGTGCGCGTCTATAAGGCCGACAAGTCGGGGAGTCAGCAGTTCATCGGCGAGGACTGGATCGACCACACCCCCAAGGACGAGCGGGTGAAGATCAAGATGGGGGAGGCCTTCGACGTGGTGGGCGAGCGCACCCAGAAAGACTGGAAGAAGATCGGCTGGGGGCTCTACGAGGTCGAATGGGAAATTTCGTTGAGGAACCATAAAAAGGAAGATCTTACGGTGACAGTCTTCGAGCCGATGCCAGGGGACTGGGAGGTGCTCCGGGAAACCCACCGTCACGAGAAGGTGGAGGCGCACACCCTTCGGTATCACATCCCCGTGCCGAAGGAGGGAGCGACGAAGCTGACGTATCGCGTCCGCGTCCGCTTCTAGCGACCGGCCGGTCAAGGCGCCGCCCGGCCCTTCTCCTGGCCGTCTTCTCCGGCTATACTGAGGGCGCCCGTACTTGCCTTGCTGGAGGAGGGCCATGGACTTCGCGTTCACCGAGCAGCAGGAGATGATCAAGAAAGAGGTCGCGGCCCTGGCCCGCTCTTTCTCCCTCGACTACTGGCTCGAGAAGGACCGCAAGGCCGAGTACCCGGTGGAGTTCATCGAGGCCTTCAAGAAGAACGGCTGGCTCGGCATCGTGATCCCCGAAGAGTATGGCGGGTCGGGCCTCGGCGTGACCGAGGCGTCGATCCTCCTCCACGAGATCTGCGCCGCGGGGGCCGGCACGAGCGGCGCCTCGCCGATCCACTTCTACGTCTTCCCACCCATGCCGCTGATCAAGCACGCGAGCGAGGCCCTCAAGCGGAGGTACCTGCCCAGGATCGCCGCGGGAGACATCATCATGTCGTTCGGCGTCACGGAGCCCAACGCCGGCACGGACACCTCGCGGATCCAGACCCGCGCGGAAAAGAAAGAGAGACGCTGGGTCATCAACGGGCGCAAGGTGTGGAACACCAACGCCCAACACGCGACCAAGATCCTGCTCCTGGCCCGCACGACGCCGCGAGAGCAGGTGGCGCAGAAGCCTTTCAAGGGGATGACGCTCTTCTTCGCCGACTTCGACCGCTCACGGATTACCGTGCGGGAGATCGAGAAGCTCGGCCGCGCGGCGGTGGATTCCAACGAGATCTTCATCGACAACCTCGAGGTCCCGGAGGAGGACGTGGTCGGTCAGGTGGGCGAGGGGTTCTACCACCTGCTCGATTCGCTGAACCCCGAGCGGATCCTCACGGGCATCGAGGCGGTGGGGATCGGCAAGGCGGCGTTGGAGCGCGCGGTCCAGTACGCCAAGGAGCGCGTCGTCTTCGACCGGCCCATCGGCAAGAACCAGGCCATCGCCCACCCGCTGGCTCAGGCGTGGGCCAAGGTGGAGACCGCCGAGCTGATGTGCTGGAAGGCGGCGTGGCTCTTCGACCACGGCCGTCCCTGCGGCGCCGAGGCCAACACCGCCAAGCTGATGGCGGCGGAGGCGGGGTTCGAGGCGTGCGACGTGGCGCTCCAGACGTTCGGCGGCTACGGCTACGCCAAGGAGTTCTACGTGGAGCGCCTGTGGCGCGAGATCCGCCTCTACAAGATCGCCCCGGTCTCCCAGCAGATGGCGCTCAACTACCTGTCGGAGCACGTGCTCGGCCTCCCCAAGAGCTACTGATGGGCCGCCGCCGGATCCTCCTCTCGCTGGGCGGCGGTCTCCTCCTCCTCGGTGTCCTCGCGCTCGCCCTCGGCTGGTACGCCCTCGGCGAGGAGCGCCGGACGGCCCGGCTGCTCTCGCGCTTCCTCTCTCGGCAGGTCGGCATTCCCATCCGGATCGAACGGGCAACGGCCGAGCCGTCGCGGCTGACGCTTCGGGGCGTGCGTATCCCCCCGGGGCAGCACTGGAGCGGCAGCCTGGAGATCCGGGAGCTTCGGGTGGAGGGGGGCGTCCTGCCGGTCGTTTTTCCGAGCGGGCGGAGTGTGTCGGTGGTGGCGGTCTCGACGTCGGTGACGCTGGCGAAGGAGCCCGCGCCGCTCACCGCGCTGGCTCCCGAGACGCTGACGGCGATCCGGGCCACGCTCCTCCGCTTTCTGGAGTGGCCGGCGGTGGTCTCCCTGGAGATGAAGGGCGGAGAGATCCGCTCGGGAAACGAGACGCTGGCATTCGATCTCGGGGGAGAGAAGGCGGGCGACGGCAAGCTCGCTCTCCGGCTCGACTTCCAGCGAGCTGGCGAGCCCACGGCGCTGGCGGTCTCCGTTCAGGTGGCGTCCGAGGTGCTCGCCGATGCCCCGAGCCCAGACGTCCGGCTCGTCTTCCACATCGAGGGCGATCCCCGGCGGCTCGGCCCCTTCTGGCCTTCGGGCCTCCCGGCTCTGAGCCGCCTCAGGGCCGAAGGCGATCTGCTGCTCTCCGGCGTGCCGGAGCTCGACGTCACGGGGATGTTCACCGCCGCGCTGGCGACGGGTTCCGCGCCGCTGGGCGGCGGAGTGGCCGCGCGCTACCGGCCGCGGCAGCAGCGCGTGGATCTGGCGCAGCTGGCGCTCAACCGGGGCCCGGCGCTTCGCCTGGACCTCCGGGGAAGCGCCGAAGAGTTGGACACGACGCCTCGTCTAACGGTCAAGGTGGACGGGACCGTGGATGGCAGCCGCGTGACAGGAGATGCGACGTATACCGGGGGCTCCGCCGGGCTCAGGGCGAAGCTTGATCTCCGGCCGTTTGCTGCCGGGCCGCTGCTCGACCGCTTCGGCTTCTCTCGCCCGGCCTTCGAGGTGAGGGCCGAGAACGCCGCGTTGACTCTGGAGGGAAGGGTCCAAGGAAAGGATCGGCTTCAGCTGCAGGGCGTCCTGGGGTTGGAGGGTGTCGAGGCGCCGTGGGCGACGAAGGCCCGGCTCAGGGCGAAGATCAGAGTCAGCGGGGCGCTGACGCGGGGCGACAAGGGGATCTCCGTGGCGGCGCTCGACAGCGGAGAGCTCGCTCTTGCCTCGAGCGCTGGCGAGATCGGCCTGGTGGCGCTGCGGCCCCGCGTGGCTTCTGGCAGGCTTGGCGAGCTCGGACCGCTGGCAGTGGAGGCCGGGATCCCCGATCTGTCCCGTTTGCCGGTCTTCGAGGCGTTCCCCCTGAAGCTGAGTGGCGACGCCCGTCTCGAGGGAACCCTCGAGTGGCGCGACTCCGGCTCACGCTTCGCGGGAACCCTGACGGCGCGCGTGCCCGGAGGAGAGATCACCGTCGGGGGGCCGATCGCCCTGTCGGGCCTCAAGGCGGCTCTCCCGCTGGCGTGGGGACCCGGGGAGGAGGCACCGGCGGGGACCGTCACCGCCGAGTCGCTCACTGCGTTCGGCTTCGTGCTTCGTCGTCTGGCCTCGCCCGCGCTCGTCCGGGGCAGCGTCCTTTCTCTCCCCGAGATCAGCTACGTCCACTACGGCGGGAGTGGGCAGGGGAATGCCCGGGGGGATCTGGGCGGGGTCGCCGTGCCGCTCCAAATGAGGCTCGAGGGGGAGGGCGTGAACCTGGCGACTCTCACGACCGAGTACGGCCTCACTGTCGGGCGGATCACGGGCAAGGTCCGCTACCTCCTGGTCCTCCAGCACTCCCAGGCGCGCGGACTCGTGCTGGCGGGGCACGCGGCCGCGGATCCGCCCGGCGGAGAGGTCGCGATCGACGCCCTCAAGAAGCTCCTCGCCTACGCCGAGGCGGATCCCTCGGGGATCCTCAAGCGCGCACTGGAGAACCTCTCGGTTTTCTCCTACGCCTCGCTCGAAGCCGACATCCGCGTCGGGCCGCAGGGCGGCCGGGTGAGCCTCTCGCTCGAAGGGAAGAAGCGGTTCGGCCTCTTCCCGGGGCCGGTGCGGGCCATCAATTTCCAGAACGTCCCGCTCTCGCTCCTCGTCAGAACCTTCGGTCAACCAAGGAGGGAATCGCCATGACCGCCATCGGCCGTCGCGCCCTTTGGAGGCTCGCGCTGGCAGTCGCGCTCCTCGCCGGAGCCGCCTGCGTCCCCGTCACCGTCAACGTCTACTTCCCGCAGGAGAAGATCGACTCCGCCGCCGGGAACATCGAGGACCTCGTGCGGGTCGAGAAGGGCGGGAAGCCGACGGCTCCGCCTCCCCCGAAGAAGAACGACAAGCAGGGGCGGCACCCGGCGTCCGGCCGGTGGCTCGCGCTCGTGGCGCCCACGCCGGCCGAGGCCCAGGTCCCCGATTTGAAGATCCGCACCCCCGAGGTCATGGCCTCCATCGAATCGAGACGCCAGCGCTTTCCCCAGATCCAGCAGTGGAAGGGCAAGGGCTGCATCGGCGAGAACGCCCAGGGGCTCGTGGAAGCGCGGCCGGGGCAGGGCTGCGGCTCGGAGGTAGGAGCGCTCGTGGACGCCGAGAACCGCGACCGCATGACGCTCTACCGGACGCTGCTCCAGCAGAACAACATGGCGGCGAGCGAGCTGGCGAAGGTCCAGGCGGGATTCGCCAGGGCCAACCGGGAGCGGGCTCAGCCGGGCGAGTGGATCCAGGCCGAGAGTGGACAGTGGACGCGCAAATAGGGGGAGCGACCCGATGCCAACCGCTTACAAAGACATCCTGTACGAGCTCAAGGACCACGTCGTCCGGATCACGATCAACCGCCCCAAGCAGTACAACGCCTTCACGGGGGACACGCTGAAGGAGCTCATGCTGGCCTTCGAGGCGGCGGGGAGGGACGAGGAGGTCGGCGTCATCGTCCTCAGCGGCTCCGGCGACAAGGCGTTCTGCGCCGGCGGCGACGTGAACTGGGAGAAAGAGGGCGGCCTCGAGCGCCAGGTGCTGGAGCCCTACCTGATGCACCTGACGGTCTCGCGCTGCCCGAAGCCGATCATCGCGCGGGTGAACGGCTACTGCATCGGCGGCGGGAACCACCTGGCCTACTTCTGCGATTTCACCATCGCCGCCGAGCACGCCGTCTTCGGCCAGAACGGGCCGCGCGTGGGGAGCCCCGCCGGCGGGGCCATCGTGAGCTACCTCACGCGGGTGATCGGGGCCAAGCGGGCCCGGGAGATGTGGATGCTCTGCCGCCGCTACACCGCCCAGCAGGCGCTCGAGATGGGGCTGGTGAACGTCGTGGTGCCGATGGCGAAACTGGACGAGGAGGTGGACACGTGGTGCCGCGAGCTCCTGGCGCTCTCGCCGACCTGCCTCCGGATCCTCAAGGCGTCGTTCGTGGAGGAGTTCAGCTCCCTCCTTGGGCAGGGCGACCAGTTCCGCCGCTACATGACGACCCGGGAGTTCTGGGAGGAGGAGCAGCAGGAAGGGGCGCGCGCGTTCCTCGAGAAGCGCCCGCCCGACTTCTCCCGCTTCCGCCGCCGCCGGTGAAGAGATGATCGCGGTCTACGTGAGGTAGCTTCGCACCGGCACCAGGCGCTTTGCGACCGGATCCACGCCGAGGGCGAATTCTTCCAGGGTGACGGCGCCCAAGAGCGCGGGACCGCCGTTGGGACCGATCAGACAGACCGTCGGGAGTTCTTGTCCCTCCAGGGTGAGCCACACCACACCGACCGGCCACTCCTCCTCGCGCCCGCTGGCCAGCAAGACCCGTCGCTTGCCGATTGGCTGAGAGCCCAGAGCTTCCATGAGGTCTCGGGGTAGCGTGGTGTAAGTGGCCCCAGTGTCTACTAATACTGACAGTGTTCGAGTACGGGCGGGCTCTTGGAGGTTTTTTACCGTGACGTCTACCCGAAAGGTTCCCATCGACCGCTCCACCTTCCGCTCATTCTAGCACGCGCCGCTCGTGCTGCCAGGCGGCGAGGGAGACGCAGGCCAGGCCGAGCGCCGTGCCGCCCAAGGCGTCGCCGGGCCAGTGGGCCTGGAGGACGATCCGCGCGATCCCCACGAGGACGACGAGGATCGCCGCGAGGACCCATAGCAGGATCACCCGCGCGGCGGGACGGTCGAGGCGCTTGCTGACCAGGTAGGCTGCCAGAAAGAAGTACGCTGAGGCGGCGGTGGCGTGGCCACTCGGAAACCCGAGCCCGACCCCGAGCGGGCGGGGGCGTCCGATGAGCCCTTTCCCCAGCCATTCAAGGATCGGCGCTGCGATCATCACCCCGACCCAGAGCCACCAGCGCCGCCGCGTCTCGGGAGGCCCGGCCCAGAGGAGCAGGAGCGTGGCCGGGAGCAGGATCCACTTGCTCCCCAGCCAGTTGATCCACCAGAAGATCGTGACGACGCCGGGCGCGGCCCCCGCTACGACGGCCTCGTAGAGGCTCCGCTCTCCCGGGAGCGACCCCCGGAAGTAGACGAGAAGCGCCAGGGCCGCAAAGACCCCGGCGCTCCCGACGAAGACCCGTCGCCAGCGCGCGGCGGCCAAGACCTTAGTAAGACCTCGGGGCCGCCGCCGCCCTCGTGATTACCCCGCAGGCGATCCGTCCACCCGAGTTGCCCGTGGGATCCGTCACGTCGTCGTCTAGGTTGGCGTGGATGACGAGCGCGCTGCCATCGCCGTCGAACAGGGAGGTCGGCCCGGGGCCGAGGGTCACCAGCTTCGTCACGTACTCGAGCCCTCCCGTCCCGTCGGCTCCGACCTCGAGGTTCGGCAGGTCGCCGGCGTGGGGCCCGTCGGGGCTCCTGAGCCCGTGCTTCTTGCCTCCCGGATTATAGTGGCCGGCCGCCGTCATGAAATCCGGCGGGTCGCACTTCCCGACAGCGTGGATGTGGAACCCGTGCCTGCCGGCGAGAATTCCCCGCACGTGGGCCGCGATGCGGACGCCGTTAGCGTCCTCCCAGAGGCCGACCGTCCCGACCGCCTCGCCCTTCGCGTTCTTCAGGTCTGCCGTCGCCTGGGGGCTCCCGGCCTGCATGGTCGCGCACCCGCCCAGCAACACCCCGAGAACGATCAGGGGGAGACCTTTCATACGCGCCTCCTCCGTGTGAATGGCGTGGCGGTTGGACTATAGGCCGCCGCATCGGCCGATGTCAAACGCGGGGGCTGCGAACGCGCTTGAGGACGGCGACGGCCCCGCCCGTCAGGCCACCGGGGAGCGCGAGGATGATGGCGATGAGGAGGAGCCCGAGGACCAGTCGGTGGTAGAGCGTGAAGCGGAGCGCCACCTCCTCGAAGGCGGAGAAGGCGAGGGCCCCGAGCGCGGGGCCCAGGAAGTGCCGGGGCCCGCCCAGCACGGTGGCGAGGACCATCTTGGCGGAGAACACCCAGCCGAGCTGCTCCGGGGTCACCTGACGGTAGACCTGGCCGAACAACCCCCCCGAGGCGCCCGCGAAGGCGCCCGCGATGATGAAGGCGCACCATCGGTACCTGCGGACGCGGATGTCGATGGCCGCCGCCCGCGTCTCGTTGTCCCGGATCGCGTTCAGCGCTTTGCCAAAGGGCGAATGGACGATCCGCCACGCCACCACGAGGGAGACTAGGAAGAAAACAGGATGATGTAGTAGAGGACGGTCGTGAACGCCTCCGGTGAGAATTCTATCCTGGCGATCGTCAAGCGGGGAATGTAGAGGCCTCCCCCGCCTTCGAGGAACAACCCCTTCCCCACGCCGCCGAAGGGCTGGAAGATCGTCCCGCTGATGAAGAGCGCGTGCACCATCTGGGCGAAGGCCAGCGCTCCACTCAAGACGATGAGGTAATAGGGCGACAGCAGGTGGGGCAGGAGGAGGGAGAGAAGGATCGCTCCGGCGATTCCTGAGAGGCGCAGCAACAGGCTAGCGGGGACGGAGGCTCATCCCGTGGGGAGCCTTGCCGACGGAGATCGCCTTCACCTGGCGGTGCGTCTTCACGTCGATCACCGTCACGACGTCGGCGTGCCGGTTGGTGACGAAGGCGTACCGCCCCGACGGCTCCATCACCACCAGGTCCGGATAGCTGGGCTGTGGGATCGTGGCGACGATCGTGTCGTCGGCGGTGCCGACCACGAGGATCTTGTTGGCCTTGCGGAGGGTCACGTAGAGGAACTGGCCGTCCAGCGTGAGCGTCGTCTCGTGGGTGATCCCCGGCATCGGGATCGAGCCCACCGCCTGCCGGGTGGCGGTGTCCACCTTCACGACACTCTTGGCCTCGCCCGCCGCCGCGTAGAGGATCTTCTCGTCGGGGGCGAGGGTCACGCCCATCGCGTCCCCGCCGGTCCAGACCGTGGCCACGATCTTGCGGGAGCCCGTGTCGATGGCCGCCACGTTGCCGGCGGTCTCGCTGGTGACGTAGAAGATCTTGCCGTCGCGGCTGAACACACCGTGGGCGGGCCAGGTGGAGACCTCGATCCGGCCGTCAACACGCTCGGCCTTGAGATCGTAGATGATGATCTCGTCCTTGCTGCTTTCGCTGCTCCAATCGAGCACGTACAGGTAGCGGCCGTCCGGCGTGAAGGCGAGGTTGTACGGGTTGCCCCCGATCCTCACCCGTTTCGCCAGCCGCTGAGTCTCGGCGTCCACGATCCCGAGGTCGCGGCTCTTGTCATACACGACCCAGGCGGTCTTGCCGTCGGGGTGGAAGACGACGCGGTTCGGCTTGCCCGGGCCCAGGGGGATCGTGCCGGTCACCTCGAAGGTGTTCGTGTCAATGATCGAGATGGAGTCCGACTTCGTGTTGGTGACGTAGAGGGTGGCGGCCTCCGCCGACGCGGCCAGCAACCCGACGGCCAGCGCCCCTCCGAGGGCGATCAGCGAGGTGAGCGAGCGACGCATCGCGCGCAGTGTATCACGGCTCCACCCGGAAGGTGAAGTCTCCCTCGGTGACGTGGCTGTCCACGGACAGCACCCGCCAGATCACCTTGTAGGTGCCGGGCGGCAGCGTGGGGAGCGAGACCCGAAGGAGGGTGAGGTTCGAGGGGTCCACCTGGCTGTCTCCCTTGTCCACTTGCTGGCCGGCTTCGTTGACGACACGGGCTGAGCTGAAGGCAGGCTCGAGGCCCTCGGTGAACCAGATCCTGACCTGGGCGGGTGGGTTTCTCAGCGTGCTGCCGACCCGGGGGTCGGCGCGATCCAGGAACGCGTGGGCTTCCGCCCCGGCCGCCCCCCAGAGGAGGACGGCCAGGGCGAGAGCCGACGCCGGGAGGCCTCTCATCCTCAGTTGCCGAAGAGGGGACGGCCGAGGCTCTTGGGGAAGAGGTCATCCAGGAAGAAGTGGAGCATCGCCCGCACCCCCACGTTTTTGCCCGTGCGCTCGTTGATCGGGAACACCGCCTCCACCCCGATCTGGAAAAACTTCCCGGCCCAGATGATCCCGGGGTTGACGGTCCCGACGGTCCGCCCGCTCTGTCCGCGGTCGAGCGGAGTCTCGAAGGTCAGCTCCACCAAGGGGATCAGCCGGTTGAAGGGGGCGGGGAGGCCGACATCCTTCACGAACGACTGGAGGTACTGGATGCTGTACTCGACCACGAACCCCCATTGAAAGATGTTCGGGTGACGCTCGATTTCGGTCTCGACCTCGAACTCGCCCGTATCGGCGTCGAACTCGATCTTGACCGTCTTGGTGCGGCTGCGGGTGGGGATCTTCGCTCCGACAATCCCCGTGACAGCCAGCGGTTTGAGGTACAAGAGTCCGTCGGGGAGATCGCCGAACCCCTTGCCGAAGAAGAGGGCCGGCTTCACCACGTTGAAGGACTCGGCCTCGACCGCCTTTCGGCCGGTTCCCCCCACTTCCCAGCCGAGCGCCAGGGAGAGGATCGTCTCATGGGCCTCGCTCTTGAAGAACTGGTACTTGAGTCCCACCTCCAGGTTGCCGAACCCAGTCTGGCTCGGTTTCCTGTCCGGGTCCAGGTGGACCAGCTCGCCTTCCAGCGACAGGCCCAGGTCCCGGGTGATGCGTTTTGAGAACTCCCCCGAGACTTCGGTCTCGCGCGTGGCCGGCTCGTCGCGCTTCGCGGGGGTCTTGAGGTGAAAGACCGACGGCAGCGACAGCTCGTCCGCCACGAACGGGTCATCGATCGCAAGGGTCGAGGGGAAGAAGCGCTTCCCCGCCAGGCCGTGGGCCGAGGCCTGTCCGGCCCCGGCTACGAATATTCCCACACACAGAAAACCCGCCAGAAGAGATCTTCGTTTCATCACGCCCTCCTCGAGGCGGTAAACCTTTCCCTTTAAGGAGAAGGTTCCGCTCGGTTCAGTAGTTACGAGAGGTTGAAGATCTAGACGGAGGGTGCGGAGGAGGGCGGGGCGCGGGGACGGCCGGCGGTGAGGTCGAGAGAGGGAAGAGAAGTTGACGGAAGAGGAGCGTCCAGGGCCCCGGTGGCGATGAGATGGGGAAGGCTCGGCGGATCGGGCTGAACTCCCGGGTTCTGCTGGCTCTGGGCCAGGTGAGGGCATGCTGGGACGCCGTCGTCCTGGTCGAAGAGGTGGTGGACGAGGTGCGGGGAGAGGGCGACCAGGTACGCGGCAAACAGCCCCGCCGTCAGCAGGCCGAGAACCCGTTGCGGGAAGCGGATCATGACCTCGTCATCCTACCCGAAACATGACCGACAAACCTACCTATGAATAAATGTTCCCTCACGACTTGCCCTCGCGGGTGATGGCGACGATGGTCACGTTGGGAGGGACCCCCTTCAGCGTGAAGCGGATGACGTCGCCCGCTTGAAGCCCGTTGTAGAGCCGCGGGTTCGCCGCCCGGAAGCCCATGGTCATGGAGGGCATGAAGCCGGGGATGTCCTCGTGGGTCAGGACGAGCACGTTGATCTCGGGGACCACCGACCGCACCACCCCCCGAACGATCCACTGGCGCTCTTCGCCGGGAGCCGCTCCCGCCTGGATGGTGACGGTCGTCTCCTGGCGGGTGCGCGCCGCCTCGCGTCCCCACCAGAGGTAACCCATGAGGAGCCCCACGCCGAGCGCCAGGTTGACCAGCGCGATCGCCTTCCAGAGTCTCATGGTCAGTGCACGTGCTCCTCGGGAGGCGGGGCGATGACCGCCTCCTGGTTGAGCTGCTGGATCTCGGCGAGGAGCCCCGTCACCTCCGCCCAGCCCCCGCGATCGGCCGTCCAGCGGGCGCGGAGATACCCTTGGCGGTCGATGAGGAACTCCACGTGACTAGGGGCGCGAATCCAGGACGCCGGCTGGAAGAGGGAGTAGGCGGGTACGATCTCTCTCCCCCCGTCGGTCACCACGGGAAAGAGAATCCGGGGAGACGCCCCCAGGCGCGAGATGATCTGGTCTCCGCTGTCGGTCGGCACGGCGATGACCTCTGCCCCCATGGTCTGGAGGATGTCGTAGTTGCGGGCGAGCTGGCCGAGCCGCCGACGGGAGTCGGGCAGGGTGAAGAGCACCAGCACCACGACGCGCCGTCCCCGGAAATCCTTGAGCGAGCGGGGAGCGCTCGGGCCGACCGCGTAGGTGAAGTCCGGGGCGGCGAGCCAGGGGCGGTCGGGCTCGACGACTTCGGTGAGCCCTCGGGCGCGTCCCGCCGCCGACAGGGCGCGGAGAAAGTTCACCACGTCCCAGCGCTCGCCCGCCGAGAGCCGGTCGCCAAAGCCCGGCATGCCGCTCCGGGCGATGCCGTGAGTGAGCCACCAGAAGAGGTCGCCCGCGGTGTGATGAAGCAGGTGAGGCTCGTTGAGGTCGGCCGGCTTTCGGGGAAGGCCGACCGCCTCGGGTCCGTCGCCGTGCCCCGTGCGTCCGTGGCAGGCGGCGCAGTGGGTCGCGTAGAGGCGCCGGCCGTCGGCGATCGAAGCGGCGTGATAGGGGAAGGCGGCCCGCTGGTACGTGGTCGGGTACGCTTCGACCGCCAGGGGCGGCAGCGCCACGCCGAGCCCCGCGACGAGAACGACGACCGCGACGCTCACGACCAACCGGCGGCGCCAGCCGAGGAACCATCCGGCCACGACGCCGAGGAACCCGACTAGGGCCAGCTGGCTTCCGATCAGGAGCCGCGTCCCCGTGCCTGCCACGTCGTGGGGCGGCGGGTAGGCGAGGCGAAACGGAAGGGGCCACCAGGGTTGGGTATGGCGGCCCGGCGGCGTCACGGCCATCAGGATCACCACGACGAGGACGGCGGCGCCGAGGGCGGATTCGAGCGTGACGAATGACGCCAGACGTCGCATGGCGGGACGGCCAACCGTCTCCGCCTCGCCGGAAAGCGCCGGGAGCAGGCGGAGCCGATTCATGGCCGCCAGCGCGATGATCGCCGCGAACAGCCCCAGCTTGAGGAGGAGCAGGCCCCCGTAGCGGGTGCCCAGCAGGCTGGCGACACTCCCGACCTGGTTCCAGGTGTTCCAGATTCCCGTGGCCGTCACGGCCAGCACCGCGATGAGGGAAATCTGGGAAAAGCTCCGCGCGGCCAGCACGGCGAAGGGCCGGGCGTCGGCTCCCGCTTCTCGTCCAGCCTCGCGGAGCAGGAGGGCGAGCGGCAGGAGGCCGCCCAGCCAGATGCCGACAGCCAGCAGGTGCAGCGCGTCGGCGCCGGTGGCCGCGAGTCCCCAGGGCTCGACGGCCGCGGCGTGGCCCGCCCAGGCCAGGAGGCCGAGCCCGGTGCCGCCGAGGAGAAGCCCCTCGCCCCGGAAGGCGGCCCAATCCCAACCCGGTTCCTCGCGCTCCCTCAGGAGGATCAGCCCGGCGAGGAGGAGGAGCAGGCCGTGGCGGAGGAGCCAGACCGTGCCGAACTGCGTGGCGGTGACGATCCGGAGCATCGTCGCCGCCGACAGCGCGTCGGCGGGGCGGCCCGTGACGACCGCCGCCTGGTAGGCGAGGCTCAGCAGCCCGGAGAGGAGGAGCAGGCCCGTCGCCCAGCGGGTCCACCGCATGAGCGTTCGCTCCCACGCGACCGCCGTGGGGCGGTCGGAGCGGCCCGCCAGGAGGAGAAAGGCGAACGTGCCGACCAGGAAGACGCCGGCGCCCAGGTGAGCCCAGCGGGCGAGGAGCCCGAGCGCGCTCATCCGCCCCTGGCCCGCTCAGTGACCGTGTCGCGGGCGAGTTCCGCTGCCGTCGTCACCGGTCAGGCTCCCCAGGTAGGTCACCAGGTCAATGAGCTGGGCCACCGTCATGCTGTCCCGGTAGTCGGGCATCTTCGAGAGCCCATCGGGGCCGGTGAAGCCCGACCCCTCCACGATGACGGCGTTGGGGTTCACAAGGGACTCGAGCAGGTAGTCCGTCGGGTGGCGGCCACCCATGCCCGTCAGGTCCGGCCCCACATCACCCGTCTTGCCGGGAGGGAAGGTTTCCCCCTTTACTTTGTGGCAACTGAAGCACTCCAGGTCCACGAAGACCTGCCGCCCCTTCGCGGGATCGCCCGCCGGGAGGGCGAACTTCCAGCCCGGAGGGACCCCGCCGGCCTTGTGCAATTCCTCCATGGTGATCCGGATGGGCTTCGGTTTGGCACCCCCACCCTGCTGGGCCCAGGCTGAGAAGCCGAGACCGAGGGCAAGCGCGAACAGGCTGCCACATCCTACTAACACCGTGCGCGTCCTTAGCATTCCGAGCCGCTCCTTTGTGGTCAGAGGCAGGATGCGATGCCTTCCCTTATATAATAGAGAGGGTCCAACATGAAACGTCCTATCCGCGCCCTCTTCTTCGACGCTGGCAACACCTTGCTCCGAATCAACTACGCCGCCATCGCCGACCAGCTGGCCATGCGCGGCATTCACCGCGGCGAAGAAGCCGTGGCCCAGGCCGAGTACCGCGCGCGTGTGCGGCTCGACCCCCATCTGGCACCGAGGGCTTCGACAGAGAGCCGGTCCGTGGCGGGCTATTACTTCCGGTACGTCCTGGAGGAGCTCGGGATCACGGACGCGGAGACGATCCGCGCCGTGGCCGAGTGGCGACGGCAGTATAACCCACCCGTCGGTCTCTGGCACCTCCCCGATCCTGAGGCCGACGCAGCGCTCAGGTTGACCCGCGAGGCGGGGTGCGTGGCCGGCGTCATTTCGAATTCCAACGGATCGGTCCGCTCGATCCTGGAGGAGACGGGGCTGGCCACCCACCTCGATTTCATCCTGGACTCGGCGGTGGTCGGCGTGGAGAAGCCCGATCCCCGGATTTTTCGCCTCGGGCTCGCCGAGGCGCGCGTGGAACCCCGGGAAGCAGTGTACATCGGCGACCTTTACTCGGTGGACGTCCTGGGCGCCCGCGCCGTCGGCATGGAGGCGGTGCTGCTCGATCCCGGGGGCGTCTGGGGCGAGCGCGACTGCCCGATCGCGTGGACCTTGCAGGAAGCGGTGGCGATTGCGCTCAACCGATGAGCCGCGATGACGCCTGCCGTCGGGGAACGGCTAGCCCTCGGCGGGTAGCGTCACGAAGGGGTAGCGGGCCAGCGCGTCGAACACGAGCCGCTTCATCTCGTCGAGCTGGGCCTTCGTCCGCGCCTCGAAGCGCAGCGTGAGGTGGGGGTTGGTGTTGGAGGCGCGGACCAGTCCCCACCCCCCCGGGAAGATGACGCGCACGCCGTCAATGTCGATGGTCTCGTAGCGCCCCTTGAAGTAGCGCGCCAGCTCTTCCACCACGCGAAATTTCTCGGCGTCGGGGCACGGCGCCTTCAGCTCGGGAGTCGCGTGGAGGTGGGGAATCGCGTCGAACTGGGCGGACAACGGCTCGGAGCCCCGGGCCGCGATCTCGATTAGCTTGGCGGAGGCGAGGAGAGCGTCGTCCACGCCGTAGTAGTTCTCGGCGAAGAACATGTGGCCGCTGACTTCGCCGCCCAGCAGGATCCCGTCCTCGCGCATCTTGCGCTTCAAGTGGGAGTGGCCGGTCTTGTGCATCACGGGCACGCCGCCCGCGGCGCTGATCGCGTCCACCAGCGTCTGGGAAGATTTCACGTCAAAGACAACCTTGGCCCCGGGGTGGCGCGTCAGGAGGTCGCGGGCCAGCAGGATCAAGATCAGGTCGGCCTCGTGGCGGCGGCCCTTATCGTCCACCAGCCCCATCCGGTCGGCGTCGCCGTCGTAGGCGATCCCCAGGTCCGCCTTGACCTCGACGACCCGCGCCATCAGGTCGCGCATGTTCTCCTCGACCTCGGGATCCGGCAGGTGGTGGGGGAAGCGGCCGTCCAGCTCGCAGTACAGTTCGATCACCTCGCACCCGAGCCGGCGGAGCAGCTCCGGTCCATAGAGCGCGGCGACGGCGTTCCCCGCGTCCACGACCACCTTCAGCCGGCGGGCGACCCGCACGCGCTCGGCGACCGCGCCGATATAGTCTTCCTTGGGGTTCCGCTGGCTCACGGTGGCCGCACCCGTCTCGAAATCCTGCGCCTCGATCACCCGGCGGAGGTCCTGGATCTCGTCCTCCGTGAGTGGGACGGCGCCGGCGTGGACCATCTTGACGCCGTTGTCGGTGACGGGGTTGTGGCTGCCGGTCACGTTGGCCCCGCCGTCCAGGTTCCAGTGGGCCGTGGCGAAGTAGAGGATGGGCGTCGGCGCCAGCCCGATGTCCACGATGGAGACGCCGGCGGCGAGCACTCCCTCGGCGAAGGCGGCCGTGAGCTCGGCCGAGGAGAGGCGGTTGTCCTGGCCCAAAGCGATCTGCTTCCCGGCGTTGATTTCCCGCCCCGCCCGCGGCTTCCCGCCCGATCGGCAGATGAGGGTGCCATAGGCGCGGCCGACCTGGCGGAACACCTCGGGGGTGATGTCGCTCCCGACCTTGCCGCGCACGTCGTAGGCGCGGAAGATATGGGGATTTAGCCCGGAGGGGGGCTCCGCCCCCCTTCCGGCACCTCCCCCCGGATCGGTTGCGCGGGCGGAGCCCGCGCTCGAACGCGCCCGATCCTTCTCGTCTGCCATCATCTTGGGCTCTTCCTAGTCTACTGGAGAACGTCGGGGTTGACGACGTTGACGGGCCGCCCGGCCAGGAACGCCAGCGCATTCTCCACGGCCACCGCCATGAAGCGATCCAGCGTCTCCCGCGTGACCCAGCCGCGGTGAGAGGTGAGGACGACGTTGGGCAGCCCGGCCCACCGGTGGCCGGCGGGCAGGGGCTCTTCGGCGAAGACGTCCAGCCCCGCGCCCGCGATCCGGCCGGCGCTGAGCGCCTCCCAAAGGGCGTCCTCGTCAACGATAGCGGCCCGTGCGGTGTTGATGAAGAACGCGCCGGGCTTCATGAGCCGGATCAGGTCACGGGTCACCAGGCCCTTGGTGGCAGGCAGTGACCGGACGTGAACGGAGATGAAATCAGACCGGGCCATGAGATCGGCGAGGGGAAGCGGCGTGACGCCGTGCTGGCGGGCCCGGTCGGCGGTGAGCCGGGGACTCCAGGCGAACACCTCCATCCCGAAGTGCCGGGCCGCGTCAGCGACTCTTGACCCAATGGCGCCGAGCCCGATGATTCCCAGGGCCTTGCCGCTGAGCTCGCTGCCGACGTGCTGGGGCCAGCGGCCCTCGCGGATCTCGCGGTCGATGGCGGGGAGGCGGCGGCAGAGGGCGATCATCAGCCCGAAGGTCAGCTCGACCACCGCGGGCCCCGAGGTGCCGGGGGTGTTGGTCACGACGATCCGGCGGGTCGTGGCCGTCTTGAGGTCGATGCTGGCCACGCCGGTGCCGGTCATGGAGATGAGCCGGAGGTGCGGGAGCTTCAGGAGCCGCTCGGCCGTGAACGGGGTGCGCTCCCGGATGGGGATCACGACCTCCGCCGGGCGCAGGCGCTCGATGAGCTCGGCCTCGTCCCGGGGCGGGTCGGTGTGGACCTGAACCTTGCCGTGGAGGACGAGGCGCTCCACGTGAGGGCTTCCGAGGTACGCTTTGTCGTAGTCGTCGGGGATGACGAAGTTCATCCGATTAGATCACCGCGATGGCTTCGACCTCGATGAGCCAGTCCGGGTGGGCGAGCGCCGGCGTGGTGATGAGCGTCGAGGCGGGGAGACGCTTGCCGAAGAACTCCTGCCGGATGGGGATCAGGTCGGCGCGGTAGCGGATGTCGGTCAGGTACGTGTTGAGCTTCACGATGTTGGAGAGCTTGCCGCCCCCGGCCTCCACCATGGCCTTCAGGTTCTTGAAGACGGCGCGGGCCTGGCCCTGGAAGTCTCCCTTGTGGGCCACCCCCCCCTTCTTATCATAGGCCACCTGGCCCGAGATGAAGAGGATCGTCTGGGCCCCGGTCGCCTTGATGCCCTGGGCGTACGTGGGGGGATCGTACACCGACTTGGCGCAGAATTTTTCGATCTTGGCCATGGTCGTCTCTCCTTAGCCCCCTCACCCTGCCCTCTCCCCCCCGGGGGGAGAGGATAAAGGTGAGGGGGCCACATCACGAAAATACCAGCACGCCGCGCAGGTTGACGCCGTTCCTGAGATCGTCGAACGCTTGGTTCACCTCCTGGAGCTTGTAGGTCCGCGTCACCATCTCGTCGAGCTTCAGCCGCCCAGCCTTGTAGAGCCTCAGGAGCCGGGGCATGTCGAGCTGGGGGCGCGCCGAGCCGTAGCAGGAGCCGAGGACGGCCTTCTCCTGGAGGACGAGCGTCAGGTGGGGGATAGAGATCTGGGCCATCATGTTCGCCACGCCGATGACGACCACCTTGCCGCCCCGCCTCACGCTGTCATACGCCTGGCTCACGACGTCAGGGTTGCCGATGGCCTCGAAGGCGTAGTCCGCTCCCTGTCCCTCCGTGAGGTCCCGGATCCTGGCGGCAGCGTCGCCGGACTTCCCGTTGACGGCGTGGGTGGCGCCGAACCGCTTGGCGGCCTCGAGCTTCGAGTCGAGGAGGTCAATGGCGATGATGGGGTTGGCGCCAGCGATCAGCGCGCCTTGGACGACCGAGAGCCCGACGCCGCCGCAGCCGAAGACGGCGACGCCCGCGCCGGGCTCGACCCGGGCCGTGTTGAAGACGGCGCCCACGCCGGTGGTGACGGCGCAGCCGACGAGCGCCGCCTTGTCCAGCGGGATGTCCCGATCGATGGCGATCGCGCCCGTTTCCGGCACCACCGCATATTCGGCCATGGACGAGGTCTGAGTCATATGGAAGAGCTCTTCCGCGCCGCGCTTGAGCCGCCGGGTGCCGTCGAGCATCGCCCCCGACAGGCTCATCCGGTTCGCGAGGTCGCAGAGGTAGGGCTGGCCGCGGAGGCAGTACGGGCAGCGATTGCACTGGGGGCGCCAGGAGAGCACCACGTGGTCCCCCGCCTTGACTGACGCGACCCCGGGGCCCACGGCCTCGACCACGCCGGCCCCCTCGTGGCCCAGGACGATGGGGGTGGGCAAGGGGAGCGTGCCGTCGATCACGGAGAGGTCCGAGTGGCAGACGCCGGTCGCGGCGATCCTGACCAGCACCTCGCCCGCCTTCGGCGCGTCGAGGGTCACGGACTCGACGACGAGCGGCGCGTTCCGGTCGGGGAGGATCGAGGCGTTCATCACCGGCATTGTCTTTTCCCTCCGTTCCGGGTATCGTGGGGCGAACCTCTCCGACGATAGGGCGCCGGCGCCTTCAGAGTCAACTCCGAACCGGAGCCGAGCAGCGCGTCCTGTCAGTTTAAGAACCCTGGCCTTACGGAGGCCGTTCGAGCGCGGGCTTTGCCCGCGCAAACCCAGGGGGGAGGGATCGGAAGGGGCGGGTACCCGGGCTTCCACGCCGAAGGCGTGGGGGGGCCTGGGTGGCCCCCCTCCGAGGATATGGCGCACCCAGCCTGGCAGATCAGCGGAGAGTACTTCGAGAGCTGCAACTGCGAGGTCCTGTGCCCGTGCCTCCTCTCGCGGGCTCAGGCGCGCCCCACGGAGGGTCACTGCGACGTGGTGGTGGCCTTTCACGTGGACTCCGGCCGGTACGGCGACACGCCGCTCGACGGCCTCAACGCCGTCCTCGCCATCTACACGCCCGGCGTCATGGCCCAGGGGGACTGGACGGTGGCCTGCTACGTTGACGAGCGCGCCGGCGCACCCCAGCGCCAGGGGCTCGAGGCCATCTGCTCGGCCCAGGCCGGCGGCCCTCTCGGGCGGTTCGCGCCGCTCATCACGAAGCGGATGCCCACGAAGGCCGTCCCCATCGCCTTCACCAGCGAGGGAAAAACCCGAAAGCTCCTGGTGCCGGGGATCGCGGAGGTGACGGTGGAGGCGATCATCGGGATCAAAGGGCAGGAAGTCTGGCTCGACAACGTGGGCCACTTCGCCTCGAGCCGCCTGGCGGCCGCGCGCGGCACCGCGAGCCGCTACCGCGACCACGCCTTCACCTTCGACAACACCGGGCGGAACGGCCACTACGCCCCCGTCCGCTGGTCCGGCCCGTGAGGATGAAAGAGTACGTGCTGGTCCACGGCGCCTGTCACGGGGCCTGGTGCTGGGAGGCCGTGGCGGAGAGGCTCAGCGCCCGGGGCCATCGCATGGTGGTCCTGGATCTGCCGGGCCACGGCCGCCGGGCGAGTGAGCACACGACGGCCTCCGTCGTCAGTTACGCCCGATCGGTGGTGGACGCCATGGCCTTTCATGGGATCAGCCGGGGGATCGTGGTGGGCCACTCCATGGGTGGGCTGGTCATCCCCAAGGTGGTAGAGATGGCGCCCGAGCGAGTGGCGCACCTGGTCTTCCTGGCCGCGGTCGTGCTGCCCGACATGAGCAGCCTGTGGGATACGCATCTTGTGCCGGGGCAGCGGGCGATGATCCGGGGGCTGGCCCAGGCCGGGGGGAACGGGACGTTCCTCTATCCGGCCTGGTATGCGTGGTCGCGCTGGATGAACGATCTGGCGCAGGGCCACCCGGTGGTCCAGGCGGCGTTGCCGCGTCTGACGCCCCAGCCGCTCCGCCCCTTCGTGGAGCAAGTGAACCTGACCGGGTTCTACGCGATGAGCGTGCCGCGGACTTACATCCGCTGCCTCAAGGACGTCGCCGTGCAACCTGATCGCGCCGTGGAGTACGCGCGGCGCCTGGGCGTGAAGCCCGTGGACCTGGACGTTGCTCACGACGCCATGCTCTCGGCGCCCGACGCGCTGGTGAGACTCCTCGAATCCCTATAGGAGACGCTGATGGACGAGGCCCTGAAGCAGAAGACGAAGAAGACGGCGGAAATGCTGTTTCACACGCTCAAAGGCGGGACCGGCTTCGAGCTGTGGAAGAAATTCGACAAGGATCTGGCCCGCGAGCTCTCGATGTTCTTCACGGGCAAGCTCTACAGCCGGGAGGTCATTTCCCAGAAGCAGCGCGAGCTGTGCGCCGTGGCCGCCCTGACCGCGCTCAACCGAACCCACGAGGTTCGCGCCCACCTCCACGCCGCCCTCAACGTCGGCGCCACCCGCCAGGAGGTCGCTGAGGTGATCTTCCAGATGGTGACCTACGGCGGGATGCCCGTGGTGGTGGACGCGCTCACCGTCTTCAAGGACGTCCTCGTCGAGCGCGGCGAGTGGAAGGGGTAGTCCAATATGCTGCTTAGAATAGCTGGCCTCGGAGGAACGAGCATGAGGAAACGGCAATGGCTGATCGGGGCATTGAGCATCGCGGTTATGTGGCTGCTGGCCGCGGGGCCAGCGGGAGCGCAGGCCCAGAGCGGGACGGTTAAGATGGAGTGGTTGTCCTGGTCCATCTTCCGGTTCACCTCGCCGACCGGGAAGGTCGTCCTGACGAACCCCTTCGTGGAGAACCCGGACAGCCCGGTCAAGGTTGAGGATTTCCCGAAGGTGGACGTCATCCTGGTGGCGGACGGGCACGCGGACGAGGTGGGCTCGGCCGCCGAGATTGCCTTGAAGAGCGGGGCGAAGATCGTCTCGACCTGGGAGATGTGGTCCGCGTATTTTGAGCCGCGCAAGGTGCCGGCGGCCCAGATCCTTCGCAGCAACCCCGGGGACTGGAACAAGTTCGACGGCATCACCATCCGCAACGTGAACTCGGTCCACGGGTCGGGCACGCCGGAGAAGATGTACGGCGGGGCGGCCATGGGGTTCATCATCCACTTCGAGAACGGCCTCACCGTCTATTTCGCCGGGAGCACGGCCCTGACCATGGACATGCGCCTCTGGGGAAGTCTCTACAAACCGGACGTGGCGATTCTCCCGCTCTCGGGTGGTCGCGACCCCCAGGACATCGTCCACATGGTCCGCTTCCTCCAGACCGATAACCCCAACCTGAAGACGGTCATTCCTCACCACCACCGGCTGAAGTCGCCCCAGGGCGCCCCGACGCCGGCCGACATGGGGAAGGCTCTCAAAGCGGCGGGGCTTCCCGTCAAGGTGCTCGACCCGGAGCTGGGCAGGGTGTACGAGCTGACGAAATGAAACGTTCTCTCGTGGCTCTGTCAGTCCTCCTCGCCTTCGGCGGCGGAATGGCGGTGGACCCGCTCGCCGGCCAGACCAGGCCGCGCATGTGGGCCGACCTCCTTCTCGACCTCTCGATAGAGGAGGTCCCGAAGCGCGCCCGGGTGCACGTGAACCTTGACCACTGGGAGCCGGGCGCCGAGACGGGCCGCCACCGCCATCCCGGCCCCACGGTGTTCGTGATGCTCGATGGCGAGGTGGAGGAGGTGCTGGGCGATGGGCGCACCCGGGGGCTCAAAGCCGGCCAGGCGTTCTGGAAGCCGGCGCGGACCGATCACAACGTGAGGAACGCCAGCGGCCGGTCGGCGCGGGCCGTCGCCGTTCACCTCGACCCGGCCCCCTGATAGAATAGCGGCGCGATGGATTTCGCTTACAGCGAGCGCGAGGAGGGGTTCCGCCGGGAGCTGCGGGGGTGGCTCGCGCGCAACCTGCCCGAGCACCGGAAGCAGTTTCCGCCGTCCGACGACGAGCTGACGTTCCATCCCGACAAATCCTTCGACGCGAGCCTGGCCTGGCACAAGCGCCTCCACGCAGGGGGCTGGGTGGGGATCCACTGGCCCAAGGAGTTCGGCGGGCGCGGGGCGAGCCTCCTGGAGCAGATGATCTTCGCCGAGGAGATGATCGGCGCCGGCGGGCCGCCAGGGGTGAACATGATCGGCCTGACGATGGTGGGCCCGGCCGTGATCCGCCACGGCACGGAGGAGCAGAAGGCGCGCTGGCTTCCGCCCATCCTCTCCGCCGACGAGATCTGGTGCCAGGGCTTCTCGGAGCCGGGCGCCGGGAGCGATCTGGCGAACCTCTCGACGCACGCGGTCCTGGAGGGCAACCACTTCGTGGTGAGCGGGCAGAAGGTCTGGACCTCCAACGCCCACCGCTCCCACTCCTGCATCCTCCTCGTGCGCACGGACCCTCAAGCGCCCAAGCACAAGGGCATCTCGTGCCTCCTCGTGGACATGAAGAGCCCGGGGATGACGGTCCGGCCGCTGGTCCAGATCACCGGGGATGCCGAGTTCAACGAGGTGTTCTTCGATCAGGTCCGGGTGCCCAAGGCGAATCTGCTCGGCGCCCTGAACGGCGGCTGGGACGTCGCGATCACGGTGCTGATGCACGAGCGGATGGCGATCGGGAACACCGTCATCCTCCACCAGTACATCAACCGGGTGCTCGAACTGGCGCGACGCTGGCCCCGCGACGGCGGTGTGGCCTCCGCCGATCCAGTCCTGCGTCAGGCCTTGGCCCAGGTGTACATCGAGGGGCGGGCGCTCCGGCTCACGGGACTTCGCTACATCACCCGCCAGCTCCGCGGGGAGGCGCCGGGCCCCGAGGGCTCGGTCCTGAAGCTGGCGTTCACCGACACGTACAAGAAGATGGCCGAGGCAGCCACCCAGATTCTCGGGCCCGCCCACCAGCTCTGGCGCGGCGCGCCGGGGGCGGCGGATGGCGGGCGCTGGGCCTTCCAGGCGCTCTTCGCGCTCCGCTTCGGGATCGCCGGCGGGACCACCGAAATCCAGAAGAACATCGTCGGCGAGCGGATTCTCGGACTGCCCAAGGGCTAGCCGTGTCCTGGACTCCTCCCTTCTGGCTCCGTAAACTCGATCTCGTGCGGGACGAGCATGCGCGGGTCTCGGGGCGTGAGATGTCGCTAGACGAGAGATTTCGCCTCGCTTGCGAGCTCATGGCTTTCGCGCTCAACAGTCTGCGTCGCCAAGCTCAAGAAGAGGGTTGTCACGTGAGTGAGTTGTTGTTCCGGTACGAGCAAGCCACCGACTGGTTACGCTCGCGTGCCTCCTGAGCCCCCTCCGATTCACCCCGATCGTCTGAGACAGTCACTGTTTCGGTTCGTGGACCTCCTGGAGTCGCGGCATATCCCGTACATGATCATCGGAGCCATGGCGGTCGCCATGTGGGGGCAGCCGCGGGCCACCGCGGATGTCGATTTCACGGTCCTCACCGACCCCGAAGGGCTCGAATCGCTCGGAGCGGAAGCGGAGCGGCAGGGCTTCGTCATCGACCGCCAGTGGCTGGAATGGAACCCGCTCCAGCGGGAATTTCAGATGCGCCTGATGAGGCGGCGCTCGACCGCCGCCGGGCGCTGGAGGTCGAGGGCCGCACCGTATGGGTTGTGTCGGCGGAGGATTTGATCATCATGAAGTTGAAGGCCGGGCGGCCCCGCGACTTTGAGGATGTGGTGTCGGTGTTGTCGAGGCAGCGCGACAAGCTTGATATCCCATATACGGAGGACTGGGCCTGGAGACTGCGCGTTTACGACGAGCTCTCGTACGTCCTGAGAGGGGGAAAGATTGGATAGGGCCCTGGAGGTGATGGTGGAGGCGGCGCGGGCTGCCGGCGAGGTCGGCGTGAAGTATTTCCAGCGAGGCCTCGAAGTCACGCTCAAAGCCGACCGGTCTCCGGTGACCCAGGCCGATCGCGAAGCGGAGCAGGTCATTGTCGAGATCCTCGGCCGGGCGTTTCCGCGGCACGGCTTCCTCGGTGAGGAGCTGGGAGCGCGGGGGTCCAAGGACGTCCGCTGGATCGTGGATCCCATCGATGGGACGCGGAACTTCGTCCGTGGGATCCCCATCTGGGCCGTGCTGATCGCGCTCGAGGAGCACGGAGAGATCACCGCCGGCGTGATCCTGAACCCGGTGAGCGGCGAGCTCTACACCGCCCGGAGAGGCAAGGGGGCATTCCTGGGCGGCGAGCGCCTCCGTGTCTCGGAGGTGTCTTCCCTCGACAAGGCCACCCTGGTTCACGCGAGTCTCGGCCTGCTGCGGCAGGGAGGCCATTGGGACGGCTTCGTCCGGCTCGTGGACGCGACGGACCGCCACCGGGGCTTCGGCGACTACATGTGCTACACGGTTGTGGCGGCAGGGAAGGCCGAGATCGCCGTGGAGGCGCCGGACCTGAAGCCCTGGGACCTGGCGCCGCTGAAGCTCCTGGTGGAGGAGGCGGGCGGGCGCTTCACCGATTTTGCCGGCACGCCTTCGATCTACTCGGGGACCGCCCTGGCCACTAACGGGCGGCTCCACGACGCCGCGCTCGCGCTCCTCCGCTAACTGGGGTCAGGTCTTGCATTCCAACAGTTCACAAGAGGAGACTGTGTGATTGCAAGACCTGACCCCCTTTCCCCCGTTAGTCTCGCGGTACGTCGACCCAGCCGCCGCGCGAGGCCGATTCCAGCACGGCGTCCAGCACCGCCTGTGCCCGCAGCCCGTCCTCGAACGAGGGTGAAGGGGTTTCCCCCTTTCGGATGCCCGCCAGGAACCGCTTCACGAGCGGCCCGATGGTCGCCTTGCCCGTGACCTCGAGCTGATCGCCTTCTCCCACTGAGCGCGGGACCGTGGCGGGAACTTTCACCGGCTCGAAGCCCGCGCTCCCCGCAGCGGCGCGGAGCTCGCCTTTGTACCAGCGGGCCCCACTGCGTGCGAGCCGGTAGGAGAACGCGCCGTGGCTGCCGTAGGCCTCCAGAGTCTGCTCGTTCCCCCCACGCGCGGCCCGGCTGACCATAAGCGTGACGAGGGCGCCCGAGGCCAGTTCCCCGGTCACCGCGCAGAAGTCCTCGGCGTCGGCAGGCTTCGCGCCTCCCGGCACCGTCCGCGAGGGGTAGGCGATCCCGGCCCGCGCCGAGACCCGGACGATTTCGCCGAAATTCCAGCGCGCCAGATCCACCAGGTGAACGCCCAGGTCGCCCATGGCGCCGTGCCCGGCCTGCGCGCGGTCCATCCGCCACGTCGGGGGCGTCGCCTCGTCCACCCACCGGGGAGCTAGGTACCGCAGGCTCGCGTGGAAGAGCCGACCGAGGAACCCCTCCTCCACCATGGCGTGGAGCCGCTGCATGGCGGCGGGGAAGCGCCAGTTGAACCCCGTCATCGCGACGCGCCGGGCGCGCGCCGCGGCCTCCACCATGGCCCGCGCCTCAGCCCGCGTCATCGCCAACGGCTTCTCGCAGAGGACGTGGGCGCCCGCCGCGAACGCCCGGAGCGCGATGGCGTGATGGAGGTGCGGCGGCGCGGCGATGACCACGATCTCGGGCTTGGCCTCGGCCAGCATCTCCTCCCACCGCTCGAAGACCCGCGGGATACCGTACTTGTCCGCGACGGCCTTAGCCTGCGCCGCGTTGCGCTGGCAGACGGCGACAACCTGGCAGCCGTTGGCTTGAAACGCCGGGATGTGGGCGCGGCCGAAGCCGAGTCCGATGATGCCCACCGTGTGCGTTCGACGAGCCATAACGGGGCGCTCCTTAGGGGCGAGGGTTGAAGTCGGGAGTGAGCCGGAGCGTGTCGGCGATCTTGGTGAAACCGTTGAAGAGCTGGGCGACTTCCAGGGCCTCGATCACGGCGCGTTCTGAGGCGCCGAGCCGTCGCATCTCCCTCAGGTGAAAGTCGGCGCCGTAGGCCATGACCTCTTTGGTGAGCCGATCCAGCGCGCCGTCGGCGAACACGCCCTTGAGCGCCAGCCAGTAGTCGGCCAGATACCCCCGGTCGTGGGCCATGGCGAGGAGCGCGGCGGGCGGCCGCTCCATGGCGAAGAACGCCTGCGCCTCGTCGAGGACCTGCTTGACCTCGGGAGCGGCCGTGAGGGGATCCACCAGCGGGATGAGCGGAGCGCGGCGGGGCTCTCCTGAAAACTCGGGGGCGAGGCCCAGGCCCTCGGCGACGGCGTTCATCCCGTGGGCGAGCCCGACGGTGAAAGAGAGCTCGTACCAGATCTGATCGTCGGCATAACCTTGCAGCTTCCCGGCTGCCACGTGGGCGACGGTTCAGTACTCGCAGACGTTGACGGCGCTCACCGTCGCCGCGATCATCTCCTTCTGCTTGCGGCTGAGCGCCCCGTCCGCCATGGCGCGCCGGGTGGCGCGGCCGTAGCCCTTGCCGAACTCCTTGTGGACGCGCATGACCCGGCTCATCTTGGGGACGAAGTCGATCCGGTACCAGTCCTTCATCCCCTCCATGACCGGGGCCATCATAGCCGAGAAATGGCCGCTTTCCCACCCTCCATGTCCGCGGTAGAATCCTCAGAGTTTGCGAGGGGAGGTGAGCCGCGTGGGAGGCAGGCGCTCCGGGACCGGGTTGATGATAGCCGGGGCCATCGTGATCGTCATCGGGTTCGGCGTGGCCCTCGTCAAGGCACTCAATCTTCCGAACTACTGGATCCCGCTCGTGGTGGGGATCGGGCTGCTGGTGATCGGCGCCATCCGCTGGCTGACGTCGAAGGGCGAGTGAGGGGCTAGAGGGCGTAGAGGAGCGGGCGGGCCGTCAGGGTCTCATTCTTCCAGAAGCCGGTGTCCGCGGGCCACCAATGTCCTGATAGCTGGTGATGCGCTATGTTTTTCGGCCCAACACTTGCGCTAACCGGCACGCCGCTTGCGGCGCGGCCGTGTTGAGCGCTGGGTTGGGCGTCTTCTACGCCGACGCGAGCTTCACAACCCGTAGCTGCTTCCGACGCTGCTCGGCGTGCCAAAGGTCGTACTGCGTTTGCTGGTTGAGCCAACTTTCAGCGGAGGTGCCAAAGGCAATGGAAAGACGGACCGCCATCTCAGGGCTGATCCCGGCACGGCCATTCAGAATGGCAGAAAGAGTCTTACGGCTTACTCCCAGAGCTTCTGCGGCTTGCGTAACGGTGACGCCGAGTGGCTCAAGGCAAAGAGCCTTGATGATCTCTCCCGGATGAGGCGGGTTGTGCATACGCATTGCTACTCCTCTCAGTGATAATCCTCGTAATCGACGAAATCAGCATCCTTACCGACGAACTTGAACGTCACCCGCCAGTTGCCGCTCACCGATACCGCCCACGTGCCCTTGCGGTCACCCCTGAGCGGATGAAGGTCCAGGCGCAGCCGTTCGGCGTGTTGTGCCTGGACGCCAGCCTTTGAGCCGGTCTCGAAAAACTTGGCCAACCCCTTGTGCTTGAACCCGCGGATCACCCCGATCAGTGTAACCCAGAACGTTACGGATCACAAGACGCCCAACGCCGAGTTATGAGGCCGCGGTCCCATTACCCAATCGGCGTAACTTCGAGTCCCTGGATCACCAACATCTTCTGAAACGCTGGAAGTTGTACCTGAACCGAGACCACGTCATCAAGGTAGTCCGGCAGGCACGGAGGTCGTTCCCCAAAATATGCCCCTTGAGGCAGCATTCCGGCCGGAAGATTGAGGCTTTCAAGGCCACCAAACTCTCGCGTGAATACCGGGACGACAGCAATACCCCGCTGAAGAAAACCAACGGCTCGGTGATAACCGTCCCGGAGGAACAGCCGGCCCTGGAAGCGCGCCACCTGCAGGAAGGAAGGACTGATCGCTACGACAAAGCCGAATGCAACGACGAATGCGAGCCAGCGGTCCGATCGAGCGCGGGGTTAGAAGGCGCCATTTCTCTCACGCCGCTCCAGCTTCGGGATCGCGCCCGACGGCAGAAGCAACCTGATGCTCCTGCCCTGGCCCGCCACACGCCTGAGGAGCCCGCGTTGCTCGAGCGCCAGAACCATCCGATGAACCGCCGGCGGTGTCACGCGAAAGAAGCGCTGCATGTCAGCCTCGGCGGGAGCCACGCGTTGGAGCGTCGTGTACGCCTCAATGAAGGCCAAGTACTGTCCCTGGAGGTGGGTAAACCTCACCTTCGGTCTCGTCGCCCCCTTCCTCGGCACCACCGCGTGTCGATTCCTCCTCTCCTTCTAACACGACGCTAACCGGCGGCGCGCTTGCGCGCGGTCCGAGTTGGGCGCGAAGTTAGACGCCGTGTCGATTCCGACACCTGCAGCAGAGAGCGCAGCGCGTCATTTACGGCCGCGGAACCGCGAAACGCCTTCGCGATGTCCGGCTCCAGCACTACGACGTTTGCGCCCTCCTTCAGAAGGCGGTGATAGTACTTCCCACGAACGGCCTTGGAATAATCAAAGGCGTACTCAGGACGCATCTCGTCCCGTTGGGCTTGTCTCTTATGTCCCATGACGCTTCCTCTCTCGCGCGGTGGCCGGCCGGGCACTGATGATTCGCACCGCCGATCCGCGCTCAGTATGACATACGACTATCAGTCGGCCCTGAGCGGAGAACCCGATGGTAATGAGCCTGCGTTCACCAACCGAGTGATCGGGAGCGTCGAATGTCGCAGTCAACGGGTCGTAGAACACAGTTACCGCCTCGTCGAATGTAACCCCGTGCTTCTTGAGGTTCCGCCTCGCCTTGTCGCGATCCCACTCAAACTGCATTTCGTCATTCGTGCAGCGACGACATTCGGCGGTCTAACGCCTTGCCGTTCACCCGCGGCCGCTCAGGATCGCACCAGCGGCCGTCGGGTGCAACGGCGTGTTAGACCGCTCACATCGTCTCACTGTCAGGAGGCGGAGACCCGGACCGAAACAAGAGCGCCAACACTACGTCGGCTTTGCCGACTGGTGAGTCTCCCACCGCGAGCCTGGCGCCCTGATCGAGTCCCTTAGCCAGTTCGACAGCTCGAACGACGAGCCCCGTCAACTCCAGCTCTTTTCCGAAAGCAGCCAGTGTGACCAGGCCAATCGGGCGGTGGAACTTTCGACCGCCCGGATTGGTCATCGGAATCCAGCCTTCCCTCATTGCTCCAGCCGCCACGGCCATCATGAATCCTTCCTGCAGCGGGTCATCTGGTGTCCAGAGCCAGCTGAGACTTCCTAAAACCGGCTGCTCACGGGCGGCCGCCGACTTGAAGTTCTCATCCAAGTGCTGGATACCATGGCGGAGGTCCTCGACTGCCGCGATTGCGCGGAGATGTACTTCGAGCTGCGGCGATTTCTTCATCCGAGGAAACCGCCGCAGAATGCTGTGCAACCGCCACAGATTGTCAACTACGGACCACGCATCGACCAGAGCGACAGTGGGTTCGTCAACTTGCTTCTCCCCCTTCCGAACGGCGTGGCCAATCTTCTCCAGCGTGTCGACCAGCCGCACGTAGCTGATATGGGTCATGTCGAGAGCGAAGCGAACTGCGTCCCAAGCAGCCTTCTCAACAGGATCTAGACTCGCCGGAGGGTTGCGGAGCGGGGAATCAGCAGGCAGAAGTACTTTCTGCACCGTTGTAATATTCGTTAGAATCATCGCCACAGCAGTTGCCGGTTGTTAAGGCTTGTTTTCTTTTGATTAAGGTTATTGTTGATAATGCATCATAGCAACCGCAACCGCCTGTTTTTGTGCATGTGCTGCCAGAGCA
>JACPCF010000052.1 GCA_016179965.1 Candidatus Rokuibacteriota bacterium | reverse complement strand
GTCGTCCGAGTCGAGCCCCATCTGGGTCGGGAGATCGAAGGCGACGGAGAGACCCGTCTGCCCGTGGGCCAGGAGAAAGCGGTAGCGGGCGTTGGTCTCATAGCCCAGGATCTGCTGAGTCCTGAGCGCCAGGAGGGCCGACGCCTCGGTGGGGATGGCGACGGCCTCGTCCCACGCGCAGGTAAAGATCGTCTGAGCGCCGCCGAGCACGGAGGCGAGCGCCTGGTAGGCCACGCGCACGACGTTGTTCAACGGCTCCTGGCGCGTCAGCGTGCTCCCGCCGCACACCACGCCGAAGCGAAAATGCCACGAGCGCGGATCCTTTGCCCCGAAGCGGTCGCGCATGACGCGGGCCCAGAGGCGGCGCATGGCCCGATACTTGGCCACTTCCTCGAACAGGTCGGAATGGGTGTAGAAGTAGAAACTCAGGCGCGGGGCGAAGGCATCCACGGGGAGACCGCGCCCCGTGACGTACTCGACGTACGCGATGGCGTCGGCCAGCGTAAAGGCAGCCTCCTGCACGGCAGTCGCGCCCGCGTCCTTGAAGTGGGCACCGGCGATTGAGATGGGGTTGAAGCGCGGGAGCTCCCGCGAGGTGTACCCGATCGCGTCGGCGATCAGCCGGAGGGCGGGCTCGACGGGGAAGATCCACGTCCCGCGGGCCACGTACTCCTTCAGGATGTCGTTCTGGATCGTGCCGGTGAGGAGCTCGGGCGTGATGCCGCGTTCCTGAGCGACCACCAGGTACATGGCCAGGATGATGGCCGCCGTCGCGTTGATGGTGAAGGACACGCTGATCTTCTCCAGCGGGATCCCCTCGAAGACGGCGGCCAGGTCGTCCACCGTGTCGATGGCGACCCCCACTTTCCCGACCTCGCCGTACGCCCGCGGGTCGTCCGAGTCGAGCCCCAGTCGTCCGAGTCGAGCCCCATCTGGGTCGGGAGATCGAAGGCGACGGAGAGACCCGTCTGCCCGTGGGCCAGGAGAAAGCGGTAGCGGGCGTTGGTCTCCTCGGGGGTGCCGAAGCCCCCGTACTGGCGGATGGTCCAGAGCCGCTCCCGGAACATCCCCGGATAGATCCCGCGCGTCATCGGGAAGTCACCGGGGAACCCGAGCCTATCCAGATACTCGGGGGCGCCCTCCGCCGGAATGTAGAGCGGCTCGAGCGGCAGCCCCGAGTGGGTGGTCGCCGGCGGCACCTGCCGAGCGATCCGCGACTTCCAGCGCGCGCGGGCCTCGTCGAAGGGGGTCGCCATGGTCACTCCTCCCGAAAGACCGGTGTCCGCTTCTCCAGGAGCGCCGCGACGGCCTCCCGGTGATCGGGGCTCCCCCAGAGGGTCGCGAAGCACTCGGCCTCGAAGGCCGCCGCCTCGGCGCGGGACATCTCGGCGCCGTAATGGAGCGCCCGCTTGGTGGTCCGCACGGCCCGCGCGGGCTGGACGGCGATCTGCCGGGCCAGCGCGAGGGCCGCCCCGAGCGCCTGGCGCGCCGGCACAACCTCATCAACCAGCCCGATCGTGGCCGCCTCCGCTGCGGTGAGGGTCACGCCGGTGAGCAGGAGCCGGAGAGCCTTCGACCGCCCGACGAGCCGCAGGAGGCGCTGGCCGCCCCCCCACCCGACCATGATCCCCAGGCTCACCTGTTTGAAGGCGATCCGCGCAGCCTCCGAGGCGATGCGCATGTCGCAGGCCAGGGAGACCTCCGCACCACCACCCAGCGCCACTCCCTCGATGGCGGCGATCACGGGCGCCTCCAGCGCCTCCAGCCTGCCCAGGACCGACTGCATCCGCTGGGCCATGCGTTTGCCGGCCTCGGGGTCGTCCAGACGCAGAAAGTCCTTAACGTCGCCGCCGGAGATGAACGCCCCCTCGCTCCCCGTCAGCACCACCGCCCTGAGCGCGGAATCCCGAGCCAGGCCATCCACGACGTCCGACAGAATCTCGATCGTCTCGAGGTCCAGGGCATTCTTGACCTCCGGGCGGTCGATGGTCACGACGCAGACCCCGCCCTCACGATCCAGGCGGACCGCCTTCCCCATCAAATGGCGCCCTCCCGCCGAAGGGACTGAACGGCCTCATCCCCGTACCCCAGAAGATCGCGCAGGATCTCCTGGGTGTGCTGCCCCAGCGTCGGGGGTGGGCCGATCTCCTCGCGCGCGCGCTGGAACTTGATGGGGCTGCCGAGGAGCTTCAGCGGGCTGCCCGAGGGGCCCTTCACCTCCACGACCATCTGCCGGGCCCGGGCCTGGGGCGAGGCGAGCGCCTCGTCCACGTGATACACCGCGCCGGCCGGGATTCCCTCCTCGGCCAGCCGGGTCAGCCACGCCTCTCTCGGGCGCGAGGCGATCCGTTCTTCCAGACGCGGGATCAGGGCCTCACGGTGCAGGCAGCGAAGGTCGTTGCTGACGAAGCGGGAGTCTCCGATCAGCTCCGGGAGCTCCAGGGCCCGGCAGAAGCCAGCCCAGAAGTGATCGCCGTAGACGGCCACGGCCAGATACCCGGTGGGCGTGGGGAAAATCTGGTACGGGACGATGTTGGGATGCCCCGCCCCCTCGGGCTCGGGGACTTTCCCGGAGGCCCAGAAGTAGTGGGCGAGGTAATTGAGCAGGGAGAGCTGGACATCCATCATGGCAACGTCAACCCACTCGCCGTGCCCGGTCATCCGGCGGTTATAGAGAGCCGAGACCGCCCCGAGCGCCACGAAGACCCCCGCGGCGAGATCGCCGATGGGAATTCCCATCTTGACCGGCGGCCTGCCGGGCTCCCCGGTGAGGCTCATGCCACCGCCCACAGCCTGGGCGACAAGGTCAAACGAGGGGAGCTGACGCCAGGGGCCGCCCTGTCCGAAGCCCGACACGGATGCCAGGATGATCCCGGGGTTGGCGGCCCTCAGGGTCTCGTAGCCGAGCCCCAGCTTCGCCATGGTTCCAGGCCTGAAGTTCTCGAGGACCATGTCGGCCTTCGCCACCAGCTCCAGCAAAATCCGCCGCCCCTGGGGGTGCCGCAGGTTCAGCGTGAGGCTCTTCTTCGAGGCATTGCCACTCGCGAAGTGGCCCGACAGCCCGTCCTGGAAGTACAGCGAGGCCTGGCGCATCGGATCCCCGGTGCCAGGTTCCTCGACCTTGATCACCTCGGCTCCCAGGTAGGCGAGGAGCAGGGTGCCGTAGGGCCCGGCCATGTACCGGGTCAGGTCAATGACGCGAACGCCGTCCAGCGGCCCCACGGCTCCCTGCTCCGAACGATCAGAGCTTGAAGAGCTGGATGGCGTTGTCCCGGAGGAGCTTCTTCTTCGCCTCGTCCTTGAGCCCGAGCCCGTCCACCTGGTCGAGGCTCTCCTTCCACGGCAGCCCGTTGGTCCCCCAGATGGCGCGGTCCTGGCCCATGCGGCTGCCGATAAACTGGATGATCTCGGGCTTCAGGTATTTGGGATTCCAGGCGTCCACGCCGAACCAGACGTTGTCCCACTTGTAGCAGACCGAGATCAGCTCCTCGACCCAGGGCCAGCCGGTGTGGGCCCCGATCATCTTGAGGTCGGGGAAGTCGCAGGCGATCTGGTCCAGGTACATGGGGCGGGCGTGCTCGCTGGGCATGGACTCCAGCACGTGGCCCACCTGCATAGAGACCGGGACGTCGAGCTCCACGCACTTGGCGTAGAGCGGGTACATCTTCCTGTCGTGGAGCGGGATGTCGAAGCCGTAGATGTGGATGTACACGCCCTTGAAGCCGTACTTCTTCACCGCCAGCTCGACCTCCCGGAGGCTCTCCTTCATCCTGAAGGGGTTGTAGCCAGCGAGGCCGGCGAAGCGGTCGGGGTACTTCGTCGTGTACTGGGCCACCTCCTCGAGCGTCGTGTCCATGTACATCCACTTGTTCCAGTAC
>JACPCF010000131.1 GCA_016179965.1 Candidatus Rokuibacteriota bacterium | reverse complement strand
GCAGCCCTTCGGTCTCCTTGGCGATGTGCCGCCGGAGCAGGTCCACGTAGTCGTGGGCCGCCGCGGCGAAGAGGCGGCGCGCTTCCGGCCTGCTCCAGCCCGCGACACCCTCGCTCATCCGACGGACGGCCGTTCGTCCGACCTCGTGCTCCTTCAAGAGGTCGTCCATCGTCGTTCTGGCGTCGCCGGCCTTTGTCGCGAGCAAGGCGGGGAAGAGGATCTGCTCCTCCTTGCCGTGGTGGCACTTGTCGGCGAAGGTTTTGAGAAGGTCGAGGAGCGACGCGACCCGCTCCTGCGGCACTTGCCGCCCCGTCTCGACGGCGACGGCGAGCGCCTCGAGAACCGACAGCGCCCGCTCGATGATCACGTGCTCTTCCCTGAGATCCTCGGCGGCGGAGCGCGTCGCCCCGTGGTGATGATGATGGTGGTGCATATGGCTCATTCTGCATCCAGGATGCCAGCGGGTGACGCGAAGGGTTATGACGCAAATCAGCATGGATGCGGGGCCGCGGCTTGACACCCCTAGGGGGTTTCGCTAGAGTGGGTCGGTGTCTACGACCGTCTGGCTGATTCCGTTTTTTCCCCTCCTCGGAACGCTCCTGAACGCGCTCTTCGGCCGGTGGATCGGCCGGCACGCCCATTGGATCGCCGTTCCCTCCAACGGGCTCTCCTTCCTCGCTTCGTGCGCCGTCTTCCTCAGCGTCGGGCGCGGGGAGACGTTCACCGGCGATCTCTTCCCGTGGATCCAGGCCGGCGCGTTCAAGACGGCCGTCACGGCGCTCGTGGACCCGCTCTCGGCGGTCATGCTCCTCGTGGTGACCGGGGTGGGATTCCTGATCCACGTTTACTCCGTCGGCTACATGCACGGCGATCCCGGCTACGCGCGGTTCTTCACCTATCTGAACCTCTTCGTCTTCTCGATGGTCATGCTGGTCCTGGCGGGAAACTTCCTGGTCCTCTACGTCTTCTGGGAGGCCGTGGGGCTCTGCTCCTACCTCCTGATCGGCTTCTGGTACCAGCGGAAGGCCGCCGCCGACGCGGGCAAGAAGGCGTTCATCGTCAACCGGGTGGGAGACTTCGGCTTCGGCCTCGGCGTGATGTACCTCTGGGTGGCGCTGGGGACTCTCGACTACTCGGAGGTGTTCGCCAAGGTGGGGACGCTTTCCCCCGAGACGGCCACCGTGATCGCGCTCCTCCTCTTCGCGGGAGCCTGCGGCAAGTCGGCCCAGCTCCCGCTGCACACGTGGCTGCCGGACGCGATGGAGGGCCCCACGCCGGTCTCGGCGCTGATCCACGCGGCGACCATGGTGACGGCGGGCATCTACCTGGTGGCGCGGAGCCACGTCCTCTTCGAGCGCTCCGGCGTCGCGCTCGACGTGGTGGCGTGGGTCGGGGGGCTCACGGCCCTCTTCGCCGCCACCATCGGCCTGGCCCAGACCGACATCAAGCGGGTCCTGGCCTACTCGACGATCAGCCAGCTCGGGTACATGTTCGCCGGCGTCGGGGTGGGGGCGTACGCCGCCGCGATCTTCCACCTCGTGACCCACGCCTTCTTCAAGGCGCTCCTCTTCCTCGGCGCGGGGAGCGTGATCCACGGCCTGGGAGGCGAACAGGACCTCCGGAAGATGGGGGGCCTGGCGCCCCGCATGGTGACCACGACGGTGACCTTCTTCGTCGGCGCCGCCGGCCTCGCGGGGCTCCCGCCGCTGGCCGGCTTCTTTTCCAAGGACGAGATCCTGGCCTCGGCCTACCACGCGGGTCGCCCGTGGCTCTGGGCGCTCCTGCTCCTCGGCGCCTTTCTCACCGCGGTGTACATTTCCCGGGCCTTCATCCTCGCCTTCCGCGGCGCCCCGCGCATGTCCCAGGAAGTCGCCCGCCACATCCACGAGTCGCCCCGGGTGATGACCGCGCCGCTCGGCATCCTCGCCCTGCTGACCGCCGTCGCCGGCGTGGCGATCGGGATCCCGTCGGCCCACGGAACGGCGTTCGCGCGCTTTCTCTCCCCCGTGTTCCCGCTCGCCGAGGAGGCCGGCCACGCCGGGCTCTCGGCCCTGACGCTCCTGGTCCTCTCGGTCATCGCCGCGGTGGCGGGGGTCCTGCTCGCCTGGCTGATCTACGACAGTCGCCCTGTCAACGCGGAGGCCATCGGCCGCCCGCGGAACTGGCTCCACGCGCTCCTCCTGAGGAAGTACTACGTGGACGAGCTGTACGACTTCCTCTTCGTCCGGCCGCTCGTGCGGGTCGCCGGGTTCTGCGCGCGGGCCTTCGACCTCGGATTCGTGGACGGGATCGTCAACGGCGTGGGACGGCTGGTCGTGGGCTGGGCCGGGGCCATGCGCCTCGTTCAGACCGGCTACGTCATGAATTACGCGCTGGCGACGCTCCTGGGGGCAGTCGTCATCGTGGCCTTCTTCCTGTCGCGATGACGGGCCCTCTCCTCTCGGCGGTGACCTTCCTCCCGGCGCTGGGGGCCCTTCTCCTTGCGCTCTTCCCTCGGGGGCGGGCGGCCCTCGTCCGCTGGTTCGCCTTCCTCGTCGCCGCGGCGGCCTTCGCCGTCTCGCTCCTCCTCTACGTCGGCTTCGACGCCGCGCGCGCCGACTACCAGTTCGAGGAGCGCCTCTCCTGGATGCCGTCCTTCGGCATCTCCTATCACCTCGGGATCGACGGGATCAGCCTGCTCCTCGTGCTCCTGACGACGTTCCTCTCCCCGCTGGCCCTCCTCTCCTCCTGGCGGGCGGTGGAGGACCGGGTCAAGGAGTTTTCGATGAGCATGCTGCTGCTGGAGACGGGGATCCTGGGCGTGTTCGTCAGCCTGGACCTCTTCCTCTTCTACATCTTCTGGGAGGCCATGCTGATCCCCATGTACCTCATCATCGGGGTCTGGGGCGGCCCGGCCCGGATCTACGCGGCGATCAAGTTCATCCTCTACACCCTGACCGGGTCCGTGCTCATGCTGGTGGGGATCCTGGCGCTCTACTTCCAGCACGGCGCGGCGACGGGGACCTACACGTTCGACCTGCCGATCCTCGCCCGCTACGTCGCCCCGGGAGGATCGCAAGTCTGGCTCTTCCTGGCGTTCGCGCTCGCCTTCGCGATCAAGGTCCCGATGTTCCCGTTCCACACCTGGCTCCCCGACGCCCACGTGGAGGCTCCCACCGCGGGCAGCGTGATCCTGGCGGGCGTGCTCCTCAAGATGGGCACCTACGGTTTCCTCCGCTTCTGCCTGCCGCTCTTTCCCCAGGCGAGCCTCACCTTCGTCCCCTGGATCTTCCTCCTGTCGCTCGTCGGGATCGTGTACGGCGCCTGGGTCTCCATGGTCCAGCCCGACCTGAAAAAGCTCGTGGCGTACTCGAGCGTGAGCCACCTGGGCTTCGTCGTCCTCGGCCTCTTCACGCTCACGCCCCAGGGGATCGTGGGGGGGATCATCCAGATGGTGAACCACGGCCTCTCGACGGGAGCGCTCTTCCTCCTGGTGGGGATCCTCTACGAGCGGCGGCACACGCGGCTCATCGCCGAGTTCGGCGGGCTGTGGAAGGCGATCCCGGCCTTTTCCGTCCTCTTCATGATCATCTCGCTCTCCTCGCTGGGGCTCCCCGGCCTCAACGGGTTCGTCGGCGAGTTTCTGATCCTGGTCGGGGCGTTCGCGTGGGCCTCGGGCCTCCCGGCCGCCGGCCCGCTCGCCTACCTGGTGCCGGTCCTGGCGACCAGCGGCGTCATCTTCGCGGCGGTGTACCTGCTCTGGATGTACCAGCGGGTCTGCTTCGGGGAGATCACGAACGAGGCCAACCGCGGGCTCCCCGACCTCACGGGGCGCGAGTGGGCGGTGCTCGTGCCGGTCCTCATCTTCATCGTCTGGATCGGCGTGTACCCGCGTCCCTTCACGGGGATGACCGAGGCGAGCGTCCAGGCGCTGATCGCCCAGGTGCAGGCCAAGGCCGGAATCCACTGATGAGCGCCGCCCTGGTGCCCCTCGCCCCCCTCCTGCTGGTCGCGGCGACGGCCGGGCTCCTGATCGTGCTCGATCTGCTTCCGCCTCGGGAGGGGAAGGGCCATCTGGGCGTCGTGGCCCTCGCGGGAGTCGTGGCCGCGCTGGCCGGGGCCCTCACGCTCTGGGGCAGGGAGGGGCGCGCGTTCGGGGGGATGCTCCTGCTGGACAACTTCGCCGTGTTCCTGGACGTGGTGATCTGCTACGCGGCGGCGCTGGTCCTGCTCTTGTCCATGGACTACCTCCGCCGCAACGGGATGGAATCGGGCGAGTACTACATCCTCGTCCTGCTGGCGACGCTGGGAATGATGCTGATGGCCCAGGCCGCCGACCTGATCGTGATCTTTTTGGCCCTCGAGCTGATGTCGCTGTCGCTCTACGTGCTCGCCGGACTTTTCCGGGGGAGACTGACGTCGGCAGAGTCGTCGATGAAGTACTTCCTCTTGGGCGCCTTCGCCACAGGTTTCTTCGTGTACGGGATCGCGCTGATCTACGGGGCCACGGGCACCACGGCGCTGGATCGGATCGCCGCCGCCTCGGGCGGGCTCCAGCGGGACCCGCTGCTCCTGATCGGGTTCGGCCTGCTCCTCGTGGGGTTCGGCTTCAAGATCTCGTCGGTGCCGTTCCACATGTGGGTGCCCGACGTGTACGAAGGCGCGCCGACGAGTGTCACGGCGCTGATCGCCACGGGCTCCAAGGCGGCGGGGTTCGCCGCCCTGCTGCGCGTCCTCTTCTCGACGTTCAAGGTCGCCCAGCCGGACTGGGCCCTGCTCCTCTGGGTGGTGGCCGTGCTCACGATGACCCTCGGGAACGTGATCGCCATCGCCCAGTCCAACCTCAAGCGGATGCTGGCCTACTCCTCGATCGCCCACGTCGGGTACATGCTGGTCGGGGTGGTGGCCGGGGGCGCGCTCGGGGCCGGCGGCGTCCTGTTCTACCTTCTGATGTACACCTTCACGACGGTGGGGGCCTTCGGGGCGATCCTCCTCCTCGAGCGCGGGCGCCAGGAGGCGGTGGAGCTGGACGACTACGCGGGGCTCGCCGCCCGCCATCCCCTGCTGGCGCTCACGCTGGCGCTCTTTCTCCTCTCGCTCGTGGGGATGCCGCCGACGGCGGGCTTCGCCGGCAAGTTCTACGTCTTCGGGGCCGCCATCCGCTCGGGCTACATCTGGCTGGCGGTCATCGCCGTCCTCAACTCGGCCGTGGCGGCGTACTACTACCTCCGGGTCGTCGTCTACATGTACATGCGCGAGGCCGAGGGCGTCCCCACCCGGCCGGCGCCTTCCTTCGCCGGGCGCCTGGCCCTGGGGGTCGCGCTCTGGGGCGTCTTCCAGCTCGGCCTCATGCCCGCGCCCGTCCTGGACCTCGCTCAGGCCGCGGTGGCCCCGCTGTTGCGCTGAAGACTTTGGGCGTCCGGCTCCTGTACCGCGGCTGGCTCTTCGATCTGGACGGCACCGTGTATCGGGGAGACGCCCTGATCGACGGCGCCGCTCAGGTCATCGCAGCGCTCCGCGCCGCCGGCCGGCGGGTCGCCTTCCTCTCGAATAAGCCGATTCAGACCCGGCACGACTACGCGGCCAAGCTGACGCGCCTCGGCATCCCCACCAGGGCCGAGGAAGTGGTCAACTCCTCCCTGGTCCTGGCCCGCCACCTGGCGCGCCACGATCCCGGCGCCCCGTGCTTCGTCATCGGCGAGCCCCCGCTGATCGGGGAGCTGAAGGCCCATGGGTTCGAGGTCCGCGCCGACGACAAGGTTCGCTGGGTCGTGATCGCCTTCGACAGGACGTTCACCTACGCCAAGCTCAACACGGCGCTCCAGGCGGTGAAGCGCGGGGCCCGGCTCATCGCCACGAATCCCGACCGGACCTGCCCTGTGGCCGAGGGCGAGATCCCCGACTGCGCGGGCATGATCGCCGCCGTGGAGGCTGTGACCGGCAAGGCGGTCGAGCTGATCGTCGGCAAGCCGTCTCCCCTCATGCTCGAGGCGGCCCTCGAGGTCCTGGGCCTTCCCGCGTCTGAGACGGTCATGGTGGGCGACCGGATCGAGACCGACGTGACTATGGGAAAGGCCCTCGGCCTGGGCACCGTCTTGGTTCTCTCGGGCGTCACGGCCCCCGACGATCCCCGGATCAGGGAACTGAAGCCGGATCACGTGCTCGCCTCCATTCGTGAGCTGCTGGTTTCATGAGTCGGCTATCCGGCATCGAAGATCAGCAGTTCGACGCCCTGATCATCGGCGGCGGCATGGCCGGGGCCGGGGTCGCGCGGGATCTGGCCCTTCGCGGCGCCTCGGTGGCCCTGTTCGAGAAGGCGGACTTCGCCTACGGGACCACGTCCCGGTCGTCGAAGTTGGTCCACGGCGGGCTCAGGTACCTCGAGCTCTTCGACTTCAAGCTGGTGAGGGAGTCGCTTCGGGAGCGGGAGACGCTGGGCCGCCTGGCTCCGCATCTGATCCGGCCGCTGCCCTTTCTGATCCCGATCTACCGGGACGGCCGCCGGGGCCTCATCAAGGTGCGGATGGGCTTGGCGCTCTACGACTGGCTCACGCCGGGGAAGGCGACGGATCGCTACCGGGTGATCCGGCCCGAAGCGGCGCTGGCGCTGGAGCCCGAGATCCGCGCCGAGGACCTCAAGGGCGCGGGGTACTACTTCGACGACCTCCTGCTCTTTCCCGAGCGCCTGTGCCTGGAGAATATTCTCTCCGCCTGCCGCCACGGGGCCCGGGCGTTCAACTACGCCGCGGTCGAAGAGGTCGTGACGGGCCCCCAGGGCCTCGAAGGCCTTCGCGTCCGCGATCTCCTGACCGATCAGGTCCACCGCGTGAGGGGGCGGGTCATCGTCAACGCGGCCGGCCCCTGGGTGGACCGGATCCGGGCGCTGGCGGGCATCTCCGACCACGGCCCCCACGTCATTCGGACCACCAAAGGGATTCACTGTCTCCTGCCGCGGCTGACGGAGCGCGCCGTGTACCTCCCCGCGCGGGACGAGCGCATGATCTTCGTGGTCCCCTGGCGGGAGTTCTCGCTCGTGGGGACGACCGACACCGATTTCGACGGCAACCTGGACCGCCTCTGGGCCACCGGGGAGGAGGTCACCTACCTCCTGTCGGAGGTCCGGCGCGTCCTCCCGGACCGGCGCGTGACGGCCGACAACGTCCTGTACACCTACGCGGGGGTCCGGCCGCTGACCCACGAGCCGGGAAAGTCTCCCTCGAAGGTGTCCCGCCAGCACCGGGTGTGGGTGGAGGGTCCGGGCGGGAGGTTCCTGACGATCACGGGGACCAAGCTGACGTGCTTCAGGAGCCTCGCGGAGGCGGTGTCGGACCTCGCGATGGCCCGGCTGGGGCGCCGCGCTGCCGCCCGCACCGCGCACCTCACGCTTGACGGAGCCGACGACAGCGCGGGCCGGCTGGAGGCGCGGGCCTGGATGGACGTCTCGGCGGAGAGGGCCGCGACGGGGCTGGCCCGGGAAACGCTCGAACGGCTCGTCGAGACCTACGGGCGCAACTACGTCCGGGTCCTGGACCTCGCCCGCAAGCGCCCCGACGGCAGCGAGCGGCTCTGCCCCCAGAACACGGAGATCGTGGCGCAGCTCCACTACGCGGTCGCGGAAGAGCTGACCATCTCGCTCCAGGACTTCCTGCTGCGTCGCACGGGCATCGGCACCAGCCCCTGTCAGGGCCTCGACTGCGCCGAGGCGATCGCGACCCGGATGGGAGACTTGTTGGGATGGAATTCGCGGCGGCGGGAGGCGGAGCTCGCCGCCTTCCACGATGAGGTGAATCAGAGCCACCGCTTCCGGCAGACGTGATATATTCTTGGGCGCCCTGCCGCCGGTCGCCGTCATCCTCTTCATGCAGCGGTGGTTCGTGAAGGGCCTCATCGAGAGCGAGCAGTGAGCGCGGGCGCCATCCTCGCTGCGGCACTGGGCCTCGGCCTCCTGGTCGCTCTCGGCGGGTCCGCCGGGGCGCGAGCGGTTGGGACGCTCCTGGCGGCTCACCGGGGGGGCGCCCAGCTGTGGCCCGAGAACAGCCTTCTGGCGTTCAGGAACGCCATCGCCCTCGGCGCCGACTTCCTCGAGTTCGACGTCCACCTGAGCAAGGACGGCGAGGTGGTGGTGATCCACGATCCGACCCTGGAGCGGACCACCACGGGAGCGGGGACCGTCAGGGAGCGAACCCTCGTCGATCTCAAAGCGTTGCGTCTGAAGGACAGGGACGGGAAGGTGACAGACGAGGCGATTCCCACGCTGGAGGAGCTGGTGGGGCTCGCCGCTCCGTCTCCGCTCCGGCTCCTGCTGGAGATCAAGGTGGACGCGAAGCGCCAGCGGTATCTGGGCATCGAAGAAAAGGTCCTCCGCATCCTCGACAGTCACGGGATGTCCGGCCGGACGATCGTGATGGCGTTCCAGGAGGAGACGGTTCGGCGGATCCGGGCGCTGCGGCCTGACGTGACGGTCGGCGGGCTCTATTGGCCGAAGGGCCTGGCCGAGGCGCGCTCCACGGTCAAGGGGGAGATCGACGGGCTCAAGAAGCTGGGGGCCCGCTTCGTCGGCCTCCACCAGGAGCTGGTCACGGCGGAGGTCGTGGAGCAAGCCGCAAAGGCGGGGCTCCTCCTCGGCGTGTGGACGGTCAACGACGTGGAGGCCATGAAGCGCTTCATCGAGCTGGGCGTGGCGGTCCTCATCACCGATCGCCCCGACGCGGCCAGGGAGCTCCTGCGCCGATGACGGCCAGACGCTTCGTGCTCGCCCTGGACCAGGGCACCACCGGCTCGACCGCGCTCGTCGTGGACGCGGAGGGGCAGGTCCGCGGGCGCGGCTACGCCGAGCTCCCCCAGTACTTCCCCCGGCCGGGCTGGGTGGAGCACGACCCCGAGGAGATCTGGAAGACCACGGAGCGCGCCGCCCAGCAGGCGCTGGCGGCGGCGCGCCTCGCGGGGACCGGCGTGGCGGCGATCGGGATCACCAACCAGCGCGAGACCACGGTCCTCTGGGAGCGGAAGACGGGTTACCCGATCCACCGGGCCATCGTCTGGCAGTGCCGGCGCACCGCCGGGCTGTGCGAGCGGCTCCGGTCCGACGGGCTGGAGCCCCTGTTCAGGCGGAAGACCGGGCTGGTGCTGGACGCCTATTTCTCCGGCACCAAGATCCGGTGGCTCCTGGACGAAGTCCCCGGCGCCCGCCGGCGGGCCGCGGCCGGGGAGTTGGCGTTCGGGACCGTGGATTCCTGGCTCCTCTGGAAGCTCACCGGGGGGCGGCGGCACGCCACCGATCCCTCGAATGCCTCGCGGACCCTCTGCTTCGACATCGTGTCGCTCCGGTGGGACGCTGAGCTCGCGGGGGCCCTGGCCGTCTCGATGAACGTCTTTCCCGACGTGAAGCCCTCGGCGGGAGTGTTCGGGGAGACGGCGGACCTCGGGTGGCTGCCCGCGGGAATTCCCGTCGCCGGGATCGCCGGCGACCAGCAGGCCGCGCTCTTCGGCCAGGCGTGCTACGAGCCGGGGATAGCGAAGAACACCTACGGCACCGGCTGCTTCATGCTCCTGAACACCGGGCCCACGCCGGTGCCGTCGAAGGAGGGCCTGCTCACCACGGTGGCGTGGCAGGCGGGCGGGGCGACGACCTACGCGCTGGAAGGGTCGGTCTTCATCGCCGGCGCCGCGCTCCAGTGGCTCAGGGACGGCCTCGGCCTGATCGCCCACGCGGCGGAGAGCGAGAAGCTCGCCGAGTCGGTGGAAGACACCGGCGGCGTGTATCTCGTCCCCGCCTTCGTGGGGCTCGGCGCCCCCTATTGGGACATGTATGCGCGGGGGACGATCGTGGGGATCACGCGCGGGACCGCCCGGGCCCACATGGTCCGCGCCGCGCTGGAGGCGATCGCCTACCAGAGCCGGGACGTGCTTGAGACCATGGCGGCCGAGGCCGGCGTTAGGCTCCGCTCGCTCCGCGTGGACGGCGGGGCGGCGGCCAACGATTTCCTCTGCCAGTTTCAGGCCGACCTCCTGGACGTCCCGGTCCTGCGTCCGTCGGTGACCGAAACGACGGGGCTCGGCGCCGCCTACCTGGCCGGGGTGGGGGCCGGCCTCTGGAAGCCGGCGGAGCTGGCGGCGCGCTGGAGGCTCGACCGGGAATTCACGCCGACGATGGACGAGGCTCGTCGGAGGGCGCTCTACGCTGGCTGGAAACGGGCCGTCGAACGCGCCCGCGGCTGGGCGCAATGAGCGCGACTCAGATCGGACGAAGAAGGAACATCGAGCGATGTTCCGGCGGGGCACGGGCGTTTCGACAGCCCCGTGCCCTGATAAATGAAAGGAGAGAGATCATGAAACGCACGATGTGGACGGTTGCGGCCTTGCTGCTGGTCGCGTTGCTGGGAGGCGCCGGCCTGGCCGAGGCGCAGGCGCCCATCGAAGACGAACTGGTGCTGCAGACGCCCGTCTCCAAGTTCATCGTGGACGCGGCGCTGAAGGCCTTCGCCCAGTACGCCAAGGAGAAGTGGAACGTGACCCTGAAAACCTCCGCCCTCCACGCAGGCACGCCCGTGTCCTACGGCAGGATCGTGGAGTGGAAGGGGAAGCCCGAGGCCGACATCTTCTGGGGCGGGGAATCGGCGCTCTTCGACAAGCTCGCCGAGCAGAAGCTCCTGGCGAAGGTCGAGATCTCCAAGGCCGCGTGGGACTCGATTCCGGCCTCCATCGGCAAGCCGAAGCCGATCCCCCTCAAGGACCCCAACGGCTTCTGGGTGGGGACGGCGCTCGAGCCGTACGGCCTCGTCTACCACCCGAGGGTCCTGAAGCGGCTCGGCGTGGCCGAGCTCAGGGACTGGGAGGACGTGCTGAACCCCAAGCTCAAGGGGAACGTGGCCCAGTGCGCGCCGACCCGCTCGTCCTCCTCCCATGCGACCTATGAGGTCATCCTCCAGGAGAAAGGGGACGCCAAGGGATGGGAGTGGCTCCAGCGGCTGGCCGCCAACTCGGGCATCTTCACCGCCCGGAGCCGAGACGTGCCGTCGGTGGTGGCCAAGGGGGAGTTCGCGGTCGGCTTCGCGGTCCCGTCCTACATGGCCTTCGAGGAGAAGCTGGCGGGCTTTGACATCAAGTTCGTGGCGCCGAAGAACGCCTTCGTGACCCCGGAGCCCATGGGGATCTTGGCGGGCGCCAAGCATCCCAAGGCCGCCCGGGCGTTCGTGGAGTTTCTCCTGACGGAGCAGGGGCAGCGGGTGTTCATGGAGCGCGGCCTCTTCCCCATCACCCCCAAGTACAAAGTCCAGGGCCCGCCCGGTTCCACCGCGGAGCTGGCGGTGGAGTTCACCGGCGGGGTGCGTTCCTACTTCGACGCGCCGGTCCCGAACATCTACGACGACGACATCGCGCAGAAGCGCTACAAGGAAGTCAACGAGCAATACCGGAAGGACATCGAGGCGGTATTGGACGACCTGAAGAAGAAGTACTAATGGCGGGCCAACTGACTTCGCCATACGGCGTTCTCGGTCGTCGGCCATCCTCACCGTACAACCGCGTACGCTTCCCGACCCACCTTCGGTGGGTACCCCCTCCTTCCTCGGGCCTTGTCTGGCTCGTCATTTGGCCCGCCACCTTCTAGGCGCGAAGACGTGAAGATCGTCCTGCGCGGGGTCGTCAAGCGGTTCGGGAGCGTCACCGCCGTCGATCGGGCGAGCCTCGACGTCGGCGACGGGGAGCTCTTCACGCTGCTCGGCCCATCGGGCTGCGGGAAGACGACGCTCCTGCGCCTCGTCGCCGGCTTTTACCGGCCGGACGCCGGGGAGGTCGTGTTCGGGGACCGTGTCGTCAACGCGCTTCCTCCGTACGAGAGGAACATCGGCATGGTCTTCCAGAACTACGCGCTGTGGCCCCACATGACGGTCTTCGCCAACGTGGCCTACGGGCTCCGCCTGCGGAAACTCGGTCGGAGGGAGATCGAATCGCGCGTGATGGAGGAGCTGAGGACGGTCAACCTCTCGGGCCTGGAGGGGCGGTATCCGGGCCAGCTCTCGGGCGGCCAGCAGCAGCGGGTCGCGCTGGCGCGCGCCCTCGTGCTGAACCCGGATTTCCTCCTTCTGGACGAGCCGCTCTCCAACCTGGACGCGAAGATCCGCGTCCAGGTCCGGGCCGAGATCCGCAAGCTGCAGAAGGAGCTCGGCATCACCGCCCTCTACGTCACCCACGACCAGGAGGAGGCGCTCTCCCTCTCCGACCGGGTGGCGGTCATGCGCGACGGCAAAGTGCTGCAGGTCGGGGTGCCCAAGGAGCTCTACGAGCGGCCGCTAACCCGGTTCGTCGCCGATTTCGTCGGGACCAACAACCTTCTCCAGGGCACCGTCAAGGAGCGGCGGGGGGAGCATCTCCTCGTGGAGACGGCGCTGGGTTCCTTCCGCGCGATCCCGAACAGCGCGATCAGGCCCGGCGCCACTTGCGTGCTGGCCGTCCGTCCCGAGAACGTGGCGATCGGGAGCGGACCGGCGGCGGCTTCCGACGGCAACGTGATCCGGGGGCGGGTGACCTTCGCCTCCTATCTGGGCAACACCCTCCGCTACGACGTGGAGGTGGAGCGCGGACAGGTGGTCAAGGCCGACATTCGCGACCCCTGGCACCACGAGCCGTTCGCCCTGGGGCAGGCCGTCACGGTCTCGTTCCCCCCGTCGGTGACGCTCGCCATCGCCGATGACACCGCCTGACGGCCGCGACGCCGTTCTTGTCGCGCCCCGGCCGTGGGCGAGAGTCCTGCCGGCACTCGGCGTGGCGCTCATCTGGGCGTTCCTGATCATCTTCCTCGTCTACCCGCTCCTCCGGCTGTTCTACGACGCCTTCACCGATGATGCGGGGCGATTCACGCTGCTCAATTTCTACGAGTTTTTCACGGATCGCTTCTACCTCCGGTCGCTCTGGAACTCCATCCTCCTCGGCCTCGGGACCGTCCTCGCCACCTCGATTCTGGGCGTCGCGATCGCCTTCCTCCTTGTCCGGTACGACTTTTGGGGACGAAGCCTCTTCTCCTACCTGACGCTGATCCCGATCATCTCGCCGCCGCTGGTGGGAGTGCTCGGGTTCACCTTCATCATGGGGCGGGCCGGCACGGTCAACGTCTTCCTGATGGATTACTTCGACCTCCTGACGCCGATCAACTTCGTCTACGGGATCCACGGTGTCCTCCTGGTGGAGACCCTCCACCTGTTTCCGATGATCACCCTGAACGTCGTGGACGCCCTTGGCAAGGTGGACCCGTCGCTGGAGGAGGCCGCGGAGAGCGTGGGGGCGCGGGGCTGGCGGAAGACCTGGACCATCACCCTGCCGCTGACGACCCCCGGCTACATCGCCGGGGCCCTCCTGGTCTTCATCTGGACCTTCGCCGACTTCGCCACCCCCCTGATCCTCGGCGTCCACGACCTGCTCGCCTCGCAGGCGTACCTGAACATCGTCCAGTTCGTGGACCGGCGCCTCTTCCGGATGGGGATCGTGATCTCGGCCCTCATGGTGCTCCTCGCCGTGCTCTTCCTGATCGCCGCCAAGCAGTACGTGGCCATCAAGGACTACTCCTCGCTCGCCTACTCCAAGGTGGAGCGGCGGCGCTTGTCCCCCGTGAAGCAGATCCTGGTCGTGGCAGGGCTCTCGTTCGTGATGCTCCTCTCCTTCATCCCCTACATCGGGGTGACGCTGGCGGCCTTTGGCAGGGGATGGTCGCTGACCCTGGTCCCCCTCCAGTACACGCTCCAGTACTTCGAGCGGGTCATCGTCGAGACGCCGAAGTACATCCTCAATAGCTTCCTGTACTCGGGCATCGCCGTGGGGCTCTGCATCCTGGTCGGGGTGCCGATCGCGTGGATGCTGGCGCGAACCCGGCTGCGCGGGAACGCCGCCCTGGACGCCCTGAACACGCTGATCCTGGCCATCCCGGGCACCGCCATCGGCATCGCCTACATCCGCGCCTTCCACGTGGAGATCCCGGGGCTCGGAGTCGCCCTCACGAGCGTCTGGATCATCATGCCCCTGGTGCTGGCGGTGCGCCGCCTGCCCTACACGGTCCGCGGGAGCTACGCTTCCCTCCTGCTGGTCCATACCTCCATGGAGGAGGCGGCGGCCAACGTCGGGGCCACGGGGTTCCGCACGTTCAGGGACATCACGCTGCCGCTGATCTGGAAAGGGGTCCTGGTGGGCGGGCTCTTCTCGTTCATGACGTCGCTCCAGGAGGCCTCGGCCACCCTGTTTCTGTCCCTGGGGGGCTGGGAGATGATGACCGTCGGGATCTTCAACTTCTACATCGCGGGGAGCGCCAACGAGGCGGCCGCCCTGGGCTTCATCCTCATCGTGGTGGCGGCCGCGTCCCTGATCGTGATCAACAAGGTGGCCGGGACCCGCATGGGCGGCATGTTCGGCTGAGCGATCGCCCCCCTTTGTACCAGACCAATGAGCGGAGAAAGCCGAAAATCGATGCAGAATCAGGAAGTTTCAGCCCCTTGCCACCCGGATAGAGGTGTGATAGTGTTCCTCTTCACATGGCTCCGGGAGGCGACTCGTCATGGCGAGGGCTTGGGTCCTACGCCTTTGTCGGGACGACCTTCGTAATGTGCGTAGTGGTCGGTCTGGCGGG
>JACPCF010000130.1 GCA_016179965.1 Candidatus Rokuibacteriota bacterium | reverse complement strand
ACAGTGGCCGGCGTGAGAGGATTTTCACGAAGTCGGCAATGGGAATGCTTAATAATTTCATGTGGTTGGTCTACACCGGCAGTTGGGGGTCTTTAGGCACACATTATGCTACATTTGGGGCCAATAGGCGGAGGGCACTATGGCCTCACACCTTTTCATCGTGGCGTGGAACCGGCCCGATCTCTGGGACTATTGGAAGCGCTGGTTCGCCGGCGTTGAGAACGTCGAAGTGATCCTGGACCGCCGCCGTGGCGAGCGCCGGCAGCCCAGCCAGGTCAATGACCCCGAGCGACGCCAAGAGGAGCGCCGGCACCGGACCGATATCGACGACGAGCTCCAGAGCATGGGGTTCGCGATCGTCAGCCGGTAGCGCTCCACTCCCCCTTCCAACCCTCCTCTCGCGTCCCGACTCCTTCCGAACGTAGTATCGGCTTGCGCCCTGTCCCACCTCGGCGGTAGTGTAGGGAAGGTCACGAGGGACTCAAGGAGGCCGTCATGGGACTGGGCGGGAAGGTCGCGATCATCGGGACCGGGATCATCAAGTTCGGTGAGAACTTCCACCAGAGCCTCACCGACATGGTGTTCGAGGCCGTGTCTCTGGCCCTGGCCGACGCCAAGATCGAGGCGAAGCAGCTCCAGGCCGCCTGGCTCGGCTGTTACGAGCCCATGCTCTACGGCTTCGAGGGAAACTCCGGCACCTTCGTCTCCGACCCGCTGAATCTGTTCCCCATCCCCGTGACGCGCGTGGCGGCCTACTGCGCCACCGGGATCGAGGCGGTGAGGAACGCCGCGCTGGCCGTGGCCTCGGGCGAGTACGACCTCGTCCTGGCCATCGGCGCGGAGAAGATGCGCGAGGTCCCGTCGCGGGGGAGCCTGGTCGCCCAGGCCGTGAACCGGGGGCACCCGGTGCTCTCCAAGGGGCGGACCGCCCCGGGGATGTTCGCGCTGCTGGCCACGCGCTACATGAAGGAGTACGGCGCCGGGGAGGAGGCGCTGGGGGCCGTGGCCATGAAGAACCACTACCACGGCTCGCTCAACCCCAAGGCCCACTTTCAGAAGGAGATCACGGCGGAGCAATACCAGAAGGCGCCGAAGGTCGCCGAGCCGCTCGGGCTCTTCGACTGCTGCCCGACCACCGACGGCGCCGCCGCGGCGATCCTCACCCGCGCCGACCTGGCCCCGAAGTTCGCCGACACCTACACGATCATTCGCGGCATCGCCTACGCGGTGACCGCCGGGTACTGGAACACCCAGTTCGATCCATCGTGGAACTTCACGTCGTTCCGTTCGACGCGGGAGGCGGCCCAGGCCGCGTACACGATGGCCGGCGTCACGGACCCGGCCAAGGAGATGCAGGTGGCGGAGTGCCACGACTGCTTCACGATCACCGAGATCGTGAACTACGAAGACCTCGGCTTCGCCAAGCCGGGCGAGGGGTGGAAGTTCGCCACGGGCGGGGTGACGAAGCTCGGGGGCGATCTGCCCGTCAACACTTCCGGCGGGCTTAAGTCCTGCGGTCACCCCATCGGCGCCTCGGGCGTCCGGATGATCGCCAACATCCACGACCAGCTCCTGGGGCGCGCGGGAAAGATGCAGGTTCAGGGCGCGCGGATGGGGCTCGCCCACAACCTGGGCGGCCCGGGCGCGGTGTCGGCGGTCGCGGTTCTCTCTCAGCCTTAACCTGCCTTGCGCCTCCTAGGCCGGGGGCTACTACTCGCCTCCTGCCTCTTCACATGGGGCGCGCCCGCGCTTTCCGCCGCTCCCCTCTGCGGCCCGTCTGGACTCCGCAAGCCTACGACAGAGGTCACGACCGCCCTCGTGTTCTCCGGTGGTGGGGCCAAAGGGGCGTACGAGGCGGGAGTCGCCGCGGCGTTCGTCGCCCGGGGCGTGCCGATCAAGCTCGTCGCCGGAACCTCCGCCGGCGCGCTCAACGCGACGCTCGTGGCGGGGGGCCAGCTGGACCTGCTGGAGGAGATGTGGCGGAGCATCACCCGCGAGCACGTGTACCGCCTCCGGCCGTCCGTGTTCTTCGCGGGATTCCTGCCGGGGTGGCTCACGCTCTGGGCGGTCGATTCGGCCGGCTCGCTCTTTGATCCGGGCCCGCTCCGCGACCTCATCGAGGCGCGCGTGGATCTCGAGCGGGTGCGGCGCTCGGAGCTGCGGCTGGTCATCGTGACGGCGGATCTCACCGCCCGGGAGAAGCGTCTCTTCGACAACCAGTCGGTCTCCGTGGACGCGCTGATGGCGAGCGTGGCGGTGCCCGGCGCCTTTCCCCCGGCCTCGGTGGACGGGGCGCTCCTCTTCGACGGCGGCCTGACGGGGCGGGCCCCGGTGCTGGACGCGCTGGAATCCGGGGTGGACGTGGAGCGGGTCGTGGTGGTAATGAGCTATTCCGAGGCTGAACGCGTGGCGCCGCCGACCACGATCCGGCGCGCCGTGGAGGCGGCCTTCGAGATGGGGATGACCTCCCAGATCAGGCGCGACGTGGAGCTGGCCCGCCTCCGGCACCCCGGCGTGGAGATCCGGCTGCTCACGCCGACGGCGCCGCTCGACCTCCGTCCCCTGGATTTCGAGCCGGCAGGGCTGGCGCGCGCCTGGGAGCAGGGGAAGGCCGACGGCCTGGCGTGCCTGTCGGAGTTGACCCCTCACCCTGCCTCTCCCCCTCACCCTGCCCTCTCCCCCACTGGGGGAGAGGATAAAGGTGAGGGGATTATGAGTAGGTGAGATACGCGTAGAGCAGGAGAAGACCTATGGCGGAGCTGACCAGGCGCTACGTCGTGATGTCCCTGGCGACCGAGGCGCCGTTCGACCTCAGGGACCCCGATGGCCCCTTCGTCCTGAAACCCTGGAAGGATCCGGCGGCGCTGCGCGCGCTCGAGACCTACCGTGACAACTGCTACCCCGAGCTGGCGCGGGACCTTGACGCCTGGATTCGGACGATCAAGGCGGGCCCTACCGTGCGCGGCGGCGTGGGCAAGCGGAACGAGGCTTACGCCAAGGCGGCGCGTCCGGCCGGACCGGAGAAGCCCAGGCCCCGGGCGAAGCCTAAGGCGAGAGGGAAGACTGTGCGGAAAAAAGCGAAGAGGCGGTAGGAGTGCACGCTGAGATCGCGAGGGTGGCGGAGCTGGTCTGCCGGTCCCAGCGTCTCGTTGTCTTCACGGGCGCCGGGGTCAGCACCGAATCCGGCATCCCCGACTTCCGAAGCCCCGGCGGGGTGTGGGATCGCTTCGATCCCGAGGAGTTCACCTACCAGAACTTCGTCGGGAGCGAGGAGGGGCGCCGGAGATACTGGCGGCTCGGCCGGCACATCTACCCCGTCATCAAGAACGCCGAGCCCAACGCTGCCCACTACGCGATCGCCGATCTCCACCGGCTGGGGCGGCTGGACTGCGTCATCACCCAGAACATCGACAACCTCCACCAGCGGGCCGGCGTCCCAGCGGAAAAGGTCATCGAGCTCCACGGCAACGCCACCCGGGCGCGCTGCCTCAACTGCGGGCGCTCCTACACGCGGGATGAGATCCACGAGTGGCTGGAAGGCGGAGTGGAGATCCCGACGTGCCCGTCGCCGTGCGGCGGCATCATCAAGCCCCACACGATCATGTTCGGCGAGGCCATGCCCGTCAGCGAGACGCGCCAAGCTGAGCTCAGAGCCAGGGAGTCAGACGTCTTCGTCGTCGTCGGCTCGTCGCTGGTGGTCCATCCTGCGGCGATGATGCCCCTCTACGCCAAGCAGGCCGGCGCGGCCCTCGTCATCGTCAACCTCTCTGAGACGCCTCACGACGACTACGCCGACGTCCTGATTCCCGGCAAGGCTGGTGCGGTCATGGAGCAAATTGTCGAGCAGGTGAGGCAGCGCCTCGCCTGACGAAGGGAGCAGACGTGATGCCCATTGCCGTGGCAACCGCTGTCGAACGGCTGATTGAGGCCCGAGCTACACGCCGCCTGATCGCGCCCTTCTCGGAGACCGACCCCGGCCTCACCATTGAGCACGCCTACGCGATCCAGGATGCCCTCCGGGCCGAGCTCGATCGGCGCGGGGAGCGGCCGATCGGCTGGAAGCTCGGCGCCACGAGCCCGTCGGGCCAAGCCGTCATGGGAGTGAAGGAGCCAGCCAGCGGCTTCCTCTTTCCGGCTCAGTACCCGAGCGGCGCTGAGGTACCGCTGAGCGCGTTCGCCGGCCTGGGAGTCGAAGTCGAGGTCGCCTTCAGGATGCGGACCAAGCTCGTCGGGCCCGGCGTGACCGCCGCCACCGCCGCGCTGGCGGTGGAAGGGGCGGTGGCGGCCCTCGAGCTGGCGGATTTCCTCATGTCCGGCACGCCCCGCGCGGCCGATTTCATCGCCAACAACCTCATCGCCAAAGCCATCGTGCTCGGGAGTCCCCTCACGCTGCTCCGGGGGCTTGACCTGGCACTGGAGGGGGTCGTGTACGAGCACAACGGTGAAATCGCCGGGACCTACACGGCGGCGGAGGTGATGGGCAACCCGCTGAACGCGCTCGCCTGGCTCGCCAACCATCTGGAAGCCCGCGGCCTCGCGCTGAAGCCCGGGGATGTCGTCATGTCCGGCGCCATCTCGAAGGGGTCAGCGTCAGGGTCGTGCCGTGAGGCTGGCCGACCAGGTTGCGGATCGGATCTCCCTCTTCCCTGCCGGGGAGAGGGCAGGGTGAGGGACCTATGAAAGTCAAACCCCTCTGGGCAATCGTCGCGCTGGCTCTCCTGGCGGCGCCGCTCGCCGCCGACGCGCAACGGGCGGGGAGGACGCCGCGGGTAGGCGTGCTCTATGTCGGCACCCTTCAGGGGGTCAACCGCTGCGACGAGGGCTTTCGTCAAGGGCTCGCTGAGATCGGCTACGCTGAGGGGAAGAGCATCGCCCTCGAAATCCGTGCGGCCGAAGGCAAGTTCGAGCGGTTGTCCGAACTGGCAGCCGAACTGATCCGCCTCAAGGTTGATGTGATCTTCGCGCCAGCGACCATGGCCGCCCAGAGCGCCAAGCAGGCGAAGAGTACGACGCCCATCGTCTTCGCCACCGCCGGGGACCCGATCGGGTCGGGGCTTATCGAGAGGTTAGGGCGTCCCGGGGGGAATCTCACGGGGCTGTCCCTGATCGCGGGCCCCGAGATCGCCGGCAAGTATCTCGAGCTGCTGAGGGAGGCGGTCCCCCGGGTATCCCGGATGGCGGTGATCCGGAATCCCGACAGCCCGCCCCACACGCCGCTCATGAAGGAGATGGAGGTTGCCGCCCGCGCCCTGGGTGTCGAAATGCACCCCCTGGCCGTGAGGAAGGCAGACGAGTTCGACGGCGCATTTACGGCGATGGTTCAGAGGCGCGTCGGGGCGCTCGTCATCCTGGCCGATCCGGTGTCTCTTTCCCACCGAGTCGAGATCGCCGAGCTTGCCTCGAAACACCGCCTCCCCGCCATGTACGGGCTGAGGGAGCATGTGGAGGCAGGTGGGCTGATGTCCTATGGGGTGGACCTCCGTTACAACTGTCGTCGCGCCGCGACCTTCGTGGACAAGATCCTGAAGGGCGCAAAGCCAGCCACCCTGCCCGTGGAGCAGCCCACCAAGTATGAGCTGGTGATTAACCTGAAGACGGCCAGGGCCCTGGGCCTCACGCTTCCGGAGTCGCTCCGCCTCCGGGTGGATGACGTGATCCAGTAGCCTACCCCTCACCCCGCCCTCTCCCCGAGGGAGAGGGAGTTCTCGCCCGGGCTTGATTTTGCGGGCGGTCTTGCCTACCATGGCGGCATGTGGCAGGGGAGCGTCGTCTCGATCCACATCGCCCGGGAAGCCTCGGCACCGATGGAGCCTATCACCGAGGTTCGGGCCGTGCCCGGACGGGGGCTCGAAGGGGACCGCTATTTTCACGGGCGTGGCACCTACTCCCCGAGACCCAGCGTCGGTGGACGCGAGGTCACGCTGATCGAGAGCGAGAGCGTGGAGGCGCTGTTCGGCGGGATCCTGAACGCGGACGGGCAGACCCTCGGAATCAAGCTGGCCGCCGGGGAAGCCCGGCGCAACATCGTCACCGTGGGCGTCCCGTTGAGTCACCTTGTGGACAAGGAATTCCGGGTTGGGGAGGTGCTCATGCGCGGGACGCGGCTCTGCGAGCCGTGCAAGCATCTGGAGAGCCTCACGCAGCCGGGTGTCCTGGGCGGGCTCATTCACCGCGGCGGCCTGCGCGCGCGGATCCTGAACGAGGGAATGATGCGTGTCGGCGACGTCATCCGCCCCGAGTAACGTGGCACGACGCCCAGCCTCCCGGTCCGCTCGGCAATGCGTAAGTACGTAGCACGTCGCCTGCTGCTGTTCATCCCCACCCTCCTCGGAGCATCGATCCTGATTTTCGTCCTGATGCGGTTGGTGCCCGGGGATATCGCCGAGATCCTGGTCTATCAGACCGGGACCGAGTCGAGCGCCGTCCAGCAGAAGCAGATCCAGCAAATCCGCGAGGAGTTGGGGCTCAACCGGCCGGTCGTCGTCCAGTACCTTGCCTGGCTGGGAAGCGCGGTCCGGGGGGACTTCGGCTACTCCTACACCCAGCGCCGGCCCGTGACCGACATCCTGAAGGAACGCTTCCCCCGCTCTATGGAGCTCGCCTTCCTGACGATCGTGGTCGCCATCATCTGGGCGATCCCCCTCGGCGTCATCTCCGCGGTGCGCCAGAACAGCTGGGCGGACTACCTGGGGGTCCTGATCCTCTATGGCCTGGTCCGGTTCTTCCGGTGGATGCCGCCCTTGGAGTTCGTGTCGTTCTTGGACAACCCCGTCGAAAATCTGAAGCAGCTCATCTGGCCCACGCTCGCCCAGGCCTACTACATCAGCGCTCCCATCACCCGGCTGACTCGTTCTCAGATGCTGGAGGTCATCCGCCACGACTACGTCCGGACCGCGCGGGCCAAGGGGCTGGCGGAGCAGGCGGTGGTCTACCGCCACGCCCTCGGCAACTCGCTCCTGCCGGTGGTCACGTTCATCGGCTGGTGGGGCGGTCGGCTCCTGGGCGGGATCGTCATCATGGAGATCATCTTTTCGGTTCCTGGCATGGGGACGGCCCTGGTCCAGGCCGTGAGCTACCGGGACTATCCCACCGTCCAGGCGATCATCTTCGTGATGGCGCTGGTCTTCCTGACGATCAACCTGCTTGTGGATCTTCTCTACGGCTGGTTGGATCCCAGGATCCGGTACGCGTGAGATGGCCAACCGGGCAGGCCTCGCCATCGGGATGGGCCGTGACGCGAGGGCCGAACCGGCTCGCGTCGCCAGCAGCGCGCGCGGCGTCCTCCATGTTCTCGGCCGCTTCGCCGTCCGTCAGCCGCTGGGGGCCATCGGGGGCCTCATCGTGTTGGTCCTGATCGTCGCGGCGATCTTCGCCCCGCTGCTGGCGCCCTACGGAGCCAAGGACGCGACGTTTGCCCAGTATCTGCCCCCGAGCGCCGAGTTCCCCATGGGGACGGATCAAATTGGCCGGGACATCCTGAGCCGGGTGGTCTGGGGGGCGCGCCTCTCCCTCTATGTCGGCCTGGTCTCCGTGGCCTTCGGGATCACGCTCGGCGCGCTCTGGGGGATCATCACCGCCTACTTCGGCGGCTTGGCCGACAGCGCAAGCCAGCGCGTAGTGGACGTCCTGATGGCCCTTCCGCCGATCGTTCTGGCTCTTTCCCTGATGGCAGCGCTCGGCCAGTCGGTGAACAACGTGATCATGGCGCTGGCGATCTTATTAACGCCGACAGCCGCCCGCACCCTCCGCTCAGTGGCCCTCAGCATCAAGGAGAGTCCGTACGTGGAGGCCGCGCGGGCGGCGGGATGCTCGCACTGGCGGATCATCTTTCTCCATGTCTTGCCCAACAGCTTCGCCACCTATATCGTGCTCTTCACCGTGAACATCTCCTATGCGATCGTCGTGGAGGCGGCGCTTAGCTTCCTTGGGTTGGGTGTCCCGCCCGATGAGCCCTCCTGGGGAGGGATGCTGACGGCGGGCACCCAGGCCATGGAGACGGCGCCCTGGATGATTTGGTTTCCGGGTCTCGCGATCAGCCTGACGGTCTTCGGGCTGAACCTCCTCGGGGACGCGATCCGCGACGTCACGGATCCGCGCCTCCGGGGCGGGCTCGGATGAGCGGGAGCTTAGACAAAGAGGAGGATTATCGATGAGAAAGTCAGTCGTCCTTACGCTGACCCTTGCCCTGCTGCTCGGTCTGAGCGCATCGGGAGCGGCCGCCCAGGAGAAGCCCCGGTACGGCGGGGTCCTCAACTGGTACGTGTACGCCGACCCGGGACGCCTCGACATCCACGCCGAGTCGCCGCTCTCTGTCCAGCAGGCCCTGGCGGGAGTCTACAGCAGCCTCCTCCACTATGATCCCGACGACCCAACCAAGATCACAGGGGACCTGGCCGAGCGCTGGACGGTCTCGCCGGATGGCAAGGCCTACACGTTCCACCTTCGCAAAGGCGTCAAGTGGCACGACGGCCAGCCCTTCAGCGCCGCCGATGTGAAGGCGACCTTCGATCGGGTCCTGAACCCTAACTTTCAGAGCCCACGCTGCGGCTCGATGCTGAAGCCGCTGGTGGCGAGCGTAGAGATGCTGGACCCGCACACGGTGCAGTTCCAGCTGAAGTTCCCAGCCGCCCCCTTCGTCTCCTCCGTCGCTTCCGCCTGGTGCCGGGTCGCGGCGAAGCACATCCTTGAAAAATATGGCGACCTGACGAGGCCGGAGGCCCAGATCGGCACGGGTCCCTTCAAGTTCAAGCGCTACGAGCGGGATAGCGTCATCGAGTGGGAGAAGAACAAGGACTACTTCATCCCGGGCCTGCCGTACCTGGACGGGGTGAAGCAGTTCGTCCTGAAGGGCGTCCCGACCCAGGTCGCGGCCGCGAAGGCGGGCAGGATCGTGCTCTGGGACACCTGGCCCCCGATGAAGAAGACCGAGGCTGATGAGGTCAAGCGAGCCCGGGGGGAGGAGGTCGAGATCTACCAGTCCCCCCTCAACACCATCATGCTGGTCTACATGCATACCCAGAAGCCGCCCTTCAACAACCCGGACCTCCGGAAGGCGGTGAACCTGGCCATCGACCGGCAGGAGCTGGTCGCCAAGACCCTGGAGGGGGCCGGGGTGCCCTGCGCCATGCTTGATCCCAAGCTGGTGGGAGACTTCGCGCTGCCCCTGGAGGAGGTCAACAAGCTCCCGGGGTGCCGGCAGCCCAAGGACCAGGACATCGCCGAGGCCAAGCGGCTGGTCGAGAAGCACTACCCGAACGGCGTGGATGTCGAGGCGGCAGTCCGCTCTGTGGGCGGCTACATCGACCGGGCCCAACTGGTTCTGGCCCAGCTCAGGAAGATCGGCATCCGGGGGACGCTCAAGACGTACGAGAGCGCCGCGGGCTTCGCGGTGTACGGCAAGGGCGATTTCATCTTCATCGCCATCCAGGACCGGGCCATGGTCACCGGGGACCCGAGCGACGTCTTCGGCCTAATCTACACGACCGGCTCGGGGAGCAACTGGGGGCGCTGGTCGGACCCGAAGGTGGACGAGCTGGCCGACCGCGGCCTCAAGGAGCAGAACCGCGAGAAGCGCAGGCAGATCTATCACGAGCTCCAGCGCCACCTCCTGACTCAGGACACGACGGCGGTCAGCGTGGGGTGGATCGAGGGGTGGTTCTTCCGGGACAAGCGCGTGCGCAACTACAAGGTCTCGCCCACGATCTACGACCACAACACGTTCATGAAGGTGTGGCTAGCCCAGTGAGCGGCGGCAGCATAGTCATCGTCCACCCCGCGGCCGAGGACCGGGCGGAGCTCGTCGAAGCGGCCCCGCGCCCGCCGCGCCTCGACGGCGCCGTGGTGGGGTTGGTGGACAACGCCCGCACTAACTCCGACCGCTTCATGCGCGTCGTCGGGGGGCTTCTGGAGAAGGCGGGCGTCGGGAGCGTTGTGAGCCGGCGCAAGCCGAACCCGAGCGTTCCGCTCCCTGACGACGCCTTCGACGAGCTCCTGAAGCAGTGCGACATCGTCGTCCACGGCGTCGCGGACTGAGGGTCGTGCACGTCGTGGGGTCTCCACGACGGGATCGAGACTGAGCGGCGGGGGAAGCCGTCCCTGACGGTCGTCACCGAGGCCTTTGCCGAGGCGGCGCGGCTCCGGGCGGAGGCCCTCGGTATGCCCCACCACGCGGTCATTCTGGTTCCGCACCCGATGGCGAGCCGGCCGGCGGTGGAGGTAGAGGCACTAGCGCGCGCCGCCTTCCCCCGGATCCTGGCCGCGCTGACGGCGCCGGCGCCGCGCCCCCTTTTGGGGGCTCCATCGGGACGCGCGGGGCTGGAAGCTTCCCGCGTTGAGCTCCCGGCCGACATCGACGCGTTCACCGACGCTGCCGAGGCGCGAGGCTGGTCTGACGGCCTGCCCTTGATCCCGCCCACCGAAGACCGAGTGGCGCGACTGCTGGAGGCCGTGCGCCTCGCGCCCTCCGCCGTCCTGGGCGTCATGCCTCCCCGGAACGGCACCGTCACCGCCGAGAAGTTCGCTGCCAACGCTGTGATGGCGGGAGCCATGCCGCTCCACGCGCCCCTGGCGCTCGCCGCCGTGCGCGCCGGGCTCAGGGAGGAATTCAACCCCGGGGGGATCGGGGTCACCACCGGAGGCGGGACTCCGCTCGTCATCGTCAACGGTCCCGAGGCCCGGCGCGCGGGAGTGAACGGGGGCACGTCCTGCTTCGGCTCCGGCTATCGGGCGAACGCCGTGGTCGGTCGAGCGCTGCGCCTGGTCATGAGGAACCTCGGTGGCGCGATCCCCGGCGAGATGAAGAAATCCACCCAGGCCTTCCCCGCTGAGTACAGCTTCTGCACGGCAGAAGCGGAGGACGAAAGCCCGTGGGAGCCGCTCCATGTGGAGCTGGGTTACGGGCGCGAGCAGAGCACCGTGAGCCTCGCCGGGGTCCGGGCGTTTCACCAGGTGACGGACCACACGTCGGAGCGGGGGGAGCAGATCCTCGAGACGATCGCCGGCTCCATGCGAGCCTGGGGCGCCGTGAGCTACTACTACCAGGGGCGGCAGGGGCAGGTGCTGGTGGCCCTTTGCCCCGAGCACGCTCGAGAGATCGCGGCGGCAGGATATACGAAGGAGGCGGTCAAGCGCTTCCTCTTCGAGTGTGCGCGCCTGCCCAAGCGGGACCTGGTCGGCCGGGGGAACTACGGGGAGCGGACGTGGCCACCCTGGATCGAGGAGGCGGGTGACGACACCTTGGTCCCCATCGTGGCAGAGCCGGGCCACCTGATCGTCATCGTGGCGGGCGGCAGTGGCCGGCATTCCAGCTGGCTGCCGCTCTGGTCCGCCACGCGCCTCGTCACCGAGCTGGTGGGCCTAACACGCTAGGGTCTGGCTGATGCGCTGTCCTCAGTGCCGGTTCGACAATCGCGGAGGGGTCCGCTTCTGCGAGGAGTGCGGCGCCAGCCTCGAGCAGGCCTGTCCGGCCTGTGGGGCCTCCGTGCCGCCAGGTGGGAAATTCTGTGGAGCCTGCGGGCAGCCCCTCGCAGCCGCCCCCCATCCGGCTCCTCGATTCGCCGCGCCCCAGGCCTACACCCCCAAGCACCTGGCCGAGAAGATTCTTACCTCCCGAGACGTCCTCGAAGGGGAGCGGAAGCAGGTCACGGTCCTCTTCGCCGACCTGAAGGGGTCCATGGAGCTCCTGGCTGACCGGGACCCGGAGGAAGCCCGCAAGCTCCTGGATCCCGTCCTCGAGCGCATGATGGAAGCCGTCCACCGCTACGAGGGGACGGTGAACCAGGTGATGGGGGACGGTATCATGGCGCTCTTCGGTGCGCCGCTCGCCCACGAAGATCACGCCGTCCGTGCCTGCTATGCCGCGCTCCGAATGCAGGAATCCGTGAGGCGCTACGCCGTGGAGGTCCAGCGCCGCGAGGCGATTCCCCTTCAGATGCGCGTCGGCTTGAACTCCGGCGAGGTGGTCGTGCGGTCCATCGGGAGTGACCTCCGCATGGACTACACGGCCGTCGGCCAGACGACCCACCTGGCGGCGCGCATGGAGCAGATGGCGATGCCCGGATCAATCCTGATGACCGCGGACACCCTTCGCCTCGCCGAGGGTTATGTGCAGGTCAAGCCCCTCGGGCCGGTCCCGATCAAGGGCGTGAATGAGCCGGTGGAGGTTTGCGAGGTCACGGGTGCGGGAGTGGTGCGTACCCGCCTCCAGGCTGCGGCGGCTCGCGGCCTCACGCGCTTCGTCGGCCGCGATGCCGAAGTCGACCAGCTCCGCCAGGCGCTGGAGCGGGCCCACGCCGGCCACGGCCAGGTCGTGGCCCTCGTCGGCGAGCCCGGGGTCGGCAAGTCGCGACTGGTCTGGGAGTTCTCCCACTCGCATCGGACGCACGGCTGGCTTATCCTGGAAAGCGGGTCGGTTTCCTACGGCAAGGCCAGCCCCTATCTCCCGGTCATCGATCTCCTGAAAGCGTACTTCAAGATTCAGGATCGGGACGATCAGCGCGAGATCCGCGAGCGCGTCACCGGCAAGCTCCTGACGCTCGACCGCGCCCTGGAGCCGACGCTGCCCGTGTTCCTCGCCCTCCTGGACGTCCCGGTCGAGGACGCCGAGTGGCAGGTTCTCGAACCGGCCCAGCGGCGGCAACGGACGCTCGGTGCCGTCAAGCGCCTCCTGCTCAGGGAGAGCCAGGTCCAGCCGCTCCTGGTGGTCTTCGAGGATCTCCACTGGATTGACGCCGAGACCCAGGCCCTCCTGGACACCCTGGTTGAGAGCCTGCCGACGGCGAAGCTCCTCCTGCTCGTCAACTACCGCCCGGAATATCAGCACGGCTGGGGGAGCAAGACCTTCTATAGCCAACTCCGTCTCGACCCGCTGCCTCCGGAAAGCGCTGAGGAGCTCCTCCAAGCCCTGTTGGGAGATGATGCCACTCTTCAACCGCTCAAGCCGCTCCTGATCGAGCGGACCGAGGGCAACCCCTTCTTCCTCGAGGAGAGCGTCCGGACTTTGGTGGAGACAAAAGCTCTCGCTGGCGAGCGCGGGGCCTACCGCCTCGTGAAGGCCCTCCCCGGCGTCCAAGTCCCGGCCAGCGTGCAGGCGGTCCTGGCGGCCCGGATCGACCGACTCCCTCCCGAGAACAAAGGCCTCCTCCAGTCTGCCTCGGCGATCGGCAAGGATGTTCCCCTCGCCCTACTCCAGGCCATTGCCGACTTGCCGGAGGAGGCGCTCCGCCGCCAGCTCGCCCGGCTCCAGGCCGGCGAGTTCCTCTATGAGACCAGCCTCTTTCCCGACCTCGAGTACACCTTCAAGCACTCCCTGACGCATGAGGTGACGTATCAGAGCCTCCTCCACGAGCGGCAGCGGGCCCTCCACGCCCGGATCGTGGACGCCATGGAGACGCTCTATGCCAGCCGGTTGATGGAACAGGCTGAACGGCTGGCCCATCACGCGCTCCGCGGGGCCGTCTGGAACAAAGCCGTGCGGTATCTCCGCCAAGCCGGCGCCAAGGCCGTCGCGCGCTCGGCCAACCGGGAGGCGCTGGAATTCTTCGAGCAGGCGTTGAAGGTCCTCGGAGAGCTCCCGGAGAGTCGGGACACGCTTGCTGAGGCCCTGGAGATTCGAATCGCCCTGGGTCCCGCCCTCATCGCGATCAAGGGGGCCAATGCCCCAGAGGTCGAGGCCTCATACCTTCACGCGCGAGAACTGTGCGACCGGCTGGAGGATACGTCCCGGCTCTTCCCGGTGCTCTGGGGACTGTGGTACGCGAGTTATTCTCAGGGCCGGTACCGGAACTCGCAGGAGATCGGTGAACGTCTCCTGTCGGTAGCTCGGGAAGGGCGAGACTCCGCGCTCCTCGTGGAGGCTCATCACACGTTGTGGGCGACCCTGGTCGGGATGGGAAACGCCGTCGCGGCTCAGGCGCACCTGAAGCAGGGGCTGGTGCTCTATGATCGCCAGCAGCACCGATCGCTCGCGTTCCTTTATGGTGCCCACGACCCGGGTGTCTGCTGCCGGAACGTTTCGGCGATGGCCTCATGGCAGCTTGGCTATCCCGATCAGGCTCTGAAAAGCATGCTCGAGGCGCTGAGCCTTGCCCGGGAGCTGTCGCACCCTCTCACAACCGTCATTGCGCTCTACTTCGCTGCCTGGGTCCTCTATCACCTGGGGGATCATGAGGCCGCGCGAGAGAAAGCGGAAACACTGGTCGCGCTCGCGACGCCCCAGGGATTCTCGACCTGGGCGGAAGACGCCTCCATCTTCGTGGCCCGCACGATCGTTGAACGGGGGCGGGGTGAAGACCGCGTCGCGCAGGTCCACCGGGGACTAACTCCCAGCCGGGCTGCAGGGCGGGCATGGAGAGACGCCTTCTGCCTCTGTCTACTCGCGGACGCCTACGGGAGGGTGGGACAGCCGGAGGAAGGGCTCCGGGTGTTGTTGGCGATCGCGCCAGAGAGCGCCGGGGGGTTCTATGCCGCGGAGCTCCATCGAATCAAGGGGGAGCTCCTGCTGAAGCAGGGGGCCGATGTCGCCCAAGAGGCAGCGACCTGTTTTCGGCGAGCCATTGAGATTGCCTGCGATCGGCAAGAGAAGTCGTTCGAACTGCGTGCGGCGATGAGCCTGAGTCGGCTTCTCCGTCGCCAGGGGAAGCGTGAAGACGCCCAACGAATCCTAACGGAGATCTACCGTTGGTTCGGTGAGGGGTCGGATACCAGAGACTTGAAAGAAGCGAAGGCCCTGCTCGACGAGCTGTAACGGACATCCGAGGAGGCGTGTGATGGCCAAGCGCGGGTTCAGGGTGATGGATAGCGACCTGCACACGATGGAGCCCGACGACCTCTGGCAGCGCTACCTGGACGAGCCGTTTCGAAGGTTCGCCCCGACCTTCGCGCGGGCCCCGGAGGGGCCGTCGAACCAGCCGACCATCCGCATCGGGGACCTCACCATCGGCGAGATGACGTTGAGGGCGCCGTCGGTGCGGGCCGCGGCCGACCTCCAACACCGGGCCTTTGCCCGCCACCCTCACTACGACGTCGCCGTGGCGCGGGGGTATGACACGACGTCGCACCTCCTGGCTATGGACATCGAGGGGATCGATGTGGCGATCCTCTACGGCACGCGCGGCCGGCAGGTTCTGATGCACGACGACCTCGACCCTGAGCTGGCCGCCGCGCTCGCACGGGCCCATAACAACTGGACTCACGGCTATTGCGCGGCCGACCCCGCCCGGCTCAAGTTCGCCGCCCAGGTTGCGTTCCACGATGTCGGTCTCGCCGTGGAGGAGGCCCGGCGCGCGGTGAGGGAGCTAGGTGCGGTCGCGGTTGTCGGTAACCCGAACCCGGTCAACGGGCGGCACATCCACGATCCCTACTTCGACCCCCTCTGGGACGCGATCGAGGAGCTGGGGGTCCCGGTCGGCTTCCACCCGACGGGGCTCTCGTCGCTCAGGGACGACATCGCCCAGCGCATGCTCGACCACCCGAACGGGCGCATGATCGGCACAGCGGCCCGAAACCCCGTGGAGCTGATGCTCGCCTTCGCGAGCCTGGCGGCGGGCGGCGTGCTGGACCGCCATCCGGGGCTCAGGTGCGCCTTCCTCGAGGGGACGTGCGGCTGGCTCCCGTGGTGGCTCTGGCGGCTCGACGAGACCTGGGAGAAGTTCGGCCCGGGCTCTGAGGTCCGGGTCTCAGCCCTGCCGAGCGAGTACTTCTTCCGCCAGTGCTACGTGGCCACGGACGCTGACGAGAAAGTGCTCCGGCAGGTGGTGGAAGCCGTCGGGGACGACAACATCGTGGTCTCGACGGACTACCCGCATTCCGACGGCCTGTTTCCCGAGGCGATCAACGAGTTCCTTGGCCTCGAAGGGATCAGCGACAAGACCAAGGCGAAGATCCTCTGGGACAACTGCGCGCGCCTCTACCCGCTGGCCGCGGGAGGTCGATAGCCTGAGCTTCCCTCTCCCCGACGGGGAGAGGGCAGGGTGAGGGGGGACCGCTTTACTCGGCTCCGCGTTTCCGATATGCTGGCCAGCGCCATGCCAGCCAGGCTGTCCCTCCACACGCCCCTCTGCGATCTGCTGGGCATTCGCTATCCCATCTGTCAGGCGGGAATGGGCTTTGTCGCCCGCTCCGAGCTGGCGGCTGCCGTCTCCGAGGCCGGGGGGTTAGGCGTCATCGCGGCCGTCTATCACACGCCCGACCAGCTGAGGAAGGCGATCCGTCAGGTCCGGGACGGAACGGACAAGCCCTTCGGTGTGGACATCCTCTTCGCGGCGATCCGGATCACGGGGAAGGAAGCCGAGCAGTTCAGCGACGACGTCAAGGGCTGGGTGGAGGTGACGCTGGAGGAGCGCGTGCCGGTGCTGATCGCCGGCCTGGGAAACCCGGGGCCGGTGACCGCCGAGGCGCATGGGCTCGGGATGAAGGTCATGGCGCTCTGCGGGAACGTGAAGCAGGCCAAGGACCACGCGGCCAACGGGGTGGACGTGGTGATCGCCCAGGGGCACGAGGCCGGAGGGCATACGGGACGCGTCGCGGGGCTCGTGCTGATTCCCGCGGTGGTGGACGCGGTCTCGCCGACGCTTGTGGCCGCCGCGGGGGGAATCGCCGACGGCCGCGGCCTGGTGGCGGCGCTGGCGCTCGGCGCGGTGGGGGTGTGGATGGGCACGCGCTTCATCGCCACGCCGGAGGCCTACAGCCACCAGAACTACAAAGATCGGATTGTCCAGATCGATGAGGAAGGGACCGTGGTGACCCGGGCCGCGACCGGCAAGCCGTGCCGGCTCATCAAGAACGCGTTCACGAAGTCCTGGGAAGGGCGCGAGCGCGAGATCAAGCCGTTCCCCGCTCAGGTGTACGCCGTGGGTCGGGAGGCGACCATCCGCGCGCGGGAGCTGGGGGACGTGGAGCACGGGAGCGCGGCGTGCGGCCAGTCGGCGGGGCTGATCCATGCGATCAAGCCGGCCCGCCGCGTGGTCGAGGAGATCATGGCTGAGGCCGAGGCTGTCCTGGCCCGGCTCAGCGGATAACCCAGAGGAGGACTCCGATGAACTGGCGCGCGATCGTCGTGGGAACTGTGGCCTTGGGGATAGCGCTGGCCGGGCCGGCCGACGCCCAGAAGAAGCGGCTGGCGATGGGGTGCACGGCCACGGCCTCCAGCCATTTTGCCTACTGCGTGGGGCAGGCCAAGGCCATCAACAGCGTCGTGCCGGACGTGGACGTGACCGTGGTGGAGACCGGCGCCACGGTGGACAACCTCAAGCGCATGCTGAAGGGGACCGTCGACTACGGGCTGATGACCAGCGATCAGGCGTACCTTGCCCACAGGGGGGAGGCCATCTGGAAGGACACGCCCTTTCCCGATGTCCGCAATCTGTGGTTCTACACCGTGTCAGCCATCTACATCAGCGTGCGGGAGGAGACGGGGATCAAGTCGGTCGAAGACTTGACCGGCAAGAAGTTCAGTCCCGGGTTCCGGGGGGCCGCTACCGAGAAGATGACGGAGGCGACCCTCACTCACCTCGGAATCAAAGCGGACTGGGTTCGTGGAGGTGCCTCTGACCTCGTGGATGCCATCAAGGACAAACGGATCGTCGGGTACGCCAAGGCCGCCGACGGCTTCCGGCTCGACGCCTCCATGATGGACATCGCCGCCACGAACCCGATCCGCGTTCTGCCCTTCTCTGACGACCAGGTCAAGAAGGTCAAGGAAAAGTTCCCCTATTATCCGTGGTTGAGAGTGCCGGCGGGCTCCGTCAAAGGGATGGGGGAGTTCTGGGCCCAGGGCGTGGTGGTCGGGTTCGCGGCTCCCAAATCCCTCCCGAACGACGTGGCCTATAAGCTCGTCAAGGCGGTGATGGAGGACAAGGAGCACCAGAAGGCCGCTTTCAAGGGGCTTGCCGAGGACATGGTCAAGGTGACGCTGGAGCTCTCGCTTTCCCCGCTTCATGCCGGCGCGATCAAGTACTACCGGGAGAAGGGGCTCCGGATCCCCGATCACCTGGTCCCGGCCGAGGCGCGATAGGCCGGCGTGGCCGAAGTCGAGGCGGCCCAGCTTCCCGAGGGCGTCAAGACCGAGGAGGCCGAAGCCCGGACGCTCTCCGGGTGGATCGGCGGGGGCGCCGGCCTTGTCGCGATCGCCTTTGCCCTCTTCCACATCTGGACGGCCGCTCCCTTCGTCGGCGCCTACCCCGACCTGATCCAGCGCTCGATCCACCTCTCCTTCGCGTTCGTCCTCTGCTTCCTGCTCTATCCAGTCCGCCCGGGCCGGTCTCCCGCCCACCGGCCCTCACTGTTCGATTGGGCGTTTGCCGGCCTCGCGCTCGTTGCGTTCGCCTACATCGTCGTCCATTACAACTGGATCATGGAGAATCCCTCCGAGTCGACGCCCACCGGGATTATTCTCGGGACGCTCGTCACCCTCCTCACGCTGGAGGCGGCGCGCCGGACGATCGGTCTGACCTTTACCGTCCTTGGGGCCCTGGGAATCGCGTACGCCTTCTTCGGCGCCTGGATCCCCGGGACCTGGGGCCACCGGGGATTCTCCTGGATCTCCATCCAGGAATTGCTCTACCTCTCCACCCAGGGGATCCTCGGCACGGTCACCGGCATCTCGGCCACGCTGGTCGCCATCTTCCTCGTGTTCGGCGCCGTCCTCTACCACACGGGAGGCGGCGAGACCTTCGTGGACCTGGCCAAGCTCATTGCGGGGCGCTCCTATGGCGGGCCCGCCAAGGTCTCGGTCTTCTCCTCAGCCTTCTTCGGAACGATCTCGGGCTCCGCGGTGGCTAACGTCGTGGTGGATGGGATCTTCAACATCCCGCTGATGAAGCGGCTCAAGTACAAGCCGGAGTTCGCGGCGGCGGTGGAGGCGACGGCGTCCACCGGCGGGCAGATCATGCCGCCCGTCATGGGGGCGGGAGCCTTCATCATGGCCGAGCTCCTCCAGATCCAGTACGTCCAGATCGCAATCGCCGCCGCGCTCCCTGCCATCCTGTACTACCTCGGCTGTGGCGCGGCGATTCACTTCGAGGCGCGCCGCCTCAGACTCGAGACCATCCCGGCCGCGCTTCTCCCCCGGGCGCGCGAGGTGTTCGCCTGGCGCCGCTCCGCCGCGCTCTTCGTCCCGGTGATCCTCCTCACGTACTTCCTCCTCCAGGGCTACACCGCCGGGACCTCCACCTTCTGGTCTATCGTGGCATCGCTCGCGATCTTCCTGGTCTCGGCGACCTCCTGGGCCGCTTTTCGTCTGCGCTGCTGGGGGATCGTGCAGGCCCTCGAGGCCGGCGGGAAGGGGATCGTGCTGGTCGCGACGCTCATCGGGGCGGCGGGGATCCTCATCGGGATGATCAACCTGACCGGTATCGGCATCAAGCTCTCCGAGTTCATCATCGGGGCCAGCGGCCAGAGCCTCCTCGCCGCGCTCTTCTTCGCGATGGTCGTGTGCATCATCCTCGGGATGGGGCTCCCCACCACGGCGGCCTACGTCCTTGCCGCCTCCGTGGTGGCCCCCGCCCTCATCAAGCTCGGGGTGATCCCGCTGGCGGCCCACCTCTTCGTCTTCTACTTCGCGATCATTTCGGCGATCACGCCCCCGGTCTGCGCCGCTGTGTACGTGGCGGCCGCCATCGCGCGCTCCAACTGGGTTAAGACTGGGATCATCGCCACGCGGCTGGGACTCGCGGGCTTCATCGCGCCCTACATGTTCGTGTACGCGCCGGCCCTCCTCTTGCAGGGCCCCTGGCTCGAAATCGCCTGGGCCACCGTGACCGCGTGCGTGGGCGTGATCGCGCTGGCGGCGGGGGCTATGGGCTTCTTGCTCAGGCCCGCTAACTGGATCGAGCGGTTCACCCTGGTCGCCGCCGCCCTCCTCTTGATCAAGCCCGGGATCTACACCGACATGGCCGGCTTCGTCCTCCTCGCCGCCGTCTGGGCGTTCCAGCGGCTCCGACCCGTGCCGGAGGTCCAGCCCGCAAGCTGAGCAGCGCATTCATCCAACTGGAGGTGTCCCATGCCGCCTGTGCTCTACGAGCAGAAGGACAAGATCGTGACGATCACGCTCAACCGGCCCGAGGCGATGAACTCCGTGGACCCCGACACCCAGGAGGCGCTGGTTCAGGCCTGGACCCGCTTCCGCGAAGATGATTCCGCGTGGGTGGCCATCCTGACCGGGACGGGGGACAAGGCGTTCTCGGCGGGAGCCGATTTGAAGAAGATGATTCCCCGGACGTTCGCGCCGGGTCAGCGGCGGGACCGGGAGATGGGCCTCGGCGGCATCACCCGCGGGCTGGAGATCTGGAAACCTATGATCGCCGCCGTCAACGGCTACTGCCTGGCCGGGGGGCTCGAGCTGGCGCTGGCCTGCGACATCAGGCTGGCGTCGCCCAACGCGACGTTCGGGCTGACCGAGGTGCGCTGGGCGATCATGCCGGGCGCCGGCGGGACCCAGCGGCTCCCGCGCGCCGTGCCGCTCGCCAGGGCCATGGAGATGATCCTGATGGCCCAGACCATTGACGCGGCCGAGGCCTACCGGATCGGGCTCGTGAACAAGGTGGTCCCGCTCCCCGAGCTGATGCCGACGGCGATGGAATGGGCTCAAACCCTCTGCGAGCGTGGACCACTCGCGGTGAGGGCGGCCAAGGAGGCGGTGATCCGCGGGCTCACCATGCCGCTCGCGGATGGCCTGAGGCTGGAGGCGTTCCTCTCCGCCTCGCTCCGGGGGACCGAGGACGCAGTGGAGGGGCCCAAGGCATTCGCCGAGAAGCGGAAGCCCGAGTTCAAGGCGCGCTAGTGGATTTCGAGACGCTCAGGAAGAAGATCGAGGCGGCGCTGGCCGACCGCCCCCGCAAGGTGGTCGAGCGGGGAGGCCTGGTTCCCGCGGCGGTGCTCCTCCTCCTCAGGAACCGGGGTGGGCCGCGCGTCGTCTTCGCCAAGCGGACCGAGCGGGTGGCCCACCACAGGGGCCAGATCGCCTTCCCGGGCGGTATCGTGGAGACGTCGGATGGGTCGCGCCTCGAGGCCGCGCTCAGGGAGGCGGAGGAGGAGATCGGCCTTCCCGCCTCGGCGGTGGAGATCCTCGGGACGCTGGATGACACCGAGACGCGCGCCACCCGGTTCGTCATCACGCCCTTCGTCGGGGTGATCCGAAAACCGGTCCGCTACCGGCCCGATGGCAAGGAGATCGAGCGGGTCCTGGAAATGCCACTGGACGCGCTGCTCGACCCGGCCAACTTTCGGGTGGAGATCTGGGAGCGGAACGACCACACCTCGCCGGTGTACTTCTACAAGTACCGGGGCGTTACGATTTGGGGAGCGACGGCGCGGATCCTGAAGCAGTTCCTGGACCTCGT
>JACPCF010000129.1 GCA_016179965.1 Candidatus Rokuibacteriota bacterium | reverse complement strand
AAGACCAGATCGTCGGGGGCGATGCCGAAAATCTGCCAGCCGACCAGATCGGCGGCGAAGAGGAGATCCCGCTGGAGATGAACCGCGGCCTTCGGCTTCCCCGTGGACCCCGAGGTGTACCCCCAGAGGGCCACGTCGTCACGGCTGGTGTCGGCCGGCTCCAGGGAGGTGGAGGCGCGCGCGAGCAGCTCTTCATAGCCGAGCGCGTTCGCCCCGCGGTCTCCCACGACGACGACATTGCGGAGAGAGCGGCACTGATCCCCCAGTGAAATGACTTGGGTCGCAGCCTCGGCCCCGGCGACCACGACCTTGGCGCGGCTGTCCTCCAGGAGAAAAGCGTAGTCGGCGCTCTTAAGCCAGGGATTCACGGGAACGGGCACGGCGCCGATCTTGATGGCGCCCCAGAAGGCCTCGGCGAACTCCGGGCAGTCGGGCAGGATCAGGAGGACCCGATTCTCGATCTCGACCCCCAGGTCCAGGAGGGCGTTGCCGAAGCGGTTGACGCGCTCGGCCAGCTCGGCGTAGGTGACGCGGCGGCCCCGGTAGCGGAAGACGGCGCGGCCGCCCCGCCCCTCGGCCAGGTGCCGGTCCACGAAGAACGCCGCGGCGTTGAAGCGCTCCGGGACGTCAGCGACCGGCGTGATCACGCCTGGCGCCAATCAGCCGGCGAACTCGCGCGTGACGGGCTGCGGCCCGCCGTGCGCCTCATACGCCTCCTCGCGGTAGAGGCCGAGCGCCTGGAGCACCGGCGTGTCCTGGATCGAGAAGAGAATCGCCTCGCGCTCGGAGGAGGAATTGGCGTGCTCGTGCCACGTCCACGGGGGCACGGCGAACATGTCTCCCGGCCCCCAGGCAAAGCGCTCGCCGTCGAGCACGCTGAACCCGCTCCCCTCGAAGACCACATACACCGCGCTCGAGACGTGGCGATGGGCGCGGGTGTGGACGCCCGACCTGAGGCGCTGAACCCAACAGGCGAGCGTCGGGAGCACGGGGCCGCCGGATGCGTTGACGTACTGAAGGGCGAGATCGTCAAAGGGGCTCGCGTCCCGGTCTCCGAGCCGCATCAGGGCGGGTCCCGTCTCGATCCACGGATACGACCACCGGTGGTGCGGCGCGTCGCCTGCCGGCTGCGCCTGTTCGTGAAACTGCTCGAAGAAGCTCGCGTCCAGCAGGCCGACCAGGGGAATGTCGAGCCCGTCGAACCAGATCGTGGGCTCCTGGCCCACGTTGCCGTGATCGTGCCAGAGCCAGGGCGGCGTCAGGACAAGGTCGCCCCGACGCATCACGTACTTCCCGCCCTCGACCGTCGTGTAAGCTCCCTCGCCCTCGAGAATGAACCGGATGGCGCCCTGCGAGTGCCGGTGGGCAGGCGCCACTTCGCCTGGAAGCAGGATCTGGACGGCGGCCCAGAGGGTCGGTGTGGCCGCGCAGCTGCCCGGGACGCCCGGATTCTCCAGCCCCAGGACACGCCGCTCGGCGGCGCGGTCCACCACCACCAGTTCCGCGGCACTGGTGGCGAGCGCCTGGAGGTCTTTCCATCGCCAGAGGTGCGGCACAAAGCGGGACCGGGGCTGGCTGGGCATCAGTCCCCGGACCACGCGCCAGAGGGCGACCAGCCGGCGTCGCTCTAGCTCAGCGTAGAATTCCTCGAGCTCGCTCCCCATGGGAGACCCTCCCTAGGCTTTGAATCCGGGCGCGATGACCGAGGCGAACTGCTCCAGGTGTTCCAGCTCGTCGAACACCGGGTGGAGCATGACGAGCCGGGCTCCGGCCGCGACAACCTCTCTCAGACGGTCCACGCACTCATCGGCCGGCCCCCAGACCGAGACTTCCTCCGCCAGCTGGGGCTTCCCGTAGAAGGCGCCGAACCACTCGGCGAGCCGCCTGGCCGCCCGAGCCTTGTCCTTATCAATGGCGATGTACACGCGCTTGCCGATGGGGAACGCTCCCGGATCGCGCCCCGCGTCCTGGAGAAGCTTCCGGAGCAGCCGGACCTCGTCGGCGAACTTGGCGGTCGACAGCGAGCCCGCACCCATGAAGCCGTCGCCCAGCTCGGCGGCCCGCTTGAGGGCGTTCGGATGATGGGCGCCGAACCAGATCGGCGGGTGCGGCTTCTGGAGTGGCTTGGGCTCCATGGAGGCGTTCTGGAGCCGCCAGAACTCCCCCTCGAACGTGACGCGCGGCTCGGTCCAGAGCCGCTTCATGAGCCGGATCCCCTCCGCGAAGCGGGCCGCGCGGTGCTCGGCCGAGATGCCGTAGGCCGGATAGACCGCCGCATTGCCCCCGAGCCCAACGCCGACGATGAGGCGGCCGCCGCTCAGGTGATCGAGGGTCGCGAGGCTCTTCGCCAGGTGGACCGGGCTCCTCAGCGCGCTCAGCAACACAGCCGACCCCAGGCGAATCCGCTCGGTCACCGCGACCGAGTAGGTGAGGAGCTCCACCGGCTCGAGGCTTGGAATGGAGCCCAGGATCTGCTCCACGACCCACGCGCTGTGGAAGCCCAACTTGTCGGCGCGGGCCAGGTAGCTCCGGATCCGAACCGTGTCCACGGACCCCTGGAGGAAGGTCTGGGGAATCGCGACGGCCAGCTCGATCACCGCGGGAAAATCTCCGGGGCGCCGAAGAAGTAGGGAATCTCGAAGGCGGCCGACTCGGGGGAGTCGGAGCCATGCACCGCGTTCGACTCGATGGACGACGCAAACTCCCGGCGGATGGTCCCCGGCGCCGCCTTGGACGGGTCGGTGGCCCCCATCAGCTCCCGCACCCGGCTGATGGCGTTCTCCCCCTCGAGCACCATGGGAATGCAGGGGCCCTGCGTCATGAAAGCGCAGAGGCTCCGATAGAACGGGCGGTCCTTGTGCACGATATAGAAGCCCGCGGCCTGCTCCTTCGTCAGGTGGACCATCTTCGCCGCCAGGATCTTGAGCCCTGCCTCCTCGAAGCGGCTGATGATCTTGCCGGCACCACCCTTGGCGACGGCATCCGGCTTCACGATGAGCAGGGTCCGCTCGACGCCCATCAGGCGACTCGGAGGACGCGCTCGACCGTCGCGCCCATGTCGGCGGGGCTCTTCACCAAGGTTACCCCGGCAGCGCCCAGCGCCGCCATCTTCTCCGCCGCCGTCCCCTTGCCCCCGGCAATGATCGCGCCCGCGTGCCCCATCCGGCGTCCCGGCGGCGCCGTCTGACCGCAGATGAAGGCGACGACGGCTTTCTTGACGTGCGCTTTGATGTACACCGCTGCGTCCTCCTCAGCCGTCACGCCGATCTCGCCGATCAGCATGATCGCCCGCGTCTCAGGATCTTCGCTGAAGAGCCGGAGCACATCTACGAAGCTCGTCCCGTTGACCGGATCCCCGCCGATGCCGACGCAGGTGGACTGGCCGATCCCCCGCTGCGTGAGCTGGTGAACGACCTCGTAGGTCAGGGTGCCGCTCCGCGAGACGACGCCGACCGGGCCCGGCGTGTGGATGTGGCCGGGCATGATGCCGATCTTGGCCTGGCCCGGCGTGATCACGCCGGGACAGTTGGGCCCGATGAGCCGGCTCCCCGTCGAGGCGAGGCAGTGTTTCGCCCGCACCATGTCGGCAACGGGGATGCCCTCGGTGATGCACACGATGAGGGAGACGCCGGTCGCGGCGGCCTCCATGATGGCATCGGCGGCGGCCGCAGGCGGGACGAAGATCAGCGCGCAGTTGGCGCCTTCCTGGGCGACCGCCTCGGCGACGGTGTTCCACACGGGGAAGCCGTCGTGGGTCGTCCCGCCCTTGCCCGGGGTCACGCCCCCGACCACGGTCGTGCCGTACTCTTTGCAGCGCGCGGCGTGGAAGGCGCCCTCACGCCCGGTGATCCCCTGGACGACGACACGGGTGTTCTTGTCCACCAGGATACTCACGCGGCCCTCCGCGCGAGCTCGACGACCTTGCGGGCGCCGGCGCCCATATCGTCGGCCGTCGTGAGGGCGAGCCCCGACTCGGCCAGCATCTTCTTGCCGAGCTCCACGTTGGTGCCCTCCATTCGCACCACCACGGGCAGCCGGAGACCGAGCTTCTTCACCGCTGCGATGACCCCCTCCGCCAGGCGGTCGCACCGGAGGATCCCGCCGAAGACGTTGATGAAGACCGCCTTTACGCTCGGGTCGGAGGACAGGATGCGGAAGGCGTTCTCGATCTGCTCGGGCGAAGCCCCGCCGCCGACGTCCAGGAAATTGGCGGGCTCGCCGCCGGCCAGCTTGATGATGTCCATAGTGGCCATGGCGAGCCCGGCGCCGTTCACCATGCAGCCCACGTTGCCGCTGAGCTTGATGTAGTTGAGGTTGAACTTGGAGGCCTCGACGTCCAGCGGGTCTTCCTCGTTGATGTCTCGGAGCTCCCGGATCTCGGGGTGGCGGTAGAGGGCGTTGTCGTCGAAGTTGAGCTTGGCGTCGAGCGCCAGGAGGCGGCCGTCGGCCGTCACCACCAGCGGGTTGATCTCGGCCAGCGAGCAGTCCTTGGCGAGATAGCACTGGTAGAAGTTCAGGATGGCCGCGACGGCGGCCTTGAAGCGGTCTCCCGAGAGCCCGAGGCCGAAGGCGAGCGTCCGCGCCTGGAAGGCCTGGAGCCCGAGGGCGGGGTGCGCCCACTCGCGGAGAATCTTTTCGGGCGACCTGGCCGCCACCTCCTCGATCTCCATGCCGCCGGCCTCCGAGGCCATCACGACAGGCGTGACCCTTGCCCGATCGAGCGTGACAGAGAGGTAGAGCTCCTGCCGGATCGGCGAGGCCTCCTCCACGAGGACGCGCCGCACCTCGATCCCCTCGGGCGGCGTCTGGGGCGTCTTGAGGCGCATCCCGAGGATCTGCCCCGCCGCCGCCTCGGCGCCGGGCGGATCGTCGGCGAGCTTGATCCCCCCACCCTTGCCGCGGCCCCCGGCGTGCACCTGGGCCTTCACCACCACACGGCCGCCGAGCTTCTGGGCGATCGCCAGGGCGGCGGCGGGCGTCTCGGCGACGTCGCCGGCAGGCACCGGCACGCCGAACTCCCGGAGGATCACCTTGGCCTGGTACTCGTGGATCTTCATCTACCGGAGCAACACCCATAACGTGAGAACGGTGCCCACCACGGCAGAGCCATAGGAAAGGACCGCGATGGGCGCCCTCAGGGCGTGGAGGCCGACGTCCTCCAGGATAAAACGGAAGCGATGGGCCCAGTGATAGAGGGGGAGCGCGATGAGCACGAACAGATAGAGCTTGATCAACGGGTGCCCGACGAGCGCCTGAATCCGCGCGGGGCTCACAGGGATCCATCCCAGGGGGACCGCCAGGCCGTGGAGAAAGAGGTGGACAGGGACCAGGAAGGCCGCGACCACGCCCCCCACCGAAAAGAGCCCCCACCAGAACGGCTCGCTGGTCTTCCGCGTGGACATGGCTCAGCCCCCGAGGAGAAAGAAGAACAGGATAACCAGCGAGACGACGCCCCAGAGGAGGAAGTTCGCGGCTGCGACCAGCCGAGGCGGCACCTGGCGCTCCCCCAATCGGACGACCTGCACGACGGCCGTCAGGTTGAACCAGGTGATGCTGTGGTAGAGGGCGAAGGCGAGGGCCACGACGTGGAAGGCGATCCACCCCGGGGAGCGGAGCCTCTCGACGAACGCCGCGTACGCCGCCGGGCCCTGAGAAAGCTGATGGATTTGGACCAGCAGGAGCACCAGGAAGATCGCGATGAACACGCTCGACAGCTCGCGCAGCATGAAGAGGACGTAGTTGGGGCGCCTGAGCCACCAGGTGGCGGGAGGCTTGGGGTAGTAGAACCCGGGGCGGTCGCGGCGCGGTACGGTTGTCATCGGCCTCCCCACGGCAGGAGCATGGACATGAACCACTCCTTGGCGCCTGCCACTTTCGAGCGCTGGATGGCGGCCGCGGGGTCCACGCCCTTCGGACACACCACCGAGCACTCCCCGACGAAGGTGCAGTCCCAGACGCCCACCGCCTCGGTGAGGATCGGCTGGCGGATGCGGTAGCCCTCGTCGCGGGAATCAAGGTTGTAGCGGTAGCCCAGGGCGATGGCGGCGGGGCCGATGAACACCGGGTCCAGGCCATACACGGGGCACGCGGCGTAGCAGAGCATGCAGTTGATGCACATGCTGAACTGCTTGTAGAGGTCGAGCTGGGCCGGCGTCTGCAGATACTCGCCCTCCGCGACCGGCTTCTCCACCTCGCGGATGATCCAGGGTTTGACGCGGCGAAGCTTCTCCATGAAATCGTCCAGGGAGATCACCAGATCCCGAACCACCGGGAAATTGGCCAAGGGCTCCACCCGGATCGGGCCGGGGTGGTAGTCCCGGAGGAAGGCGGCGCACGTGAGCTTGGGGACGCCGTTCACCATCATCCCGCAGCTCCCGCACACCCCCATGCGGCACGACCAGCGGTACGACAGGGTCCCGTCCGTCCGGTCCTTGATGTGGTTCAGGGCATCCAGGACCACCCAATCCTTCCGGTACGGGACGCTGAAGGTTTGGGCGCGCGGCTCACGGTCGTGGCCGGGTCGGTAGCGGGTCACCTCCAGCGTGATCGTCTCCTCGCTCATCGTCTCCTCTCAGTATTTGCGTTCTTCGGGAGGCCAGCGGGTGATCGTCACCGGGAGATACTCGATGCGCGAGCCACCCGGAGTCCGGTACGCGAGCGAGTGCTTCAGGAAGCGCGCGTCGTCACGCTTGGGGAAGTCGGTCCGGGTGTGCGAGCCCCGGGACTCCTCGCGCGCGAGCGCGGAGTGGGCGACCGCCTCCGCCACGTCCAGCAGACACTCGAGCTCCAGCGCGGCGATCAGCTCCGTGTTGAAGACCGCGTCGCGGTCCGCGAGGCCGATGTGGGCGAAGCGCTCGCGGAGCTTCCGCAGAGTCTCGCAGGTCTCCTTCATCTCCGCCTGGTTCCGGTAGATGCCCACGCCCTTCTCCATGGCGTTCTGCATCTCTTCCCGGATGTCGGCGATCCGCTCGCGCCCATCCGCCCGGAGGAACCGCTGATCGAGCCGCTTCCGCTCGTCGCTCACAAGCTGCGCGATGGGATTCGACCTGAGAGCCGGCCGCTCCAGCGCGTACCGGGCCGCGGCCCGTCCGGCGCGCGCCCCGAAGACGAGCAACTCGGTGAGCGAGTTGGAGCCGAGCCGGTTGGCGCCGTTGATGGACACGCACGCCGTCTCTCCCGCTGCATAAAGACCGTCGAGCGATGTCTTGCCGCTGATGTCGGTGGAGATCCCGCCCATCATGTAGTGCACCACGGGGCGGACGGGAATCGGCTCATAGACGGGATCGATCCCCACGTAGTTCCGCGCCAGCTCCCGCACGAAGGGGAGCTTCTTGTCGATCACCTTCTCCCCGAGGTGCCGGAGGTCCAGGTGGACGTAGTCGCCGTAGGGGCCCTCGAACGTCCGCCCCTTCAAATGCTCCTGGATGTGGCAGCGCGAGAGGATGTCGCGCGGGCCGAGCTCCATCTTGCGGTGCACCGGCTTGTCCGTGGGGGGGCCGAGCCCGTAATCCTGAAGGTACCGGTAGCCGTCCTTGTTCTTGAGATACCCTCCCTCGCCCCGGGAGGCCTCAGTCATGAGGATGCCGGTGCCGGGCAGGCCGGTCGGATGGTACTGGACGAACTCCATGTCCTTCAGGGCGACCCCGGCCCGGTAGGCCAGTGCCATGCCGTCCCCGGTCTTGATGGCGGCGTTGGTGGTGAACGGATAGATGCGGCCGGCGCCGCCGGTGCAGATGATCACGGCCTTGGCCGCGATGGGGCGCACCTGGCCGTCGTGAAGGTTGAGGGCCGCCACCCCGCAGACCTTTCCGTCCTCGACCAGGAGCGAGGTCGCGAACCACTCGTCGTAGCGCACGATCTTGTCGTACTTGAGCGAGGTCTGAAAGAGGGCGTGGAGCATATGGAAGCCCGTCTTGTCGGCGGCGTAGAGCGTCCGGTTCACGGTCATGCCGCCGAAGGGGCGGACGCTCACGCGGCCGTCCGGGTCCCGGCTCCACGGGCAGCCCCAGTGCTCGAGCTGGATCACCTCCCCCGGCGCCTCCTTGACGAACGCCTCCACGACGTCCTGGTCGGCCAGGAAATCGCTCCCGAAGATCGTGTCCTTCGCGTGCGTGTCGAGGCTGTCGTTCTCCCGCATGACCGCCGCCGTCCCGCCCTCGGCGGACACCGTGTGGCTGCGCATGGGATACACCTTCGAGATGACCGCGATCGAGAGGCGGTTCGATTCCTCCGCCGCGGCGATCGCCGCGCGCAGGCCGGCGCCGCCGCCACCCACCACCAGCAGGTCGTGTCGGTACCCTTCCTCAGCGGGCATACTGCTTCATCCCTTCTTCGTAAAGGTCGTTGCCGTGCGCGTCGTTGACGACGATGACGGGAAACCCCTCCACCTCGAGCCGCCGGATCGCCTCGGTCCCGAGGTCCTCGTAGGCCACAATCTCGACCTTCTTCACGTAGCGCGAGAGGAAGGCCCCAGCCCCGCCCACCGCCCCGAAGTAGATCGCCTTGTGGCGCTTCATGGCCTCCCGCACGGGCTCGGAGCGGGCGCCCTTGCCGATCATCCCCTTCAGCCCCAGCGCGAGGAGCTTCGGGGTGTACGTATCCATTCGCCCGCCGGTGGTCGGCCCCACCGAGCCGATGACCATCCCGGGGCGCGCGGGCGAGGGGCCGGTGTAGTAGATGATCTGACCCTTGACGTCAATGGGGAGGGGCTTGCCCTCGTCCAGCAGGGCGATGAGTCGGCCGTGGGCGGCGTCGCGCGCGGTATAGAGGACGCCGGTAATGCGAACGCGGTCACCACTCTTGAGCGATTCGACGTCGGCGTCGGACAGCGGCGTCCTGATGTCCTTGATCCCGTCGGCCGCGAGTTTAATCATAGCTGTTCACCGCTTCTCCCTCGCCCCTCAGGGGAGAGGGTAGGGGTGAGGGGTTTCACAGCGTCACCTCTTTATGCCTGTGCGCGTGACATTCGATGGTGACGGCGACGGGCAGCGAGGTGATGTGGCAGGGGTAGGTCAGGATGTGGATGGCGAAGGCCGTCGTGTCGCCGCCATACCCCTGGGGCCCGATCCCGAGGCGGTTGGCCTTGTCGAGGACTTCCTTCTCGATCGCGTCCACCTGCGGGTCGGGATTCGGCGAGCCGATTCCGCGGAACAGCGCCTTCTTGGAGAGGATCGCCGCCTTCTCGAAAGTCCCGCCCACGCCGACGCCCGCAATAAGCGGGGGGCACGCGTCGGGGCCGGCGGTCTTGATGCACTCGAGGATCCAGTCCTTCACTCGCTCGAGGCCGGCGGCGGGCGTGAGCATCTTGTACTTGGAGCGGTTCTCGCACCCACCCCCCTTCGCCATGACCATGAGCTTCAGATCGGCGCCGGGGACCACGTCCACGTGGATCACGGCGGGGGTGTTGTCGCCGGTGTTCTTCCGATCAAAGGGCGATTTCACGATGGACGCCCGGAGATAGCCTTCAGTGTAGCCCTGGCTGACGCCCGTGTTTATCGCGTCAGTAAGCAGGCCTCCAGCGATATGCACGTCCTGGCCCAGTTCGACGAAGCAGACCACGAACCCCGTGTCCTGGCAGTATGGGATCTTCTGGGTCCGGGCCAGCTGGGCGTTCTCCTTCAGCATCTCCAGCACTTGCTTCCCCGCGGGGGAGCGCTCGGTCTTGAGCGCCTTGTCAAACGCCCGGAGCATGTCCGGCTCCAGGTCGTAGTTGGCCTCCACACAGAGCTTCTTGACGGCGTCGCTGATGGTGGAAACGTGGATCTCGCGCATGACTGAACTCCTCCCCTCACCTGAATCCTCTCCCCCTCACCCTGCCTCTCCCCGCTGGGGAGAGGAGAAGAGGTGAGGGGCATATGAGTAGGGCAGGGTGAGGGGTCTAGAGCTTGAGTTTCTCGACGAGCTCCCGGACGGCCGCGACGGACTTCTTGAAGGCGGCGTCCTCCTCCGGGGTCAGCGTGATCTCGACGACCTGCTCCACGCCACCGCGCCCCAGCTTGACCGGCACGCCGACGTAGAGGCCCTGGATCCCGTACTGGCCGTCCAGATACGCCGCGCACGGGAGGATCTTCTTCTTGTCCTTCAGGATGGCCTCGATCATCTCTACCACCCCGGCCCCCGGGGCGTAGTAGGCGCCGCCGAACTTCAGGAGGCCGACGATCTCCGCACCGCCGTCCCGCGTCCGCTTGACGATGGCCTCGATCTTCTCCTTGGGCAACAGCTCGGGCAGGGGGATCCCCGCCACCGTCGAGTAGCGGGGGAGCGGCACCATCGTGTCCCCGTGCCCGCCGAGGACAAAGGCGGTCACGTTCTCCACCGAGACGCCGAGCTCCAGGGCGATGAAGGCGCGGAAGCGCGCCGAGTCGAGGATGCCGGCCATGCCCATGACCCGGTGGGGCGGGAAGCCCGAGACCTTCCAGGCCAGCTGGACCATGGCGTCCAGGGGGTTGGTGACCATGATCAGGATCGCCTGGGGAGAGCGCCGGGCCACCTCCTGGGTCACCGCCTGGATGACCTCGGCGTTCTTGAAGAGGAGGTCGTCCCGCGTCATCCCCGGCTTCCGGGGAAAGCCCGCGGTCACGACGACGATGTCGGAGTTCGCCGTTTCGTCGTAGCCGTTCGAGCCGACGAGGCGCGAGTCGTAGCGGTGGATCGGGCCCGCCTGGAGGAGGTCCAGGGCCTTCCCCTGGGGCACCCCCTCGATCACGTCAACGAGGACGACATCCGCCAGCTCTTTCTCGACCGTGTACTGGGCCACCGAGGCCCCGACGTTTCCTGCCCCGACTACCGTCACCTTGGGTCGCATCACTCTCTCCTCACATGTTATGTATGATGGCGCTGCCGAACTCGGAGCACTTCACCTCCTTGGCCCCGTCCATGAGTCGGGCGAAATCGTAGGTGACCACCTTGGACTGGATGGTCTTCTCGAGCCCCGCGACGATCCGGTCGGCGGCGTCCGTCCAGCCGAGGTAGCGGAGCATCATCTCGCCGGAGAGGATCACCGACCCCGGATTCACCTTGTCCTGCCCCGCGTACTTGGGGGCGGTGCCGTGGGTGGCCTCGAAGAGCGCGTGCCCCGTCTCGTAGTTGATGTTGCCGCCGGGCGCGATCCCGATCCCCCCCACCTGGGCCGCCAGGGCGTCGGACAGGAGGTCGCCGGTCAGGTTAGGAGCGGCGATGACGTCGAACTCGTCCGGGCGCGTCAGGATCTGCTGGAGGAAGGCGTCCGTGATGGCGTCCTTGATCAGAATTTTCCTTGCGGGGGGCTTGCCCCCGCACTCTTCCCACGAGACCACGCGGTCGGAGAACTCGCGCTTCGCCAGGGCGTACCCCCAGCGCATGAAGGCCCCTTCCGTGTACTTCTGGATGTTTCCCTTGTGCACCAGGGTGACGTTCCGCCGGTTGTGATCCACGGCGTAGCGGATCGCCGCCCGGATCAGCCGCTCCGAGCCTTCCCGCGAGACGGGCTTGATCCCGATGGACGAGGTGTTGGGGAAGCGGATCTTCTTCACGCCCATGTCACGCTGGAGGAACTCGACGACCCTCCGGGCTTCCGGCGTTCCGGTCTCCCACTCGATGCCGGCGTAGATGTCCTCCGTGTTCTCGCGGAAGATCACCATGTCCACCTTCTCCGGGTGCTTCACCGGCGAGGGGACCCCCGCGAAGTACCGCACCGGCCGGAGGCAGACGTAGAGGTCCAGCTCCTGGCGGAGGGTGACGTTGAGGCTCCGGAACCCCTCCCCCACCGGCGTCGTGAGCGGCCCCTTGATCGCCACGAGGTACTGACGGATGACGTCGAGGGTCTCGGGCGGGAGGAGGTTGGGCGGGCAATCGGCGCCGTACGCGGCCCGGGCCTTCTCCCCCGCGTACACTTCGCACCAGGAAATGCGCTTGCGCCCCTTGTAAGCGTGCTCCACCGCGCAGTCGAGGACGTGGACCGACGCGCGCCAGATGTCCGGCCCCGTGCCGTCGCCCTCGATGAACGGGATGATCGGCTGGTCGGGGACCTGGAGCTTTCCGTCCTGGATCGTGATCTTCTCACCGCCCGGGATCTTCACGACCTTCGTCGGCATGATGTCCTCGTCCCCCTCACCTCCTCACCCTTCCCTCTCCCCCTCGAGGGGGAGAGGATTAAGGTGAGGGGGTCATCATTATTTCAACGCGTTGAGTGCGCTTCCCGCCTTGAACCAGCCGATCTGCTCTGCCGTCAGGCTGTGGTTCGCCTTGAACGAAAGAGTCCGGCCGTCGGGCTTGAGCACGGTGACCGTCACGGGCTTGCCCGGCGCCAGCGCCACCAGTCCCGTGACGCTCACCCGGTCGTTCTGCTCGAGGAGGTCGTAGTCCTTCGGGTCGGCGAAGGTAAGGGGCAGGATCCCCTGCTTCTTGAGGTTGGTCTCGTGGATCCGCGCGAAGCCGCGGACGAGCACCGCCTTGACGCCCAGGTAGCGCGGCGACATGGCGGCGTGCTCGCGGCTACTGCCCTCGCCGTAGTTCTCGTCCCCAATCACGATCGAGCCGATCCCCTTGGCCTTGTACCGCCGGGCGATCTGCGCGATTTTCAGGCCCGACTCCCCGCTCAGGACGTCCGTCCCCTGGCCGGCCTCGGGATAGAAGGCGTTGTTGGCGCCCAGGAACATGTTGTCGCTGATCCTGTCGAGGTGGCCCCGGAACCGGAGCCACGGGCCCGCCGGGGAGATGTGGTCCGTCGTCGTCTTCCCCTTGGTTTTGACGAGGACGACGAGGTCGGTGAAGTCCTGGCCGTCCCACGCCGGGAACGGCTCCAGGAGCTGGAGCCTCTCGCTGGTTGGGGAAATCTCGACCACGACGCTGTCCCCATCCTCCGCCGGAGCCTCGTAGCCTTCCATCCCCTTGGCGAAGCCGGCCCTCGGCAACTCCTCCCCCTCGGGGGGCGTGAAGCGGAACTGCTTGCCGTCGGGCCCGGTGAGCGTCCCGTTGACGGGATCGAACTCGAGTGTCCCCGCGAAGGCGAGGGCCGTCACGATCTCGGGGCTCGTGAGGAAGGAGAGCGTTGCCGCGCTGCCGTCGTTCCGCCCGGGGAAGTTGCGGTTGTAGGAGCTGACGATGGAATTGGTCTCGTTCTTCCCCACGTCGGAGCGCTTCCACTGGCCGATGCACGGGCCGCAGGCGTTGGCGAGCACCGTCCCGCCCATCTTCTCGAACGTCTCCACCATCCCGTCGCGCCTGATGGTCTGGAAGATCCTGTCCGAGCCCGGCGTGACCAGGAACGGGACCTTCGCCTTGAGCCCGGCCTTGAGCCCCTGCATGGCGATGTGGGCGGCGCGGCGCATGTCCTCGTAGGAGGAGTTGGTGCAGGAGCCGATGAGCCCGGCCTTCAGGTTGGCCGGCCAGCCGTTGGCCTTCACCTCGGCCCCCAGTTTGCTGATCGGGCGCGCGCGGTCGGGGGAGTGGGGGCCGACGATGTGGGGCTCCAGGGTGGAGAGATCGATCTCCACGATCTCGTCGAAGAACTTCTCGGGGGCGGCGTGGACCTCCGGGTCGGCCACCAGGTGCTCCCGGTACTGCGTGGCGAGCTTCGCGACGTCGGCCCGGTCCGTAGCCTCCAGGTACGCCGCCATCCGGTCGTCGAAGGGGAAGGCGGACGTGGTGGCGCCGAGCTCGGCGCCCATGTTGCAGATGGTCCCCTTGCCCGTCGCGCTGATGGACTCGGCCCCGGGGCCGAAGTACTCGATGATCTTGTTGGTGCCGCCCTTGACGGTGAGGCGCCCGCAGAGGTAGGTGATGACGTCCTTCGCCGCCGTCCAGCCCGAGAGCTTTCCGCTCAGCCGCACCCCGATCAGTTTCGGGTGGAGCACCTCCCACGGGAGCCCCGCCATGACCTCGCCGCAGTCGGCCCCCCCCACGCCGATCGCCAGCATCCCGAGGCCGCCACCGTTGGGCGTGTGGGAGTCGGCGCCGATCATGAGCCCGCCGGGGAAGGCGTAGTTCTCCAAGACCACCTGGTGGATGATGCCGGAGCCGGGCTTCCAGAAGCCGATGCCGTACTTCTTTGCCGCGGACCGGAGGAAGTTATAGACCTCGTTGTTCTCGGTGATCGCCCGCTTCGCGTCCTCCGGCGCGCCACTCTCGGCCCGGATCAAGTGGTCGCAGTGGACCGTCGAGGGAACGGCCACGCGCTTCTTCCCCGACTGCATGAACTGGAGGATGACCATCTGCCCCGTGACATCCTGCATGGAGACGCGATCCACGCGCAGGCGGAGCTGCGCCTTCCCGCGCTCCCAGTGCTGGGCGTCGAAGTCATCGGAGTGGGCGACGAGGATTTTCTCGGCGAGGGTGAGGGCCCGCCCGAACTTCTGGCGCGCCTTGTCGAGGCGCTCGGGCATGGATTCGTAGAGTTTCCTGATCTCCATTGCTTATCTCACAAACGTATCGCCTCCCACCCTACGGGGCAGGAGGCGATCACGTCCCGCTCTCGAAGTGGCACTTTACGCTAACACGGCAGCTCGGGAAGTGTCAAGGCGATGAGGCGACTTAACCTGTTGAAAAATCGACTTCCGCCGGAGTTTCAGGATGCTGTCGGTGGGGGACAATTCCATGGGGCACACCTCGGTGCAGTTGGCCTGGCCGTGGCAGCGGAACAGGGCCTCTTCTGACAGGAGGAGCGGCCACCGCTCCGCCCCCGCGCCGTCGCGGCTGTCGGCCTGGAGCGTGAAGGCGCGGTTGAGCGCCGCCGGCCCGGC
>JACPCF010000128.1 GCA_016179965.1 Candidatus Rokuibacteriota bacterium | reverse complement strand
AGCGAGGCCTTGAGACGCTTGACCCGGGCCAGCCGGCCCTCCCGTCTGACCATCGCGGCGTCCCAGCGCCGCTTCTCGCCGGGGCTGTCCGGGGTGAACGGCGGAACCGGGCGGGGCTTGCGGTCAAGACCGAGGTGGACGAAGGTGAGGTAGGCCGTGCAGGTATGGCGTACCTCGCCGGTCCAGGGCACCTCCGCCAGGACCTTCACGCCGATCTCCATGGAGGTCGTCCCCACGTGGTTCAGCCCCGCCTTGAAGGTCAGGAGCTCTCGCGCCCGAACCGGCGAATAGAAGTCCATGGCGTCCAGGCAAGCGGTCATCGTGAATCCCCGCGTGTAGCGAACCGCCAGGATTCCCCCGGCCTCATCGATGTCGAAGAGCAATTTCCCCACAAACATGAAGTCCCGGAACAGGACCTCGTTCGGGCGCACGATGCGAGAGGACTCGAACTGCCAGCGAAAATCTTCGACCTCCTCCGCGGCCTCCTTCAGTCTCTCCGCCTTCCGGGCGAAGCGCGCCAGCCGCTGCTCCCGCCGGGCCACAGCCGCCCCCACCAGGGCCTCTTCGCTGGCATCGGCCGGCACGATCTTCTCCTTGACCGGGCGGGGTTTGCCCTCGTCGTCCACGCTGACATAGACGAGATGCGAGGAGAGCGTCACCGCCCGCCGGCCGGTGGCCGGATCCTCGGAATAGACGCGCACCCCGACCTCGAGGGAGGAGCGCCCCACGTACTCAACCTGGGCCCGGAGCGTCGCGATCTCCCCCACCAGAACCGGATGGAGGAAATCAATGTCATCCGTGGCCCCCAGCGCGACGGTTCCCCGCGCCACGCGGGAGGCAGCGACGGTCCCCGCGTGCGTGATCCACTCCATCATGCGCCCGCCGTGGATCTGTCCCGGCGCCCCCGCGTACTCAGGGAGCACGAACTGGGTCATCTCCACCGCGGTATCTTGAATTGACGGCATCCGATTCCTTCAGAGGGGGTCGCAAGTCCCTCCCCTTTCTACCACGCAGGGCGGACCAAGTCTAGGGAAGGTACAAAATCTCGTGCACCACCCCGCCGCCCGGAGGCCACGCTCGTTGACATGGCCATAGCGCGCTATTAAAATAGCCATGGGAGGACCGCCCATGAAAGTCGCCAACACCGTGGAGCTCAAGAACAAGACGAACGAGTTGCTCCGGCAGGTCATGAAGGGAGAGCCGGTCATCATCACCGTCCGGGGGAAGCCGGCGGCGTCCCTGACGCCGCTCTCGGAAGAGGATCTAGAGGACTTCATCCTGGAGCACAGCCCCAAAGTCCGAAGGATGATCGCCGAGGCCGAAGCGGATCGGAAGGCCGGCCGGGTCGTCACGCTCGACGCCTATCTGACCAAGCGCACGCAACGGTGAGTGCGTTCACCGTCCAACTCACTCGCGCCGCGGTGAAGGACCTAGACGGGCTACTCCCGTCCCTCCGCGACCAAGTCACACAGGACCTCCGCCAACTCGAAGAAGCCCCCGTCGGCCCACCTCCCCGGATCAAGCGCCTACGGGGTTTCCCCTTCCCCCTTTACCGGCTCCGCTCAGGTGATTACCGGATCCTGTACCGCATCGATGAGGCCGTGATCACCGTCATGCGGGTCATCAACCGGCGAGACCTCGACCGTGCTTTACGGCAGCTGCAGCTGAAGTAGCCGGACCCCGAATGGCGGAAGCGATAGGAGCGGCTACTGGCGGAAGCGCGGGTCCAGCAGGTCGCGGAGGCCGTCGCCCAGGAGGTTGATGCCGAGGACGGCGAGCATCAGCGCGAGCCCGGGGAAGACGGCGACCCACGGGGCGGAGGCCAGGAAGGTCTGCCCCTCGGCCAGCATGGCCCCCCAGGAGATCATCGGCGCCTGGGCGCCGAGCCCCAGGAACGACAGGCCCGCCTCAGCCACCATGTTGCCGCCCACGCCGATGGTGGCGGCCACGAGGAGCGGCGCCAGGCAATTCGGAAGAAGGTGGCGAAACACAATAACGGTATCCGGAACGCCCAGAGCCCGCGCCGCCTGGACGTACTCGCGCGTCTTGAGCGAGAGGACCTCGCCCCTCACCACGCGGGCGATCGTCGTCCAGCCGAGGAGGACCAGCACCAGGAAGACCTTGTCGAGGCCGGGCTTCTCGAAGACCGCGATGAGGCCGATGGCGAGGATCAGCGAGGGGAAGGCCATCACCGTGTCGGTCACCCGCATCAGCAGGCCGTCGAGCCAGCCCCCGAAGTAGCCGGCCACGAGCCCGATCAGGGCGCCGATCAGGGCCACCACCAATTCCACGCCGACCCCGACCATGAGCGAGACACGTCCGCCGTACAGCACGCGCGAGAGGAGATCCCGGCCCAGCGCGTCGGTGCCGAGGGCGTGGGGAGGGCCGGGCGGGCGGAGCGACGCGGCGGCGAGCCCCGTCGGAACCTCGTGGGGATCGAACGGCGCGAGCCACGGCGCCAGGAGCACCGCCCCGACGAAGAGGGCTACGAGGGCGAAGCCGACCTGGATCCCGTGATGCCGGAACGGCCCCCGCTCAGTCACGGCGCGTCCTCGGGTCAATGACGAGGTAGGCGAGGTCCACGAGCAGGCTGCCGAGGACGTAGATCACGGCGAAAACCAGGACGGCTCCCATGACCACGGGCAGATCGCGCTGCCCGACCGCCGCCACGAGCATCCGGCCGAGCCCCGGCCAGGCGAAGACCGTCTCGGTGAGGGGGGCGCCCACCAGGAGGTCGGCCAGGCCGATTCCGACCACCGTCACGACGGGGATGAGGGCGTTCTTGAGCGCGTGCTTGCCGATGACCGTGGCTTCGCCCAGCCCCTTGGCCCGGGCGGCCTGAACGTAGTCCTGGCGGACGACCTCGAGGAGGCTCGAACGGGTCATCCGCGCGATCGTGCCCGTGTGGAGCGCTCCGAGGGTCAGCGCGGGCAGCACCAGATTGGCGAAGGCCCCGTCCCCGTAACCCGACACGGGAAGCCACCCCAGCCAGACCGCGAAGAAGAGCGAGAGCATCAGCCCCAGCCAGAAGACCGGTGTCGAGATCCCGATGACGGCGGCGCCCATCAGGAGGTGATCGAGCGCGCTGCCGGGCCGGAGGGCCGCGGCGATCCCCATCAGGAGCCCGGCGGTCACGGCGATGAGGGTGGCGGCGACCGCGAGCTTGAACGTCGCCGGAAACCGCTCGGCGATCACCTCGCTGACGGGCCGCTGCTGGTGGTAGGAGCGGCCGAGATTGCCCCGGAGGAGGCGGCCCATCCAGGTCGCGTACTGGACCCAGAGCGGCCGGTCGAGCGCGTACTCCTGGCGGATCTGAGCGATCAGTTCCGGATCACCGCGCTGGCCCAGCATGGCGCGCGCCGGGTCGCCCAGCGCCAGGGCGTTCAGGACGAACACCAGGAGGCTGATCCCGAACAGGACGGGGATCAGGGCGACCAGCCGCCGGGCGATCGGCTGGGCAATCATCACGGGCTCGGGCTGATGACCCGTCCCGGCGCCTTGAGGAGGAGCAGCAGGATGTCCACGACGGTCTCGCTCAGCGACTTGACCGGAGCCACCGAGATCGTCGGGTCGGTCCACGGTCCCTCCATGTCGAAGTAGGTGACGACCAGGCTCTGCTCCTGCGGCAGGAGCCGCCCGAGGAGCGGGATCTTTCTAATGCCCTGCTCCAGCACCTGAAGCGGCCTGACCGCGAGGTCGAGGGCCACGCTCCGGTCGGCGAGCATCACCTTCCCCACGCCGCTCACGCGCGCCACCTCGCTGTCCAGCAGGAGGTTCTTCGTCTCCATGACGGCGTCCTTGACGTCGAAATCCGCGCTGATCCGGCGGTACGGCATCCGCTCACGGGTGAGGTCGGGGAGGCGGTAGGGTTGAGCCGGGGTCCCCAGGAGACCGAAGATTCTCACCAACGCGGGGTACTGCGAGAGGCTCCCGCCCTCCAGCGCCAGCGAGAGCCGGCCTCGGAGCGTCGCCAGCGCCGCTTGATCCGGCGAGGTCTCGAAGGCGAGCGAGCCTCGCGCGAAGAAGTCCCCCGAAGCCCAGCGCCGATCCGGCTGGAGCTGCTCGTAGATCGGCTCCAGCTGGGCCTTGTCCAGCCTGAAGTCCAGCGTGTGCCGCCATCGTTGGCCGTCGCGCCGGCCGGTCCCCTGCCCCTCGAGCCGGCCCCCCGCCGCCGCCCCTTCGCGCACCCGGTACTGGAGGCCGTCGTTGTCGAACCTCACCTCGCCGCTGGCGATGGAGAGCCAGATCGGGACGGGCTTGAGCTTGACATCCACCCGGCTCAACTCGGCGCGGCCGGTGACCCTGAGGTCTCCGGGAGAACCGGCCAGAGAGACTCGGACCTCCGGCGCGCCTCGGAGGTCGGCCAGGGGCGGCACCCACGGGCTCACGATGGCGAACGGCGCGTGGCCGGACAAATCCAGATCGATTCTCTCGCCCGGACGGACGCTGCCCCTGATCGCGACGGAGAGCCCGGGGCCAACCAGGTCCAGGGACTCGAAGCGGAGCGCCCCGGCTTCCAGCGCCAGCCGGCCTGGTTCCCGCGTCCGCCAGGGGACTTCGCCCGCCTGACCGCGGAGAGCGGTCAGCTCGATCTGGCCTACCAGGTCGCGCGCTCCTGGCAGCGCCGCGCCCAGCGTGGCGCTGCCGTCGGCCCGCGCGGTAAGAGCGAAGGGTAGCTGCTTCCTGAGCGCCGGGAACAGCGGCATCAGATCGAAGTTTGTCGCGGTCACCTCGGCCTGGACGGGACCGGTGAACGCCAGCGGCACCGCGCCACGCGCCCCGACGCCGAGGGCCAGGCTCAGATCCCACCGCCATTGCTTGCCGTCGAGGGTGAAGCCGAGCGTCCCGTCGCCGAGCTGGAATTCGCGGACACTGGTGTTGGCCAGTTGGACGTCCCCCTCGACGCTCGGTTCGGGCCACTTCCCCGCCCCCTTGACCCGAAGGACGGCAGTGCCCCTGGCCCCGGCGGCGGCGAGCGGCGGGATCGTAGAAAGGTCGAGCCTCACCGGCAGGACGGAGAACCGATACCGCCCTTCAGTGTCAATCGCGCCTTCGGCCTGAACGGGAACGCCGCTGCGGCGCGCCGTGAGCCGCGGCACCGTGAGCTCGGCGCCCTTGAAGACGAGCGCAGCGCGAACCGCCTCGAGGCGTTCCGGCCCGATCCTGAACTCGCGCATCTCGATCTGGCCTCCGCCTTCGAGCGCCGACGGCGTCCCGCCGAGCCGAGCCTGAAAGAGGATGGGGCCGGCGACGGGCCAGTCCTGCTGCGACCATTCGGCGAGATCTTCGAGCCTCCCCCTCAGATCCGCCTTCACCGCCAGCTGAAGATCTTCGCGCCAGTTTCCCCACTTTCGGTTCGATTCGACCAGGCGTACCTCCCCCGACACCGTCGCCGTCGTCCGGGCGGCGCTGAGTCGAAGCCCGCGAGTCGCCACGTGGGTGGGGTCGGCCTCCAGCGGCCCCTCCACAGAATCGGCGCGCCACCCCCTGAAGCTCACGCTTCGGAGGCTCACCCGTCCCGTGAAGCCCGGTCGCTTCAGCGTCTGGCCCACGCGCCCCGAGACGCTGAGCCGGCCGCCGAGCCCCTCCACCTTCGTGGGCCACAGGTCCCTGGCGAGATCGGCGACGGTTGCGGTGACGGTGAGCGCCAGGGCCTCAGTTCTGAGGTCCACCGTGCCCTTGAGATCCACCGCGCTCTGCCCCCGGTTCAGAGCGAAGCGCTCGACTCTGAGCACCCCCTGGCGGGCGCTGACTTGCAGCGCTCCCTCCGCCTTTCGCTCCCCGTCCGACAGCCGAAGCTCGCGGCCGGTGAGATTGGCGCGAAGCGCCAGTTCTCTGGGGTCCCTTCCCCTGCCACTCCCCTTAGCGGCCCCGGTGACCCGCCCGGCTATTGCCGCAGGACGCCCGAGGACCTGGAGCAGGTCGGCCAGGCTGACGCCGGTGAGCTGAACGCCCGCGCGCCAGCGCGCCTCTGCGGGCTCGAAGAGCCCGGAGCCGGAGAGCGCGCCCCCGCCGGCCTGGGCCGATAAGGAGACCAGCTCCAGCCGGTCCGGGCGGAGCAGCACAGCGGCCGTGACCAGGCGAGCGGGCATCCCCGCGACGCTTCCGTCGGCCAGCCCCAGGCGTCCCTCAAAGGTCCGGGGAAGCCCCTCGCCGAAAAGTTTTCCCGCGACGGAGAGCCTGCCGCTCCATCCCTTCTGGCCCGCCACCGCCGAGCCGAGCTCGTCCAGAGCCAATTCCCCCGCTGCTGTCAGCTCGATCCTCGGAGGCCCGGTGGGCGTCAGGACCACGCCTGTCAGCGTCAGCGTTGACCGGCCGTGGTCGAGCCGGAGTCGCTCGATCTCGGTGACCTCACGCCCCGCGCGGCCGTGAGCTTCCAGGCGGATGCCGGTCAGTTCCCGCCCGCCGAGGCTCACCTGGACCGCGTCGGTACTCACCATGGCGGCCGCTCGCTCGGGAGTCGGCCACAACAGACTGCCGCGGACGGCGGACGCTTGAAGGCTGACCCCGCCGGCAGGATTCCGGTACCGCACGGTGCCCCCTTCGACTCGGATGGGGAAGCCCTCGGCCTCCCTGTCCCGCGAGAGCTCCCTCACACGGGCCGCGACGCGCGCGAGCACCGTCCTGAGCTCCGGGCTGTCCTCCACCGACAGCTGGGGGTCGTGGATGGCGACGGACCTGACGCGCAGCTCGCCTCCGAGGAGCGAGAGGAGAGCCAGGGAGACCCGGATCCGGTCCACGCCGAGCAACGGCCGGCCGCTCGTCCCGTCGCTGATCGTGAGCTGCTTGAGCTGGACGGTCCCGACCCGGAGCGACAGCGACACGCCTCCAAGGTGGACGGGGAGGTTCAGCTCACGCGCGAGCGATCGCTCGACGTAAGCGCGGATCTGCTCGCGCGCGGTCCGCGTCCGGACATAGAGGAGGCCTCCGCCCACGAGCAGGACCCCCGGTGAGCCAAGAGGCGAGGCCGAAGACCATCGGCCCGAAGATGGCGGAGGTCTTTCCGACCAGGGCGTAGAAGCCGAAGAGCTCCGCCTCCTGGCCCTTGGGGATGAGCGTGGCCATGAAGGTGCGGCTCGCCGCCTGGATCGCGCCGAGCCCCGTGCCGGCCAGGATGGCCACGACGAAGAACTGGGCCTTCGTCTCGACGAAGTAGGCGGCGACCACCACGAGACACCACTGGACGAGCGTGACCGTCACCACGAACTTCGGCCCCTTGAAGTCCGTCGGGCGCCCCCACACCCAGGCGCCCAGCAGGGCCGAGAGCTGGACGACGAAGTAGAGCTGGATGACCTCCGGGGTGGTGAACCCGAGCGTGTGACCGGCGAAGATGGAGGAGAAGAAGATCACGGTGTTGATGCCGTCCTCGAAGAACAGGTACGCAAGGAGGAACCGCCGGAGGTCCGGCATCTGGAGGATCCGGCGGAGGGTCGCCCGGGTCTGGGTGAAGCCGACCCGCACCGCGCCGGCGAGGCTCAGCGTGCCGGGCCGGTCGCCAGGGAGAAAGAGGAAGGCCGGGATGGCCCAGACTCCGAAGAGCGCCGCCGCGCTGAGGAAGGCTCCGCCGTAATTGGCTGCCAGGGCAAAGGGGAGGGCCGCGCCGAGGGCGACCGCCGACCCGAGGTACCCCACCGCGAAGCCGTAGGCCGAGAGCCGTCCCTGGCGCTCCCGCGGCGCCAGCTCGGGGAGGTAGGCGTTGTAATAAACGATGGCGGCCTCGAACCCCACCGTCCCGACGACGGCGAGGAACCACCCCCAGACGACATCGCCTTTTCCGACCGTCGCCATGAGCGCCGTCGCGGCGACGCTCACGTAGGTGAGGAGGAAGAGAAACCGCTTGCGGACCCCGGCGTGATCCGCGATCGCCCCGAGCGGCGGAGCGGAGAGGGCGACGATGGCCATAGAGGTCGTCACCGCCAGCCCCCACCAGAAGTCTCCCTCCCCCCGCTCGTTCCCGACCACGGCGAGCGCGTAGTACTTCGAGTACACGGTGGCCGGGATGACCGCGACGAACGCGGAGTTGGCGAAATCATAGAGCGTCCACGCCACGACGGCCTTTCGATTCATGCGTCTATCTTACTCCAGGGTCGGGACCTATCGGCGGTTCCCCCTCACGCCGCTCCTCTACCGGCTGCTCTGCTCGTGGACGTGCTCGCCGCGCTCGCCCCCTACCTCTCCCCCCAAGGGAGAGGAGAAGAGGTGAGATGCGCACCTACTTGTCCAGCCAGACCTTTCTAAGTGGAGCCAGGAATTCAGGGGCCGACGAGAGGGGTGAGCGCTCGAGCCCCTTGACGTACGGCTTGATCAGGGCGCGGCTCGTGTAGTGGTAGAGGGAGATCCACACGGCGTCGGTCAACACCATCTGTTCGGCCTGCTGGTAGCGCTTGAAGCGGGCCGGGCCCGGCGCCATCCCGTCGGCCTCGTCGAGGAGGCGGTCGAGCGCCGGGTTGCGGTAGCGGGACGTGTTGCCGGCCGCCCCCACGTTCCGCGAGTGGAAGAGGACCGCGAGGAAATTCTCCGGGTCGGGATAGTCGGCGATCCATCCCTGGCGGAAGAAGGGGGCCCGGCCTTCGTCCACGAGCTTGATGTGGGCGGCCCAGTCCAGCCGACGCAGCTCCAGGGTGATCCCGATCTCCTTCAGTTGGGACTGGAGCAGCTCGGCGATCCGCTGGTTGAGGTCCGAGGTGTTGTAGTGGAACGTGACCGGGCCCAGTCCCCGGCCCCCGGGGAATCCGGCCTCGGCGAGGAGGCGCCGAGCCTCGACGCGATCAAAGCGGGGTCCGCCGACGCCGGGGTTGAATCCGGGCATAGCGGGCGGGAGGATCCCCTTTCCCTCGACCACGCAGCCTTCCAGGAGGCCGCCCACGATCGCCCTGGGCTCAATGGCGTGCGCCACGGCCAGGCGGAGGCGCCGGTCGCTGAACGGGGGCCGCTCGACGTTGAAGCGCACCGCATGGGTGCCCAGAATGGGCCAGATCGCCCACTCGGGCTTGAGAATCGGATCTCCCTGAACGGCGCGGCAGTGGCCGGTGGGAATCTCGCTCCATTCGAGGTTCCCAGTCTTGTACTCGTTGAAGCGCGTGATCTCGGCGGGAATGATCCTGAACACGATCCGATCCAGGTGGGGCGCGCCCCTGAAGTGGCCGCTGAACGCCTCCAGCACCACCTGGTCGTCCCGGCGCCACGAGACGAAGCGGAAGGCGCCCGTGCCGACAGGGCGAGTCGCGAACTCAACGCCCAGGCGCGCCGCTTCTTCCCGCGGCACGATCGCGGCGGCGTCGTAGGCCATCAAGGACAGAAACGGCGCGAAGGGACGCTCCAGGGTGATCTCGACGGTCCAATCGTTCAGGGGGCGGATCCCTCTGATCTCGGCGACCTGCCCTCGGAGGAACTCCCGGGCCCCGACGATCTTCTCGAACACCCAGGGGCGCTTCCCCTTCGCCGCTCGCTCGAAGGAGGACTTGACGTCGGCCGCCCGCATCTCGCGCCCGTGGTGGAACCTGACTCCCCGGCGCAGCGTGAAGGTGTACACCCGCTGATCTGTGGAGACGCCCCAGCGCTCGGCCAGGGCGGGCACGGGCTGGAGCATCGCGTCCAGTTCCACCAGCGTGTCGAAGATCTGGCGAATGACGGCGGACGAGGTGGTGTCGGTGGCCTGGGCCGGGTCGAGCGTGGGCGGGTCGCTCCCGAAGGCGGCGCGCAGCGTCCCCCCCTTCTTCTGCGCCGCGGCCGGCGCCGGCAGCGCGAGCGCGAACGCGAGCGTCAGCAGCAGCAGGACGCGATGAGCGCTCACCGGGAGGGTCCGCGCGGGTCGGCTTCGAGGACGACGCGGTCCAGGCGATGGAAGCCGCTCGGGTGCAGGCGGAGGTTCCGCACCTCGGGCCGCACCACCGCCCAGTGCAGGCGCACGTACAGCGGGATCCACGGCAGCTCGTCGGCCAGGATCGCCTGGGCCCGCTGGTAGAGGCGCAGGCGCTCCGGTCGGAAGGCCAGCTGGCTCGCGCGGATCAAGAGATCGTCCACGCGCGGATTGCGGTAGAAGGAGAGGTTCCGCGCCTGCGGTCCCTTCGCCGCGCCCTCGCTCGTCGAGAGCGGGTAGAGGAAGAGATGCGGGTCGCCGCCCGCCACCTGGGCTTCCGTCAGTACCATCTCGTGGTCGCCGAACTGGGAGAGCTGGGCGGTGACCTGAGGATTCTCCGTCCTGACCTGGAGCGCAATCCCCGCCGCCGTCAACGACACGCGCAGCGCCTCCGCCAGCTGCGCCTGATCCACGGCCCCCGGCGCGTCGCTCACAAGGAGGGTCGGGCTGAGCCCGGCAGGCGCCTTGGCTTCGGCGAGGAGGCGCTGGGCGTCGGCTGGATCGGCCGTCAGGATGGGCGAGCCCTCCCGGCGCCCCCACACGCCGGGGGGGAGGAACGACTGCAGCGGCACCGCGACCCGCTCCACCGCCACCGCGATCAGCGCCGGGTCGAGCCCGGCGGCCATCGCCTGGCGCACCTTCTTCCGGGAGAACGGCTCCTTCTCCGTCTGAAGCGCCAGCAATCCCACCTTCCACCCGGGGATCGAGAGGGCCCCTTCCAGCTTGCGAGGGGCGGTCGCCGGGATCCAGACGTCGAGCCGCCGACCCTCGAGATCGGCCGCCGCCTGCTCCTCCGCCGCCTCCAGGAAGACGATCCGGTCCAGGCGCGGCGCGCCTCCCCAGTACCCCGGATTGGCGTCGAGGACGATCCGCCCTGACACGACCTCGGCGAGGCGGAAGGGACCGCTGCCGAGCCACCGGGTGGTTCCGGCCTCGCCCGGGACCGCATTGACGACCGAAAAGGCCGGATGGGCCAGGACGGTGAGGAGCGGCGCGTATGGCAGCACGAGCGAAATCTGCACGGTCCTCGCGTCCAGCGCGCGGATCTCCTTCACGACGCCCGGCACCCCGCGCAGCAGGCGCGGCCACACGGCGACCGGATTCGGGTGCAGCGGGTGGTCCGGGGAGATCTGGCGCTCGAGACTTGCCACCACGTGCTGGGCCGTGAGGAGCGTGCCGTCGTGAAATCGAACGCCGTCTCGCAGCACGAAGGTCCAGCTGAGCCCATCCTTGGAGGGCGTCCATCGAAGGGCCAGCCCGGGCTCGATATCGCTCGAGGCGTCGCGGTACTGGACCAGCGTGTCGAACACCTGGCGGGCGATGAGCGGCGTCGCCCCGTCCAGCGCGGTGGCTGGATCGGGGATCGCGGGGATCCCCCTCACGCCGACGCGCAGCTCGCGTGCGGGCTGCGCCCAGAGGGGCGACGCCACGGCGACCAGGAGGAGAGTGCTGTTATACGGAGCGCCCGCGCAAAGGGCAAGCCGATCGGAACCGGCTTCCGCAGCAGCGTTTCACAGTCAAACGTGGCATCCATGATGCACCACTTGGGGGTGACCCGTCGGCCGCATCGGAGAGGGCAATGGGTGAAATGGGGAAAAGTCGCGCAATTTCAGGGGGTCAGAGGCCTTTTGGGGCCGATTATATCTTGACTTTTTTTCCGGGCGACCCCTATACTGAGGCGCAAACTTCGGCACTTCCCCTGACAGAGTGTGGCACGATTCACCAAGGGGAGGAGCGGCCGACAGCACGGGCATAGCAAAGGGGCGGGAGGCCATGAAGGAGTTCGAGAAAAGGGGAAATCCGAGTCGGGAGCCCATCTCCGAGGGGACGAAGGGGCTTTCGAAGTTCCTGCCGATGACCGACTCCACGTACCGGCGCCGCCTGACCGAGTACGAAATCCAGGTGCAGGACCTCCAGAGCTACGTCCGCTCGCTCGAGGCGGAGACCGTCCACCTCCGGAAGAAGCTGGAAGAGGCCCCCAAGGAATTCATGGTGCTGGAGAACAAGCTCCGGGAGGCCAACCGCCAGCTCGTGCAGGCGTTCAACCAGAACGAGAAGCTGGTGAACGCGCTCTACGAGTCCCGCGAGCAGATGCAGGCCCTCAAGGAGGAAGTGGACAAGCTCTGCGCGCCGCCCTCGACCTACGGGGTGTACCTCTCCCTCAACGAGGACGGCACCGTGAACATCCTCGCCCAGGGCCGCAAGGTCAAGGTCAACCTGCACCCCTCGATCAAGCCCGAGTCGCTGAAGCCGGGGCAGGAGCTGATCCTGAACGAGGGCCTGAACGTCGTCGAGGCGGCGGGCTACGAGATTCAGGGTGACGTCGTCGTGCTGAAGGAGGTGCTGGATCCCGAGCGGGCGGTGGTGACCCTGCGCGCCGACGAGGAGAAGGTCGGGATCATTGCCGATCCGCTCCGGATACTGAAGCTGAAGGTCGGCGACCACATCCTGATGGACGCGAAGTCCGGCTACCTGCTCGAGAAGCTCCCCAAGAGCGAGGTCGAGGACCTGACGCTCGAAGAGGTCCCCGACATCTCGTACGAGGACATCGGTGGGCTCGTGTCCCAGATCGAGGCGATCCGGGACGCCGTGGAGCTCCCCTACCTCTACGCCGACTACTACAAGGAGCACAAGCTCACCCCGCCGAAGGGCGTGCTGCTCTACGGGCCGCCGGGCTGCGGGAAGACCATGATCGCCAAGGCGGTGGCCAACAACCTGGCGGAGAAGATCTCCGAGCAGCGCGGCGAGAAGATCAAGGGGTACTTCCTGAACATCAAAGGGCCGGAGCTGCTCAACAAGTACGTGGGCGAGACCGAGCGCAAGATCCGGGAGATTTTCCTGAAGGCCAAGGAGAAGGCCGCCGAGGACGTGCCGGTCATCGTGTTCTTCGACGAGATGGACGCCCTCTTCCGCACGCGCGGTTCGGGCATCTCCTCCGACGTGGAGACGACCATCGTGCCTCAGCTCCTGGCCGAGATTGACGGCGTCGAGGGGCTGAAGAACGTCATCGTGATCGGAGCCTCCAACCGGCAGGACCTGATCGACCCGGCCATTCTCCGGCCCGGGCGCTTGGACGTGAAGATCAAGATCGAGCGGCCGGACAAGGCCGCCGCGGTGGATATCTTCCAGAAGTATCTGATCGCCGACGTCCCGATCCACGAATCGGAGACCCGGCAGCAGGGCGGGGACGTCCAGGCGACCCTCGAGCGCCTCATCGCCTCGACCGTCGAGGAAATGTACGCGCTGACCGAGGAGAACCGCTTCCTCGAGGTCACCTACGCCAACGGTGACAAGGAAATCCTGTACTTCAAGGACTTCGCCTCCGGGGCCATGATCGAGTCCATCGTGCGCCGGGCGAAGAAGATCGCGCTCAAGCGCTACATCGCCACGAGTCAGAAGGGCATCACGCTCGACGACCTCCTGACCGCGGTCCGCGAAGAGTTCAAGGAGAACGAGGACCTGCCCAACACCACGAACCCGGACGACTGGGCGAAGATCGCCGGCAAGAAGGGCGAGCGCATCGTCTACGTCAAGCCGCTGATGGGCGAGGGCAAGGACAAGCAGCGGGCCGTGGAACAGGTGATCAACACCGGCCAGTACCTGTAACCATCTCCGGGGTGGGGGGAGCGCGGGTTGTTTCCCCTACCCCTTTTCCGTCTCCCGAGGCGAGGGGCGCATGGCCATCCCGAAGGTAATGGGGATCGAGACCGAGTACGGCATCACGGTCAAGAACCAGCCTGACTTCAACCCGATCCTCTCCTCGCTCCTCCTCATCAACAGCTATGAGACCTACCGCGCCTCCCGCATCCGGTGGGACTACGAGGCCGAAAGCCCGCTCCGCGACGCCCGGGGCTTCGAGTACATGGAAGAGAAGGACGTTCCCTCGAAGGAGGAGTCCCGCCTCATCAACCTGATCCTCTCCAACGGCGCCCGCTTCTACGTGGACCACGCCCACCCGGAGTACTCCTCTCCGGAGTGCACCAACCCGCGGGACCTCGTCATCTGGGACAAGGCTGGCGAGCGGATCCTCAACCTGTCCCGGAGCCGCGCCGAGGCGGCGTCCCCCCCCGAGCAGCGGATCCTCATCTACAAGAACAACACGGACTCGAAGGGCAATTCCTACGGCACCCACGAGAACTACCTCATGGATCGCAAGGTGCCCTTCGCCCGCATCGTCCAGCACCTGATGCCGTTCCTCGTGACGCGGCAGATCTTCACCGGGTCGGGGAAGGTCGGCGCCGAGAACAACACCGAGCCGTGCGACTACCAGATCTCCCAGCGGGCGGACTTCCTGGAGACCGAGGTCGGGCTGGAGACGATGCACAGCCGCCCCATCATCAACACCCGCGACGAGCCCCACGCCGACCCGGAGAAGTACCGGCGCCTCCACGTCATCGTGGGGGACGCCAATATGAGCGAGGTGGCCAACTACCTCAAGGTCGGCACCATGGCCATCGTGCTCTGCATGATCGAGGACGACTTCATCGAGCGCGACCTCTCGCTGGAGAGCCCCGTGCTCGCCTACCGGAAGGTATCGCGGGACCTGAGCTGCCGCGAGCCGATCCGGCTCAAGGACGGCCGGGCCCTGACCGCCGTGGACGTGCAGCGGCAGTTCCTGGAGCTGGCGCGCCGCTACTACCGGGACCGCGAGGCCGACCCGTGGGTCGGCGACGTGCTGGCCAAGTGGGAATCCGTCCTCGGCCGCCTCGCCCAGGATCCCATGATGCTCTCCCGGGAGCTGGATTGGGCCATCAAGCGCGAGCTCATCGAGAGCTACGTCGCCAAGCACGGGCTCAGCTGGACGGACTCGCGAGTGGCGATGATCGACCTCCAGTACCACGACATCCGCCCGGGCAAGGGCCTCTACGGCAAGCTCGAGGAGACGGAGGCCGTGGACCGTATCGTCACCGACGACGAGATCTCCAAGGCCATCTACGATCCGCCCAAAGACACGCGCGCGTACTTCCGGGGCCTGTGCCTGCAGAAGTACTCGGAGGAGATCGTCTCGGCGTCCTGGGATTCGGTGATCTTTGACCTGAAGGAGGGGCCGCTCAAGAAGATCTTCATGCTGGAGCCGCTCCGGGGGACGGAGGCCCACGTGCGCCAGCTCCTGAACGAATCCCCCACGGCCGCCGACCTGCTCCAGAACATCTCGCGCCCCAACTTCGGCGTCTAGCGGCCGCCCCCGGTGGCCCGGTACAAGCGAGAACATGACAGACGAGCGGTGGCAGGCCGTCTTCGCCAACTACGCCAACTCCAGCTTCGTGGAGCTGGTGCGGGGGACCTCTCCCCACCTGCTCCCGACGCTGGGCTCGGGCTCGCCCGAGGAACCGGCGCTCCCGGCCGCCCCCCACGGGACCACGGTCCTGGCCGTCCGCTATCGCGACGGGGTGCTCATGGCGGGGGACCGGCAGGCCACCGAAGGGTTCCAGGTCGCGCACCGGCGGATCGAGAAGATCTACAAGGCCGACGACTTGTCCGGCATTGGCATCGCGGGGGCGGCGGGGCCCAGCATGGAGATGGCCCGGCTCTTCCAGACCGAGCTGGAGCACTACGAGAAGGTGGAAGGTGAGAACCTCTCCCTGGAAGGGAAGGCCAACCGCCTGGCCCAGATGATCAGGATGAACCTGCCCGCGGCGCTGCAGGGGCTCGTCGTCGTCCCCATCTTCGCGGGTTTCGACGAGAAGACGGGCGGCGGCCGCATCTTTAAGTACGACATCACGGGCGGCCGGTACGAGGAGACGGAGTACTTCGCCCAGGGGTCCGGCGGGAAGGACGCCCGGGACACCCTGAAGAAGCGGTACCGCAAGGACATGACGAAGGAGCAGGCGCTCAGCGTGGCCCTCGAGGCCATGCTGGACGCCGCCGAGGAGGACATCGGCACCGGCGGGCCCGACCTGCTCCGCGGGATCTTCCCGACGGTCAAGACCATCACGCGCTCGGGCTTCGGCGAAGTGCCCGACGACGAGGTGCGGACGGCCTGCGAGGCACTCCTGGCCGCGCGCAAGGGACAGGTATGAGAGCCATGCACGTCTGCCGGGCCAAATGTCGAGCCAGACAAGGCCCGAGGGAGGAGCCCACCGGAGGCGTACGTGGTTGTACGTTGAGGATGGGCGACGACCGAGAACGCAGTATGGCGAAGGCAGTTGGCCCGGCAGGAGGACAGCCGTAATGCCGCTGCCGTACTACGTCTCTCCCGAGCAGATGATGAAGGACAAGGCGGAGTATGCCCGCAAGGGCATCTCCCGCGGGAAGTCCATCGTGGCCCTGGAGTACCGCGACGGGGTGCTCCTGGTCGCGGAGAATCCCTCCACGCTGCTCCACAAGATCTCGGAGATCTACGACCGCATCGCCTTCGCGGGCGTGGGCAAGTACAACGAGTTCGAGAACCTCCGCGTCGCCGGGGTGCGCCACGCCGACCTGAAGGGGTACAGCTACAGCCGCGGTGACGTGACGGGGAAAGCCCTCGCCAACGCCTATTCCCAGGCCCTGGGGAACATCTTCACCCAGGACATCAAGCCCTTCGAGGTGGAGGTGCTGGTGGTGGAGGTAGCGGATACGAACGGCGCCAAGAACGAGATTTTCCGCATCCTCTACGACGGGACGATCGAGGACGAGCGCAACTATGCTGCCATGGGGGGGCAAGCGGACGAAATTCGCCGCTTCCTCAAGGACAACTACCGAGAGGGGCTGTCGCTCGAAGAGGCCCTCCAGCTCGGGGTCCGGGCGCTCATGGTGACCCAGAACAAGCAGCTGACCGAGCACGATCTCGAAGTGGCGGTCCTGGACCGGACGAAGGAGCGCCGCAAGTTCCGCCGCATCCCTCCCGAGGCGCTGCGCCCGCTCCTCGAAGGAAGCAAGTAGAGCTTGCGCGCCGGCCCCGGCTGCCGGTAAGCTGAAGCCAGGATGAAGCGCCGCATCTTCGGCCTCGAGAACGAGTACGGTCTGACCTGCACCCTCAATGGGCAGCGCCGCCTGTCGCCGGACAACGTCGCCCGGTACCTGTTCGAGAAGGTCATCCCCGGCGCCCGCAACGCCAACGTCTTCCTCGAGAACGGCGCGCGCCTCTACCTGGACACCGGCTTCCACCCCGAGTACGCGACCCCGGAGTGCGACAACGTCGAGGAGCTGGTGATCCACGACAAGGCCGGCGAGCGGATCGTCGAGGACCTCCTTCACCAGGCGGAGAAGCGGCTCCGGGAGGACGGCATCTCCGGCAACATCCTGCTGTTCAAGAACAACACCGATTCCGCGGGCAACTCCTACGGGTGCCACGAGAACTACCTGGTCTCCCGCGACGTCTCGTTCCAGCGGCTGGCCGAGTCGCTGATCCCCTTCTTCGTGACCCGGCAGATCTTCGCCGGCGCCGGCAAGGTGCTCCAGACCCCGCGGGGGTTCCACTACTGCCTCTCCCAGCGGGCCCAGCACATCTGCCAGGAAATCTCGGGGGCCACCACGTCCTCGCGCTCGATCATCAACACGCGGGACGAGCCGCACGCCGACGCCGAGAAGTACCGCCGCCTGCACGTCATCGTCGGCGACTCGAACATGTCTGAGGTGGCCACGTACCTCAAGGTCGGCACGACCGCCCTCGTCCTCGACATGATCGAGGACGGCCACTTCGACAAGGACTACAGCCTGCAGTCCCCCGTCCAGGCCATCCGGGACATCTCCCACGATCCGACGCTGCGCGAGACGATCAAGCTGAAGGACGGGCGGACGATCACCCCGGTCCAGCTCCAGCGGGAGTACCTCGAGCACGCGGCGCGCTACGTGGAGAGCATCGACCCGGACCCGACCACCAAGGACGTCCTGGCCCGGTGGACCGACGTGATCGAGAGGCTCGAGGACGACCCGATGCAGCTCAACCGCGAGGTGGACTGGGTCATCAAGAAGGAGCTGATCGAGGCCTACATGGTGCGCAACCGCCTCTCGTGGCGCGACCCCAAGGTCTCGCTGATGGACCTCCAGTACCACGACATCCGCCCCGACCGCGGCATCTACTACCGCCTCGTGCGCCGCGACCAGGTGGACCGCATCACCGACGACGACACCATCGAGCGCGCCAAGCACCTCCCGCCCCAGACCACCCGGGCGCGGCTCCGGGGGGAGTTCATCCGCCAGGCGAACCTCAAGGGCAAGGACTACCGCGTGGACTGGGTCTATTTGAAGCTCAACGACCCGGAGCGCGAGACCATTCTCTGCAAGGACCCGTTCCAGTCCCACGACGAGCGCGTCGAGCGCCTCATCCGCAGCTTTTGACTCGGAGGGGGGCTCCGCCCCCCTTCCGATGCCTCCCCCCGTAGGTTGCGCCGGCCAAGCCGGCGCCCGAAGCGGACCCCTCCCACCGCACGGTCACGCTGTCAGTGTCCGCTTCGACTTTCCTCCGGCGCGGCGGTCTGCTAGGATGAAGGGCGTTTTCCCGCTACCGAGACCCTGGAGGAGTGCTTCATGATCACCAATCACGTGAAGGTCAAGCTCAAGGAAGGCAAGGTCGTGGTCGGGACGTGGTTGAACCTGCCCGACCCGATCGCAGCGGAGGCCCTCGCGGCCCTCGGCTTCGACTGGCTCGTGGTGGACACCGAGCACGGCCCCATCGACCTCGCCGTGATGGCCCACATGTTCCAGGCCATCGGCCGATTCTCGACCGCGCCGATGGTCCGCATTCCGTGGAACAACGAGGAGAACATCAAGCGGGTGCTGGACGCCGGCGCCTGGGGCTTCGTCGCCCCCAACGTCAGGAGCCGCGAGGAGGCCGAGTTGGTCGTGGCCGCGGCCAAGTATCCGCCCCAGGGGATCCGGAGCCTGGGAGGTGGGCGGCATCACCTCTCCTTCAAGACGGACACGCCGACCTACTACCAGAAGGCCAACGATGAGATCGTGGTGGTGCTCCAGATCGAGCACATTGACGGCGTGAGGAAGATCGACGACATCCTCTCCGTGCCGGGGGTGGACGCCTGCTTCATCGGGCCCAACGACCTCTGCGCCTCCATGGGGCTCGCCCCGTCCCTCGAGCCGCCCCACCGCGAGTTCGAGGAGGCGATCCAGGCCATCAAGCGCTCGGCGCACAAGCACGGGGTGCCCCCCGGCATCCACTGCGCCACCCCCGAGACGGTGAATCGCCGGATCGCCGAGGGCTGGCGCTTCATGGGGATCCTGGGCGACGTGCGCTTCATGACCGCCGGCGCCAAGGCCGCGCGCGACGCGATCAAGGTAGGATGAAGCTCGGCCTGGCCCTGCCCTTCACCGCCGCGTTCTCCATGCCCCAGTACCTGGCGCTGGTGGCCCAGGCCGAGGCCGCGGGGTATGACACGCTCTGGACGGGCGAAGTCGCCACCGAGGGTGTCACGACGATGGCCGTCCTCGCCAGCCACACCACGCAGGTCAACATCGCCTCGGGCATTCTGCCGGTCCAGACGCGCACACCCACCCTCCTCGGCATGACCGCCGTGTCGCTCGGCCACATGGCACCCGGGCGCATCCGGCTTGGCCTCGGCGTCTCCAGCCGGATCATCGTCAACCAGTGGAACGGCCTCCCCTATGAACGCCCGCTGGAGCAGCTCCGGGAAGCGGTCCAGATCATCAGGACGGTGCTCGCCGGCGAGAGGGTGAACTTCGAGGGAAGGTTTTACCGGATCAAGAACTTCCGTCTCATGCAGCCTCCGCCGCCGAAGCCGGTGCCCATCTACCTGGGAGCCTTGGGTCCTCGGATGCTCCAGCTGGCCGGCGAGATCGCCGACGGCGTGCTCCTCAACTGGATCCCACCCGAGGCGGTGCCGCAGTCGATTCGCCAGATCGAGATCGGGGCGAGGCGCGCGGGGAAGAACGTCGCCGACCTCGAGATCGCCGCCTTCATCCGGACCTCGGTCACCGACGATCCCGCCGCGGCGCGCGCCTGGCTCGCGCGCGACATCACCGGCTACGCGATCGTGGACTCCTACGGCAGGTTCTTCGCGGAATGCGGCTTCGCCAAGGAGGTGGAGGCGGTCAGCGCCGCGTGGAAAACGGGCGACCGGGGCGGGGCGGTCAAGCAGATCTCGGAGCGCTTCCTGGACGGGCTGGGCGTCGTCGGCCCGGCGGACTTCTGCCGCCGCCGCCTCGCGGAGTTCGCCAAGGCGGGCCTCACCCAGCCAGTGGTTTTCCCGTTCTCGCCCGACCCCGACCCGGTGCCGACGGTCATCCGCACCCTCCAGGCGGTCGCTCCCTGAGGCGCTATGCCGGTCCTCCGAGTCCTCGGGGTCATCCCGGCCCGCCTCCACTCGACGCGCCTGCCCCGGAAAGTGCTTCGCGAGATCGCCGGCGCGCCCATGGTGGCCCACGTGTTCAGGCGCGCCCGGCAGTCCCCTCTCCTGTCCGACCTGCTCGTCGCCACCGACGCCCAGGAAGTCGTGGACGCCTGCCACGCCCTCCGCATCCCCGCGGTCATGACGTCGGCCGATCATCCATCGGGCACGGACCGCGTCTGGGAGGTCTCGCGGAGCCGCGTCGCCGACGTGTACGTCAACATCCAGGGGGACGAGCCGCTGATCACCCCCGGCCACATCGGCGCGCTGGTGCAGCCGTTTCAGCGGCGGCCTGAGACCCAAGTGGCCACCCTGAAAATCCGTGCGGCCCCTGAGGAGGTCACAAACCCCGACGTCGTGAAGGTGGTGGTCGGCGCCCAGGGGAACGCGCTCTACTTCTCCCGCCTTCCCATCCCCTTCGACCGGGACCGGACCGGCGCCCCAACCTACTGGAAGCACCTCGGCATCTACGCGTACCGCCGGGAGGCCCTGGAGAGCTTCCACCGGTTCCCGCCGTCGCCGCTCGAGACGGCGGAGCGGCTCGAGCAGCTCCGCTTCCTCGAGAACGGCATCCCCATCCAGGTCGTGGAGACCGCCGAGCCGACGATCGGGGTGGACACGGAGGCGGACCTCCGCGCCGTGGAAGCCTACTTGAAGTCGCGCCCCCAGTGAACGCGCGCTGGGGAATCCTCGGGCTGATCCTGACGGTCCAGACCTTCGCCAACGTCGGCCCCATGGGGCTTCCCGCCATCGCGCCGTTCATCCGCCAAGACCTGGGGCTCTCCCTCACCCAGGCCGGATCCTTCATCTCCGCTTACTACGTGGGGCCCATCCTGATGTCGCTCCCGGCGGGCTGGCTGGCCGACCGGTGGGGCATCCTGCGCACGATGGTGATGGGCGCCGGGGTGATCGCCCTCGGACTGTTCGCCGCGGCCTGGGCCGGCTCGTTCCCCGTCCTCATCGCGCTGATGATCCTGGCCGGCGTCGGCTACGGGCTGCTGAACCCGACTTCGACAAAAGCGGTCATCGCCTGGTTCCCGATGAGCCAGCGCGCCACCGCCGTCGGGTTGAAACAGACCGGCCTGCCGTTCGGCGGCGCCGTGGGAGCCGCCGCACTGCCGCTCATCGCCCTTGCCGTCGGCTGGCGGAACGCGCTGATCGTGTCCGCGGGCGGGGTGGCCCTCCTGGGGGCAGCCACGCTTTTCCTCTACCGGGACCCCCACGATCTGCCGCGCCCGGTGCAGGGCGCCCCGGCGCCCTCCATGCTGTCGGTGCTTCAGAGCCGAGATCTCTGGATGGTCGCCTGCTCCACGCTGATCTTCGCGGGCATGCAGACGGTCTGGATGAGCTTCCTCGTCCTCTATCTCAAGGACGTGGTCGGGCTGCCGGTCGTGGCCGCGGCCGGGTACCTCGCCGCGGCGCAGGTCACGGGCATGGTGGGACGCGTGGCCTTCGGCCTCCTCTCCGACCGCACCTTCGCGGGCGGCCGGCGCATCGTGCTGTTCATCGCGGGCATCGGCTCGGCCCTCTGCTCGCTGGTGATGGCCGGAATCGGGCCCGACAGCTCGCCCTGGCTCCTCTCGGCGCTGGCGCTGACCTTCGGCTTCGTCGGCATCGGCTGGAACGGTGTCCAGCACACGCTCATGGCCGAGCTGGCCGGCGCTCGCGCCGCGGGGACCGCTGTCGGATTGGGTCTGGCGGTCTCATCCATCGGCGTCACCCTCGGACCTCCGGCCTTCGGCTGGCTCGTGGAACGGATCGGGGACTACCGCCTCGCGTGGGTGTCGCTCGCCGCCTCCATGGGGCTCGCCCTGGTCCTCCTGGGCTTCGTGCGCGAGGGGCGGCGACGGTACGACCGTTGACAGGCGGGGCTCCGCCGGGGACAATCGGCCCCATGCGCCCGCAGAAGCTCTTTTACGGCTGGGTCGTGCTGGGCGCGGCGTTCCTGATCATCACGATGGCGATCGGGACACTCTTCGCGCTCGGCGTGTTCCTGAAGCCCATCGAGGAGGGGATGGGTTGGAGCCGCGGCGCCATCTCCAGCGTGGCGCTCCTCAACTGGCTGATCGTCGGGCTCGGCTCCTTCGTCTCCGGATTTCTCTCCGATCGGGTGGGCACGCGAACGGTGGTGCTGGTGGGCGGCCTCCTCCTGGGGCTGGGGCTCGTCCTCGGGAGCCAGGTCTCCACGCTCTGGCAGTTCTACCTGACGTTCGGCCTCCTGGTGGGCGCCGGCGTCAGCGCCTTCTACGTCCCCCTCACCGCCACCGCCACCAAGTGGTTCACGGCGCGCCGGGGGCTCGCCGTCGCCATCGTCTCGGCGGGAAACGGCCTGGGCATCCTCCTGCTGGCCCCGCTCTCCCGCTTCCTCATCAGCGCGTTCGATTGGCGCACCGCCATGCTGGTCCTGGGCGACCTGGCGTGGCTCGTGGTCATCCCGGCCGGCCTCCTCATCCGAAACAGCCCACAGGACATGGGCGCCGTCGCCCACGGGGAGGCGGCCGCGCCCGCGGGCCCGGCGCCGTCCCACACGGCCGGCTCGGCGCTCCGCAGCGCTCCGTTCTGGACGATCGCGCTGACCCACTTCGCCTGCTGCGCGGCCCACTCGGGGCCCATCTTCCACATGGTCGCCCACGCCATGGACCTGGGCGTGGCGAAGATGGCGGCGGCCACCGTCCTGGGCGTGTCGGGCTTCTCGTCCATCTTCGGCCGGCTGGGGACAGGCCTCTTGGCCGACCGCTTCGGCGCCAAGCAGACCCTGGTCGTCGGATTGAGCCTCCAGGCTCTCATGATCCTGCTCTTCCTCTCCGCCGGCGACCTGGCCGGCTTCTATGGGCTGGCGGTGGTCTTCGGCATGGCCTACGGCGGGGTCATGCCGCTCTACGCGCTGCTCACCCGCGAATACTTCGGCGAGCGCCTCATGGGCACCGCCTACGGCGGCGTCTTCTTCATCTCCTCGATCGGGATGGGGGTCGGCTCTTACGCGGGCGGCTACATCTTCGACCTCCTGGGCAGCTACCGGTGGCTCTACCTGGGCTCCTTCACCGTCGGCCTGGCCGCCGTTCTCCTGGCCCTCACCTCGAGGCGACCCGGGCCCCTTGCCGCCCCCGCGATGGCCCCGGCTCTCCATTGACACTCCTGGGCTTCGGTGTTATAGAGTCGCCACACTGATCGGACTAGAATTTCCCCCTACTTGAACCATCCAACCCGCAAGGAGGGACACTTCATGGAGGCACCCGATCCTCGGAAGACCCCGATCCCAGGTGTTGACCGCAGGACATTCATCAAGGTTGGCGGGGCGGTCGGCCTGGCCGCCGCCGCGGGCGGGCTGGAGGGCATCCTGGCCGCCGGACGGGCCCCCGTCTACGCCCAGGCGACGAAGCTCCACATCGTCCGGTGGGTAGACTTCATCCCGGAGGCCGACGTGGAGCTGAAGCGCCAGGCTCCAGAGGCCGGCAAGGCCCTCGGCGCCGAGGTCACCTTCGAGTTCATCAACGCCAACGACCTCCAGGCCCGGATCACGGCCGCCATCCAGTCGGGCTCCGGCGCGGACATCATCCAGATGCTCTGGAACTGGCCGCACCTCTACCAGAGCGCGCTGATCGACGTCTCCGATGTGGCCGAGCCGATCGGCAAGGCGCAGAACGGCTTCTACGACGTCTTCAATGCCACGGCCAAAGTCGGCGGCAAGTGGCTGGCAGTCCCCCACGGGATCACCGGCAACACCGTCGCCTACCGCCGCTCCTGGCACAAGGAGATCGGCGTGACGGAGTTCCCGAAGACCTGGGACGAGTGGCGAAAGGTGGGCACGGCCCTGAAGAAGAAGGGGAAGCCGGTCGGCCAAGCCCTCGGCCACAGCTTCGGCGACCCGCCGACTTTCTCCTACCCGCTCCTCTGGTCCTTCGGCGGCGCGGAGACCGACGCCAGCGGCAAGAAGGTCGTGATCAACTCGAAAGGGACGGTAGACTCGCTGAAGTTCATGCAGGCCTTCTGGAAGGAGGCCTGCGACGAAGGCGGCCTCGCCTGGGACGACACCAATAACAACCGCGCCTTCCACGCCAGCGACATCAGCGCAACGCTGAACGGCGCCAGCATCTACATCGTCGCCAAGCGCCAGAAGGACAAGATCAAGGACGAGAAAGGCGAGCCGCTCTGGCAGGACATCGAGCACGCCCCCCTTCCCGGCGGGCCGGCCGGCCAGTTCTCGATGTTCCTGCCGTTCCAGCACAGCGTGATGAAGTACTCGAAGAACCAGAAGCTCGCCAAGGACTTCCTGAAGTGGCTCCACGCGAAGGAGAACTACGAGAAGTGGTTCCAGTCCAACGAGGCCTACAGCGTGGGGTCCACGAAGGTGTGGGAAGACCACGCGATGTGGTCCAAGGTGGATAAGCCGCTCCAGATGTACCAGCGGGCCGCCCGTCTGACCCGCACCCTCGGCCACGCGGGGCCGGCCACGGCCAAAGCGACCGAGTCCTACACGAAGTACATCATCGTGGACATGTACGCCAACGCGATGAAGGGGATGAAGGCCGAGGACGCCGCGAAGTGGGCCGAGGGTGAGCTGAAGAAGATCTACGAGGCCTAGCTCCGCGCAGCCGGAAGCCGATCACGGGTAACATGTGAAGCGACCGATCGCAGGAGGAGCCGGGAGCGCCACCGGTATGGAGGTGGCGCTCCCTCATCCCGGCGCCTCGCAGCGCCAGCCGCTCGCCCGCTTCCTCGAGAACGAGCGGCTTCTCGCCTTTGTTCTGCTGACGCCGGCGGTCGTCTTGCTCGGCGTGTTCATCGCCTACCCGTTCGTGATGGGCGTCTGGCTCTCCCTCAGCAGCACGAGAGTGGGCAATCCTGGACACTTCGTCGGGCTCAAGAATTTCCTCAAGGCGTGGGACGACTCGATCTTCCAGATGGCCTTCCGGAACACCTTCTTCTACACGTTCTGGGCTACCATCTTCAAGCTCTCCCTCGGCATGTGGCTCGCGCTCCTGCTGAACCGCCACTTCCGCGGCAAGCGCATCGTGCGGGCCTCCATGCTGCTGCCGTTCATCTTCCCTACGGTGCTGTCCACGTTCGCCTGGCGGTGGATGTTCGACCCGACGTTCAGCGTGCTGAACTGGACCCTCTACCAGGCGGGCCTCATCACCACCAAGGTCCCCTGGCTCTCGGACAGCGCCTACGCCCTCTGGTGCGCCATCGTCATCAACACCTGGCGCGGCATGCCATTCTTCGCGATCACGCTCCTGGCGGGCCTCCAGACCATCAACCCCGACCTCCACGAGGCGGCCTCCCTGGATGGCGCCAACGCCTGGCGCCGCTTCCGGCACGTCACCTGGCCCCTGCTCAAGCCGGTCACCATCGTCGTCGTCGTCTTCTCCGTCATCCAAACCTTCTCCGACTTCCAGCTCATCTACGTCCTGACGGGCGGCGGCCCGGCCAACTCCACCCACCTGGTCGCCACATACGCGTACCAGATCGGCGTCGCAACGGGGCTTTTGGGTGAGGGGGCGGCCATCTCGCTGTTCATGCTCCCGGTGCTCTTCTTCGTCGTCTGGATCCAGCTCCGCTACCTGCGCCGGCTGGAGGGCGCCTGATGGTCATCGAGCGGCGGTGGAAAAAGTGGGTCTACTTCTACATTCCGCTGACGCTGTTCGTGATCGGCACGCTCTTCCCCTTCTATTGGATGTTTATCACCTCGATCCGCCCCGACGCCGAGCTCTACCGCTCCTGGCGTGCGGTGAACAACGCGCCGTTCTGGACCCTCCACCCGACGCTCGAGCACTTCCAGGACCTGATGGCGAAGACCACGTTCCCCCGGTGGCTGTGGAACACCTTCTTCATCGCCGTGGCCTCCACCGTGATCTCGCTCTTCTGCGGCCTCCTGGCCGGGTACGCCCTGGCCCGCCTGCGCTTCCCGCTGGCCGGGGCGCTCGGCACGTCCATCTTCGTCACGTATCTGGTACCGCCGACGTTGCTCTTCATTCCGCTGGCAGACATCATCAGGAACTTTCAGCTGGGCAACACACCCTGGGCCCTCATCCTCACCTATCCGACGTTCCTGATCCCCTTCTGCACCTGGCTCCTGATGGGCTACTTCAAGACCATCCCG
>JACPCF010000127.1 GCA_016179965.1 Candidatus Rokuibacteriota bacterium | reverse complement strand
GAGCTCCGAAACCAGCACCCGCCGGTGGTTGCCCACGAGCTCCGGATTCACGTGCTCGTACGTCTCGGGATGCTTGACGACGGCCGAAACGTGAATCCCTCCCTTGTGAGCGAAGGCGGAGTCGCCGACGTAGGGCTGGGTCTGCCACGGTTTCCGGTTGGCCAGCTCGGACACGAAGCGGGACACGTCCCTGAGCTCCCGGAGGTTCGCCTCGGGAATACACTCGAGCCCCATCTTGAGCATGAGGTTCGGGATGATCGAGACGAGGTTGGCGTTGCCGCAGCGCTCCCCGTAGCCGTTGATGGTTCCCTGGACGTGGCTGATGCCCTCGCGCACCGCGGCGAGCGAATTGGCCACGGCGCACTCGGTGTCGTTGTGCACATGGATGCCGAGCGGCGTCGCCGGCTTCGCCACTTTCTTCACCTCGCGGACGATTTCCGCGATCTCGTCCGGGAGGCTCCCGCCGTTCGTGTCGCAGAGCACGAGGCAGTGGGCGCCCGCCGCCTCGGCGGCCAGGAGGGTCTCGAGGGCGTACGCCCGGTTCAGCTTGAATCCGTCGAAGAAATGCTCGGCATCGTAGATGACCTCTTCGAAATGCTTCCGCAGAAAGGTGATGGAGTCGGCGATCATCGCCAGGTTCTCTTCCAGCGTGGTGCCGAGGGCGGACGTGACGTGGAAGTCCCACGACTTCCCGAAGATCGTGACAACGGGCGGACCGGCCTCGACCAGCGCCTGGAGGTTGGCGTCCTCCTCAGGCCGGACGCCCGGCCGCCGGGTCGCTCCGAAGGCGGTGATCTTGGCGACCTTGAACACGGCGTCCTGGACACGGCGGAAGAAGCGCAGATCCTTCGGATTGGAGCCGGGCCAGCCGCCTTCGATATAGTGCACGCCCAGCGCGTCCAGGCGCTGGGCGATCCGGACCTTGTCCTCCATGGAGAACGCCACCCCCTCGCCCTGGGTGCCGTCGCGGAGGGTCGTGTCGTACACCTTGATCAACCGCGGCATTGGACTTCCCATGATGGGGCAAGGCCGCGCAACCTGTCAAGGATTCCTTCCGAGCCGCGCCATCGTGGGAAGGCGCACCCGGAACGTCGAGCCGCCACCGAGCTCGCTCTCCACGAGGATCTGCCCTTTGTGGCTCTCCACGATGCCCTGGCTCACCGACAGGCCGAGCCCCATCCCCTTCGCCTCGGGCTTCGTGGTGAAGAAGGGCTCGAACACCCGGCTCAGGTACTCGGGGGCGATCCCGCCCCCCGTGTCCTGGACGGCCACTTCGACCCAGTACTCCCCGTCCTGCTCGGCCAGGCGCGTGGTGATCCCGAGCCGCCCGCCGTTGGGCATGGCGTCCAGCCCGTTCGTGACCAGGTTCAGAAAGACCTGGCGCAGCTGGTCGGCGTCGGCCAGGACCGCCGGCAGATCCACCCCGTACTCCTCCTCGACCTCGACGTTCGCCACCTGAGCCTGGTGCCGGAGGATCGAGACGACGCGGGAGAGGAGCGGGTTGATGTGAACGGCCTCCAGCGTGGGCGCGCGCTGGCGGGCGAAGTCGAGGAGGTCGCGGACGATCTTGCGGGCCCGGAGCGCCTCGCCCTCGATGATCATCACCTCATCCCGCCGCGGGTCGCCGTCCGGCAGGGAGAGCCGAAGCTCCGACGCGTACCCCACGATGCTCGTCAGCGGGTTATTGAACTCGTGGGCGATATTCGCGACGAGTTCCCCAAGGGCGGCAAGTTTTGCGGACTGGACCAGCTGGGCCTGGGTCCGCTGGAGCTCGGCCACCCGCTGCTGGAGATCGGCCTGGAGCTGGGCGTTCGCCAGCGCGATGGCGAGCTGGCTGGCCAGCGTCTCGCAGCTGGCGATCTCCCCCGCGAAGAAGAGCTGGCGGGCCTCCCCCACCAGGAGAACCCCGCCGAGGGCGCCGTCCGGCCCCGCGAGGCGGAGGCCGAGCGCCCGGGCCCCCGCCGGCAGATCCAGGGCGCGGGCGAGCGAAAGAGGCAGCTCCAGGGCCGCGGCGCGGGGGCCCAGGTCCGGCAGATCCAGCGAGCCGGCCGCTCCCTCAAAGGCCTGCCGGAGCACCCCGCCCTCCCGGAGGGTGTAGCCCTTGACCTGGAGAGAAGCCGCTGCTCCCGGTTGCCGCCGGACGAGCCAGACGATGGCGGCACTGGTGCGGCTCGCCCGCATGAGGTTCTCCAGCCCCGTCGTGAGGATCTCCTCACGGGTAGCGTGGGAGGAGAACGTCTGCCCCGACGTGAGGAGCAGCAGGGCGCGGCGCTGGCGCTCGCGGGCCGTCCGGTAGAGCACCGTGCCGGCCTGGAGCACCATCACGACGGCGAGGGCGTAGATCACGAGGCGCTCGAGCACTTCGACGTCGGCGAGCGCCGCACCCCGCGGCGGGCCCCACCCGGCCTGAACGAGCCACGCGGCGGCGGACACGGCGGCCACCGCGAACCCGCCGTGGACGTACACGCGCCTGAGGTGGGCCACGGTCATCGTGGTGGCGACGAGGGAGGCGAACGTCACGAAGACGACTGGGCTCTGGATCCCCCCGGTGACGAGGACGAGGGCGCCGAGGAGAAACTGATCGCCGAGGGCCTGCCATTCGAGCACCATCCGGCCCACGCGGGAGTCCGCCTGGGCGAGCCCCCGCCGGGAGAGCCACGTGAGGACCGCGTTCTCGAGGACGAACCCCCCGAGAACGGCGAAGACGGGCCCGGGATTGGCCGGAATTCCGATGGCCGCGTTGAGGAGCGCCACCAGGCCTCCTCCCGCGATCACCAGGACCCATCGGAACTTGGCCAGGAGGAGGCTGTCCCGGAAGAACTCGAGGGCGGGAGATGGGCGGGATGGTCTCGCCATCGCCTCGCCTAGCACGTTCCCTGGCTGCGGAGCCGCGCCACCTCGGCCCGGCTCAGACCGGCCACCCGCGTCAGGATTTCTTCCGTGTGCTGGCCGAGGAGCGGAGGCGGCGCGCTCACTCCGCCGGGCGTGGCCTGGAGGCGGATCGGCACCCCGAACACCTTCAGGCGCTCCGCCTTTGGATGGGCAAGCGAAACAATCATTCCCCGATCCCGGAGGTGAGGGCTCTCGCAGACCTCCGCCACGCTCTTGATCCTGCCGGCCGGCACGCCTGCCTTGTCCAGGCGCCGGAGCCACTCCTCCGCCGGCCGGGTGGCGAAGATCGCGCCGAGGAGCGGGATCAGCGCCTCGCGCGCCTCGACGCGTTTCGCCTCGCCGTCGAAGCGCCGGTCCTTCGCCAGGTCGGGCTGGTCCAGCGCCTGGCAGAAGCGCTCCCAGAGCGAGTTGTTGGCGACGCCCACGGTCAGGTAGGCGTCCGCGGCCTTGAAGACCTCGTAGGGCACGATGGACGGATGCTGGTTCCCCCGCCGGGTGGGGCGCTGGCCGGTGGCGAAGTAGATCCCGGCTTGATAGGTCAGGAGCGACGCCATGACGTCCAGCATGGCCACCTCCACCTGCTGGCCCTTCCCCGTCCGCTCGCGGGCGTAGAGGGCGAGGACCACGCCGTGGCAGGCCTCGATGCCCGCCACGAGGTCCGCGATGGAGGTGCCGACCTTGACCGGCGGGCCGTCGGGAAACCCCGTGAGGTCCATGAGCCCCGACTCCCCCTGGACGATCAGGTCGTACCCCGGGCGGCCGGCCTCGGGGCCCGATTCTCCGAAGCCCGAGATCGAGCAGTAGACGAGGCGGGGGTTCGACCGCTTCAGGCTCGCATAGTCCAGGCCCAGCCGCACCATGGTCCCGGGGCGGAAGTTTTCCAGCAGAACGTCCGAGCGCTGGATGAGCCGCCGGAGAATCCGTCGTCCCTCGGGAGCCTTGAGGTTCAGCGTGAGGCTCTTCTTGTTGCGGTTGACGGACATGAAGTAGGTGGACTCGCCCCCGGAAAACGGCGGCCACGTCCGCGTGTCGTCCCCCTTCCCCGGCTCCTCGACCTTGATGACCTCGGCGCCCATATCGCCGAGCATCATCGAACAGAAGGGGCCGGCCAGCACCCGCGTCAGATCAACGACGCTCACCCCCGCCAGGGGCTGCCGCCCTCCTCGCCCTGCCCTACGCGGCGTGCTACGTGTCCTGGTCCCCACCGCGCCTCCAGACCCGCTTGACCGCGCTCTTGACGATGGCCGCCACCGTCTCCCCCCGATCGCCCGCCCGGCGCCAGAACAGACGCGCCCGGTCGAGCACTCCCAGGTGCGAGAAGTAATAGACCTGACCCACTTCCTCCACGGCGACCCGGCTCCCCACGCGGATCCCTTTGGTCTCTGCCCCGTGGCAGAAGAGACGAGCGCCGCCGTCCAGGGCCACCAGCGCCAGGTGCAGGGGCGAGCGGAAGCCCGCGGGGGGCGAGTGGAGGGTGGTGAAGGAGACCACCTCGCCGTAGCCGTCGATCGAAACGGGCTCCATCGCCGCCGGATGGTCCGGACAGAACGGGATGGGGGGCGCCACCACGCGCCCGCACCGGGGACACTTCGATGCCGGGATCAGATCCGTCATCTCACGCGCTCAAGCAGGGTCACCCAGTTGTTGGTCGCGAGGCCGCCGATCGAATGGGCGAGCCCCACCCGCGCCGGCACCTGGCGGCCGCCGGCCTCCCCCATCAACTGCCAGAAGACCTCCACGATCTGGGCGATCCCCGTCGCTGCCAGGGGATGTCCACGGGCCTTGAGGCCTCCCGACGGATTGATGGGGAGCCGCCCGTCGAGCGCCGTCTCGCCGGCCAGCGTGGCGCGGCCGGCCTTGCCGGGCGGAACCAGCCCCAGATCTTCCAGCGCGATCAGCTCGAAGGGCGCGAAGGCGTCGTGGACTTCGGCCACCTCCACGCGCTCGGGGCCGAAGCCGGCCCTCCGATAGGCCGCCCGCGCCGCCTCTTGAGTGGCCCTGAAGCTCACCAAGCTCCCCCGATACCTCACGGCGAGGGTATCCGTCCCCTGGCCGATCCCCGCGATCCTCACCGAGCCGGGATCCGCGGTCAGCACGAGCGCCGCGGCCCCGTCGGAGATCGGGCAACAGTGGTAGAGCCTGAGCGGATCCGCCACAACCCTGCTCTCCAGCACGGCGTCCAGGCTCACGGGCTCCTGGAAATGAGCGTACGGGTTGCGGGCCCCGTTGGCGTGATTTTTCACGGCGACCTGGGAGATCTCCTTGAGGGTCACCCCTGTCCTGGCGATCAGGGCCCGGGTGATGAGGCCCGCCAGAGCCGGCATCGTCGCACCGTAGGAGCGCTCGTGGGGATCGATGGACCGCCCGATCAGCTCGGAGACGCGCGGCGTCGGCAGGTGGGTCATCTTCTCGCCGCCGACCACCAGGACCGATCGGTGGAGGCCCGCGGCCACGGCCGCAAACCCCACATAAACGGCGGCCCCTCCGGAAGACGTCGCCGTCTCGACGCGGAGCGCCGGCACGTGGGCGTACCCCATGTGCGTCGCGACCTGGGAGGCGAAGTTGCCCTCGCCGATGAACTCCTCGGGGTTCATGGCGGCGACGACAATGGCCTCCGGCGCCTCGAGCTGAGCGGCGCCCAGCGCGGCGCGGGCGGCCTCGGCCACGAGATCCGGCAGGCTCTCCTGACGCTTGCCGAAGCGGGTCATCCCCGCCCCGGCGATCCACACTTCAGTCAACGGGTGACTCCCGGAAGGATTGAAATCCGCTCTATTTCACTCCGGGAGTTCGGGAGGTGTCAACGCTTTTTGCTGGGTGGGGCGGGTGGCAGCCGTTCAGGCGCACGACGGGATCCAAAGGCGGCATCGGGCGGTCAGCCGGCTCGGAGCGGGTGCGCGGGTGGGTGGAATTCCCCGGCGGGGGGGCCGCCACGCCGAGATCGCGGATCAGCCGGAGGAGGTACGTGCGCTGGAGGCCCAGGCCCCGCGCGGCGCGGGTGCGGTTCCCGCCCGCCTGCCGGAGGGCGGTTTCGATCAGGCGTCGCTTGAACTCCTCCACGGCGCCGCGGAACCCGAGCGGGGCCCACTCCTCCATGCCCGCGTTAAGGGGCAAGCCCGATGCCAATGCCCCGAGCGCGGAAATTCAAGAATTTGGGACGGCGGGCGGAGCGGGCCTGCACGAAAGAGTGTGCACGCGGGGCCCGCGCTGCACGGAAGCCTGTGCACAAAAAACGGGACCCCCGCAGGGGTCCGGGCTTAAGCCTTGGTGGCCGGCTTGACCCCCGGATTGTCCTTGAAGAACTGCTTGTTCAGATCGATGAAGTTCTTCCACTTGTCCGGCGTCTCGTCCTCGGCGAAGATCGCCTTCACCGGGCAGACCGGCTCGCAGGCGCCGCAGTCGATGCATTCATCCGGGTGGATATAGAGCATCTCCGGGCCTTCGTAGATGCAGTCCACCGGACAGACTTCCACGCAGGCCTTGTCCTTCACGTTGATGCACGGCTCGGCGATGATATACGCCATTCGGACCTCCCTCGCTAACCTTCAAAGGCTTGACGAACCAGACTATTTTTACCCGAAGCCCGAAGGACTGTCAAGTCTACCACGCCTCTGGAGGCGCGAGGCTCTAGAGGGTGCGGAGCTTGGGATCCAGGGCGTCCCGCAGGGAGTCGCCGAAGAGGTTGAAGGCGAAGACTCCCAGGCTAATCGCCAGCCCAGGGAAGATCGCCATCCACGGTGCCGTTTCCGCAAACTCCACCGCCGCCCCCCGGAGCATCAGCCCCCAGGCAGCCGTCGGCTCCTGGACCCCGAGACCCAGGAAGGAGAGCGAGGCTTCGAGGAGGATCGCCTGCCCCACGTAGGCCGTGAGCATGATCAGGTATGGGGCCATCACGTTGGGGAGCATGTGGCGGAAGATGATTCGCCGGTGACCGAACCCTGCGGCCCGCGCCGCGTCAACGTAGGGCATCTCACGGACGGCCAGCGCACTCGAGCGGACGACTCTGGAAGAGTTGGGGATCATGGGCACCGTGATGGCCATAATGACGTTGAAGACACCGGTGCCAAGGATCGACACGACGGCCAGTGCCAGGATAATGATCGGGAATGAGAGGAAAATGTCCACGATCCGTTGGATCCCGAGGTCGATCCGCCCCCCGAAGTAGGCGCTGGCCACCCCGACGAGGGCCCCCAGCGTGGCTCCCAGGAAGGCCGATGTGAAGCCCACCAAGAGGGCCGTGCGGGAGCCGTAGATGAGTCGCGAGAGGAGATCTCGACCGAAGGCGTCGGTTCCCAGCCAGTGATCAACGTTGGGACGCCTCAGCTGGGCCGCAAAGTCGGTCTCCAGCGGGCCGTACGGCGCGATCAGAGGCGCGGAAATGGCGCAGAGGCTCATGAGGACAACGATCGCCGCGCCGGCTGCCCCTAGGCGCCGTCGGCGCGAAAACCGAACAACGGCCCTGACCCAGCCGGGGCGGTACGCCTCTCCGGGAACTTCGGCGACCGCGTCGAGAGGCTTGTTCAGGGCCATTACTGGTACCGGATTCGGGGATCCACCCAGGCGTAGAGGAGGTCCACGAAGAAGTTCACGAAGACGTACACGAAGGCCACCAGCAGGACGAGGGCTTGAACCAGCGTGTAGTCCCGACGGCTGACGGACTCGACGAACAACAGGCCGAGCCCGTTCAGATTGAAGACTTGCTCGGTGACCACCAGCCCGCCCAGGAGAAACGCGAACTCCAGCCCGATGACCGTGAACACCGGGAGCATGGCGTTCTTGAGGGCGTGGCGGGTGAGGATCAGCTTCTCCACGAGCCCCTTGGCCCGGGCGGTTCGGATGTAGTCCTCCCGGAGGACCTCCAGCATGGCCGAGCGAGTCATCCGGGTGGAGACGGCGGAGTAGCGATAGCCCACCGCCAGGGCCGGCCAGATCAACTGGGAGAGATTCTCCCACGGATTCTTCCATAGAGGGGTGAAGACCATGGGCGGGAGCCAACCGAAGAAGAGCAGAAACGTCAAGATCATGAGGATTCCAAGCCAGAAGGACGGGACGGCCAAGCCAGCGATCGAGAAGACTCTGACGACATAGTCCACCCACGTGTCCTGTCTGAGGGCAGCCAGGGTGCCTAGAGGGATGGCCAGAAGAACGGCGACGGTGGTCGCCATGAGGGCGAGCTGGAGGCTCAACTGGAACCGGATGGCGATCTCGTGGGTGATGGGGGCACCGGTCCACATGGAACTGCCGAAGTCGAAGCGGAGGATTCCCCACATCCACTCGAGAAACTGGCGCCATAGGGGCTTGTCCAAGCCCAACCTGGCCCGTTCTTTCTCGAGGAGGTCCTTCGTCACAAACGCCCCCTGCCCCGCGTACCTCATCTCGACGATGTCCCCGGGAACAACCCGCACGAGGAGAAAAATGATGACCGCAACCCCCAGGAGCGTGGGGATCATCAGGAGGAGGCGCCGTAGGATGTACTTCCGCATCGCCGGCGAGGTTCCCCCTCGCCCCTCCCCTCTCCCCCGATCGGAGAGAGGAGGGGAAGCGGGGGCGCCTCAGGTTACTCGGACAGCCACACGGTATCGAGCTGCTGGTTCAGGTAGTGGCTGGGCGTGACCTTCCACCCCTTGACCTTCGAGAGGTGCGGGATGATCCGGTGCCACCAGAGGGTGATGAATTGGTGGGCTTGCTCATCCAGGAGCCGCTTCTCGAACTGCCGGATGTACTTCTTCCGCTCCTCCGAGTCAACAGCGCGACTCTGCTTCACGTAGAGCTCGTCCAGCACCGGGTCCTTATAGCGCCCGTAGTTTGCATCGCTGACGCCCTTGGGATCGGCCGTCGTAGGTCCGCTCTGAAACTTGTAGATGTCCAGGTCGGGCTCCACGATGAACCCGCACTGGAAGTCAATGCTGACGTCGAAGGTACCTCCCCGTAGGTCTTGATAGAACGGTCCCGTCTCCAATGTCTTCTGCGTGACGTTGAGGCCCACCTTTCGCCACTGGTCAAGGAGCCAGATCCCGAGAGGCTCGTAGGGCTCCGGGATCGCACGGTTCAAGAAGGTGAAGCTGAACCCGTCGGGAACGCCGGCCTCCCTGAGAAGGCGGCGGGCCTCCTTGCGCGAAGCCTCGGGATCCTTCCAGTAGCCTGCCAGCTTCACCAGCTCGGCCTCGGGGGTCGCGAAGGGCGTCCCGGGAACAATCACTCCCCCGACTTCCTTCACGATGGTGATCTTGGACAGGACCTTCGAGCCTTCCCACCGGTCGAGGGCCAGGGTCAGCGCCCGGCGGACGCGGGGGTCGTCGAACGGCTTCCTTTCGTGGTTCGGAGTAAACCAGAGGGCGCAATCCCACGCGCTCTCCTGAACCGTGATCCGCGGGCCAAGGGCCTTAACCAAATCGTCGCGCCGGGCCGGGTTGAACGAGCGAAACTCGATGAAGGCCCGTTCACCCCGGACGGCGTTCACTCGAGCGCCCGTATCCCTGATAAAGAGGGCGCGGTAGCCGTCGAGGTAGGGTCTCCCCTTGTCCCAGTAGTCCGGGTTCTTCTTGCCCACCCAGTGGGAGCCGCGGGCGTACTCCACGAACGTGAAGGGGCCGGTCCCCATGATATTTTTCTCGTACCAGTGCGGGTCCTTGGCCAGGATCTCTGCCTTATAGATGTAGTTCCAGGGGGAGGCCAGGTTGGAGAGCATGGCGGCCGAGGGCCACTTGAGGCGGAACCGCACCGTCTGGTCGTCCGGGGCCTCCACCGCCTCGACGGCCGCGTAGGCCCCCTTCCGTTCGCTGGCCACTCCAGCCGGGGGGAAGATGATCTTGTCATAGGTCGCTTTGATGTCCTTGGCAGTCAGGAGGCTTCCGTCGTGGAACTTGACGCCCTTCCGGATCTTGAACGTGTAGGTCAGCCCATCCTTAGAAACCGTCCAGCTCTCGGCCAAATCCCCGATGATCTTATTCGGATCCTCGGGATCAACCCGGAGCAGGAGGCTGTAGTGGGGGGAGATCGGATGGATGACGGCGAACGTGTTCTCGCGGTGACCGTCGAAAGATGGCGGTTCAGCGGGGACGGCGAAGACCAGCTCGCCGCCATAGCGGGGCTTGTCCTGGGCCATCACCGCGGAGGTCAGAGTGACCCCGAGGGCGAGGGAAAGCCCCAGACAGAGAATCAGTATCAGGCGACTCGCGTGTCGATAGGCCATGTCGCACCTCCTCCAGGTCATTGAATCGGGGCCCTGTTGCCCGTGTAAACGGCCAGAAGAAGCGGAAAGTTCCGGGTCAGCGATTAGGGTAAGCCCGCCTCCGGGACCTGTCAAGGCGAAGCGGGCTCCTCGTCCTCCGGCCCTGATTCTTCGGCCCCACCCTGCTTGAGCTTCCGGAAGACGGTCTTGGGGTCGATGCCGAGCAGCTTGGCGGCCAGCGTCTTGTTCCCCTTCGTGTGCCGGAGCGTCTCCTCGAGCACCCGCTGCTCGACCTCAGCCAGGGAGGTGCCTACCGGAATGGTCTTGACCCAATCCGCGGACGGCGCCCCCTCGACCACGCTGGCCGGAAGGTCCGCCACCTCGATGACCGACCCGCGCGCCAGAACCACGGCCCGCTCGACGGCGTTCTCCAGCTCGCGGACGTTGCCAGGCCACGCGTACGCCTCCAGCCGCGCCAGGGCCTCCTCGCTGAACCCGTCCAGGCGGCGGTTGTTCTTGGCCGCGTACACCCGCAGGAAATGGTGGGCGAGGACCGGGATGTCCTCCCGCCGCTCCCGCAGCGGCGGCGCGGTGATCGTGATCACGTTGAGGCGATAGTAGAGATCCTCGCGGAACCGCTTCTCCCGGACCAGGTGGGCCAGATCCTGGTTGGTGGCCGCCACGATTCGGACGTCCACGTGGATCGTCTTGGTGCCGCCCAGGCGCTCGAACTCGCCTTCCTGGAGGACGCGGAGGATCTTCGGCTGAGTGACCGGCGACAGGTCGCCCACCTCGTCGAGGAACAGCGTGCCGCCGTCGGCCAGCTCGAAGCGTCCCTCCTTCCGCCCGGTGGCGCCTGTGAACGCTCCCCTCTCGTAGCCGAACAGCTCGGACTCCAGCAGCGTCTCCGGCAGGGCCGCGCAGTTGACGGCCACGAAGGGGCCGGACCGCCGCGCCGAGCGCTCGTGGATGGCCCCGGCGGCCAGCTCCTTGCCCGCGCCGCTCTCGCCCTGAATCAGGACCGTCGCGGAGCTCGGCGCCACCTGCTCGATCAGCGTCATCATGCGCTGGAAGGCGGGGCTCGTGCCGATGACTGTCCCCTGGCGCAGGAGGTCATCCAGCCGCTGTTGGAGGGCGCGGTTCTCGGCGATCAGCGCCCGCCGCTCGAGGGCCTTGCGGATCAGGCGGATCAGCTGGGCGCGCTGGAACGGCTTGGTGAGGAAGTCGTACGCGCCGTCCTTCATCGCCTGGACGGCTTCCTCGACCGTCCCGAAGGCCGTCAGCATGATCACGTCCACGTCGGGCGCCACAGTCTTGACCGCCCGGAGGAGCTCCAGGCCGCTGAGCCCCGGCATCTTGAGATCCGCGAGCACGAGGTCCACGCCCCCCGCCTTGAGCGCCTCGAGGCCGGCCTGGCCGTCCGACGCGACCACGACCCGGTAGCCCTCCCGCTTCAGGGTGCGCTCCAGGCTCTCACGCACGGCGGGATCGTCGTCCGCGACCAGGAGGGTCGGGGCCTCAGCCATGCTCGTTATCCTTGAGGGGGAGGCGAATCGTGAACGTTGCACCCCCGCCCGTAGCGTTGCTCCACCGGACCTCGCCGCTGTGCTCCTCGACGATCTGCCGGGCAATGGAGAGGCCGAGCCCGGTCCCCTGGGGCTTCGTGGTGAAGAACGGCTCGAACAGGCGCGAGGCCACGGTCGGCGCGATCCCGGGGCCGGTGTCGCTCACAGCGATCTCCACGGCCCCCGGTCCTCGCCGCGTGGCGACGGTCAGGCTCCCGCCCTGGGACAGCGCCTCGAGCCCGTTCTTGACCAGGTTCAGCACGGCCTGGCGCAGCAGGGTCCGGTCGATCACCATGGTCGGCACCGTCGGATCGGTCTCGATCTTGACCGAAATGCCCTGGCGCGTGGCGACCGGCCTGACGAACTCGGCCACCCCCGCGACCATGTCGTTGACCGAGTCCTCCTCGAAGTTCGGGCGGGGGAAGCGCGCGAACGCCAGGTATTCCTCGGTCAGCGCATCGAGGGCGTTGACCTGCTCCCGGATGGCCCCGACGAGGCCGACGGCCTCCTCCATGTCCAGCCCCTCGCGGCCGCGGACGATGTCCTGGAGCATCTCGGCGTTCAGCTCGATGGCGCTGATCGGGTTCCGGACCTCGTGCGCGACTTTCAGCGACAGGCGGCCGACCGTCGCCATCCGCTCGGCCACGAGCAGGTCTTCCTGCGTGGCCTCCAGGCGCCCCAGCGTCTCCTTGAGCTCCGTGTTGAGCCGCTCCACCTCCGCCCGTGCCCGGCGCTCGCGCACCGCCACGTGGCCCAGGGCGAATGCCGGGAGGCCCACCAGCGCCGCCAGGATGGTCACAGGGGTCCACCCGACCCAGGGAAGGGCCAGCGCTGCCGCGGCGGCATAGAGGCCCCCCGCCACGAGCGCCGCCCCCAGCCCCAGCCACGGGCCGAAGTAGTACGCGTTGACGGCGACCAGCGGGAAGAAGAGGAGGTAGTAGATGCTGTCGCTGCCGCCGGTGAGCCAGAGCAGGACGAACACGAGCAGCAGGTCCACCCCGAGGGCCCCCAGAAAGACCGCCCGGGTCGCGCGGGGGTTGACGGTGACGAGGGCGAAGATGCCGGCCTTGTAGGCGGCGAACCAGACGACGAGGGAGAACAGATCGATCCGGTAGCGCGGCCGGAGCGGCGCGAGCCCCAGCGTGGCGAGCCCCCCGACCATGATGACGGCGAGGAGCACGGCGAACACCCGCTCGTCCCGCTCGAGCACGCGGGCGGCCGCGCTGACGGACCGGCTCAACATGGACGTCACGCCCTGAGAGTACCACGACCTCATACGCGGATGCAGGCGGCGCGGTGGCCCGGCCGTATCTCCCGCAGCTCCGGCACCACCCCCGGGCACTCGTCGATGGCGATGGGACAGCGGGGGTGGAACACGCACCCGGAAGGCGGGTTCAGCGCGCTGGGAACCTCCCCTCTCAGGACCGTCCGCTCTCGGGACGCCTCCACCACGGGATCAGGAATCGGCACCGCGGAGAGAAGGGCCTTCGTGTAGGGGTGGAGGGGATCCTCGTAGAGCGCCTGGCGGTCGGCGATTTCCACGATTTTCCCGAGGTACATGACCGCGACCCGGTCCGAGATGTGGCGCACGACCGACAGGTCGTGGGCCACGAAGAGGAAGGTGAGGTGAAACTCCGCCTGGAGGTCCTCGAGGAGGTTGATGATCTGCGCCTGGATCGAGACGTCCAGCGCCGAGACCGGCTCGTCGCAGACAATGAGCGACGGCTCCATGGCCAGGGCGCGCGCGACCCCGATCCGCTGGCGCTGCCCGCCGGACATCTCGTGCGGGTAGCGATCGGCGAGCGACGGCAGGATCCCCACGCGGGCAAGCAGCTCATGCACCCGGGCCTTCCGCGCCTGCCGGTCCGGAACGATCCCGTGCACCGCCAGCGGCTCGGCGATAATCTGTCCGACGGTCATGCGCGGGTTGAGCGAGCTGTAGGGGTCCTGGAAGATCACCTGGATCTTCCGCCGAACGGGGAGGAGCTGGGCCGGGGAGAGTTTCGTGAGGTCCTGCCCTTCGAAGATCACCTCGCCGCTGGTGGGCCGCTCGAGCTGGAGGATACAGCGGCCGGTCGTCGTCTTGCCGCACCCGGATTCCCCCACCAGCCCCAGGGTCTCGCCCCTCCGCATCGAAAAGCTCACGCCGTCCACCGCCCGGATCCGGCCGACGGTCTTCCCGAAGATCCCCCCACCGCCGACGGGAAAGTACTTCACCAGGTTCCGGACCTCGAGAATCACCTCCCCCGCGGACGTTCGATCCGGCGCGCGGATGGGCGACGCGGCCAGCCCGGTCACGCGCGCACCTCCTGGCCCACCCGATCGGCCACCCAGCAGGCGGCGTCGTGGCCGTCGCTCACGGCGCCAAGTGGCGGGATGTCGCGCGCGCAGCGGTCCACGGCGTACCGGCAGCGCGGCAAGAAGGCGCACCCGGGCGGCAGCCGGACGAGGTCCGGCGGCTGGCCTTCGATGGGATTGAGCTTAGACTTGCGCGCCTCGTCCAGGCGCGGCACCGAGCGGAGCAGCCCGAGCGTATAGGGATGGCGGGGATGGGCGTAGATCTCGCGGGCGGTCCCCCGCTCGATGATCTTCCCCGCGTACATCACGTTCACCCGATCGGCGTAGCGGGCGACGACGCCGAGGTTGTGGGTGATGATCAGCATGGCGACGCCGAGGCGCCGGGAGAGATCCTTCATGAGCTCGAGGATCTGAGCCTGGATCGTGACGTCCAGCGCGGTGGTGGGCTCGTCCGCCAGGATCAGCGACGGATTGCACGACAGCGCCATGGCGATCATGATCCGCTGGCGCATGCCGCCGCTGAACTGGTGGGGATACTGGGCGAGGCGGCGATCCGGGTCCGGGATGCCCACGAGCCCCAGCAGCTCGACCGCGCGGCCCCGGGCGTCGGCCGGCGACAGCCCCAGGTGGATTTCGAGGGTCTCGGTGAGCTGGCGGCCGATGGTGAGCACCGGGTTCAGGGAGGTCATCGGCTCCTGGAAGACCATTCCGATCTCCCGCCCGCGCACCCGGCGCATCCCCTCCTCGTCCAGCGCGAGGAGGTCCCGTCCCTTGAAGAGGACCTGCCCGGAGACGATGCGGCCGGCGGGCCCCGCCACGAGGCGCATGACGCTGAGCGCGCTGACGGTCTTGCCGCAGCCCCCGCCGACGACCGAGAACGCCGGGATGCGACGGTTATCGTCACGGCGCTAGGACCTCGTCGAGCACGCGGCCCTGAAACTCGCCCGCCTTGAACCCGAGGAGGCGGCAGAGGGTCGGCGTGAGGTCCACGATCCGCCCGTTCTCGATCTCGCCCCCGGGCCGAACTCCCGCTCCCGCCAGGAGCATCGGGATGACCTGTTCGTGGACCGACCCGTGGGACCGGAGCCCCGTCTCCTCCCTCACCGCCGGGCCCTCGTCCCAGATCCCGAGCGCCCACTCGCGCCGGCCGAAGCAGAGCAGGTCGCCGACCCGCTCAGGGGGCAGGTGGTAGCGCTCCGCGTCAGCCCGCGGCACGACCACGTCGAGCCCCGGCGCGTCGCGAAGCGCGCTGACGGCGTCCCCGACGGCCTCCGGGCGCTCGAGAAACAGGTAGAGCGAGCCGCCGAGGTCCCGGTGGTGGGCGAAGAGCCCGTCCTTGATCAGCGGGACGCCCCGGGCCCGGATGCCGGCGTCCGCCAGCACGCGCACCGGGCTCACCGAGCGCGTCTTGGCGTTCATGCCGTGGTCCGCCGTGAGCGCCACGACCGAGTCGGCCAGGTCGAAGCAGGCGATGACCTCGCCGATGAGAGCGTCCATCTCCTTGAGGTGGGCCTGCATCTCCGGGCTCTCGGGCGGCAGCTTGTGCTCGGGGTAATCGGTGGTCGCGACGTAGAGAAACCGCGGCGCGTAGCGGCGAGCCACCTCCCGGGCCACGCGCAGCACCCAAAGGTTGATCTCCAACGAAAAGATGTCCGGGGGCGGGCCGACGACCTTCGCGATCTCGGGCGGGGCGCTCGACATGTCGGCGCAGAGATCCAGGTCGCGCCGGAGGAGGCGGGTGAGTTTCTCCTTGGCCGTGACCAGCGCCGTGGACCACCCGGCGGCCTTGGCCCGCTCGAAGAGCAGCGGCTCCTGGACGAAGGCCACCTGGTCCATGAACACTTCTTTGCCCGTCGCCCGATCGTAGTAGAAGTTGGCGCACAAGCCGTGGCGGGTGGGGAAGGTCCCGGTGAGAAGCGAGACGTGGTTGACGTTGGTCAGGCTCGGCATCACCCCGCGGCCGTCCAGCGTCGTCGCGCCGGCGCGCCCCAGCCTCGTGAGATTCGGCAGGTCGGACGAGCGGATATACTCGGGATCGAAGCCGTCGATCAGGAAGACCAGCGCGCGGCGGAGAGCCATGGGCTAATGGCAGCGGGCGAGAGCGAGATGCCGGCTGGCCGCGGGGCGGAACTCGGCGTAGAGCCGGCAGACCTCCTCGGCCACGCACGGCCACCGGTACTGAGCCGCCCACCGGGCGGCCTCCCGGCCGAGCCGGCGTCGGAGATCGGTGTCGCCAAGGATGGCGGAGATCCGATCGCCCAGGACCAGCGGATCCCCCTCGGGCACCAGATAGCCCGTCACGCCGTCCCGGACGGTGGTGGTGAGGCCGCCGACCCGCGAGGCGATGACGGGATTGCCGCACGCCATGGCCTCCAGCGCCACCATGCCGAACGACTCGTAGTACGACGGCATCACGGTCATCTCGGCGGCGGCGTAGTAGAGCCGCAGGCCTTCCTGGGGCTGGGGGCCCAGGAAGCGCACCTCGCCCTCGAGCCCCAGGGCGGCGACCCGCTCGCGCAGGGAGAGGACGTGGCCGTTCTCGGGCTCGTCGGCGTCGCCGCCGATGACGAAGAGCGCCGGAATCGGCTCGCCCCGCTGGGGCACCCGCGGCAGCGCCTCCAGGAGAGTCTCCAACCCCTTGATGGGAGAGAGCCGCCCCACGTAAAGGAGCACCGGGGCGGGCCCCAGGCCGAGCGCCGCCTTGGCCTCGCTCTGGTCCATGGGACAGAAAAGCTCGGTGTCCACGCCGCAGGGGATGACCCGGATCCGCTCGGCACGCGCCTGATAGTACCAGACGAGGTGGGCGCGCTCCACGGGGTTGGAGGCCACGAGGCGATCGGCCCCCGCGACGATCCGCTCCTCCTCGGCGATGCGCAGGTCGGGCTCCCGCTCCCCGGGCGAGCGCGCCACCTCGTTCTTGAGCTGCCCCAGGGTGTGGAACATCTGGATCAACGGCACCCGCCAGCGCTCGGCGAGGATCAGCCCCGCGACGCCCGAGAGCCAGTAGTGGGAGTGGACGAGCGCGTACTCGCGCCCCTCCGCGCGCCGGAACGCCTCGAGGTTGGCGACGAACTCGGGCAGGTGCCGGTGGACCTCCTCCCGCGGCATCGGGGCTTCGGGCCCGGCAGGCAGGTGGATCACCCGCGCGTTCGTCCCCAACGGCACCACCCGCGGGATCTCCGGGTTCTGGGAGCGGGTGAAGACATCCACGTCCACGCCCATCCGCCCCAGCTCCCGCGCCACCTCGCGCACGTAGACGTTCATCCCTCCCGTCTCCTTGCCGCCCAGGGCGGCCAGCGGGCAGGTGTGAACGCTCAGGACCGCGACTCTCAGGGTCATCGGCTCGCCTCGCACGGCGGGGCCCCAGCCCCGCGACGTCCTGCGGCTCGCACTGCCAGGGTCATCGGCTCGCCTCGCACGGCGGGAATCGTCCACTTTCGCTCGCCTCGCCCGCTGGGGCCCCAGCCCCAGGGCGGTCCGCGGCTCGCACTGCGGCCCCGCGACGTCCTGCGGCTCGCACTGCCAGGGTCATGGGGTAACCACGATATTGAACAGGTCCTCGGCCCTCGCGCCGAAGGCGTACTTGTAAGGCTCCTCGCCCCGGAGGAAATCGAACCGCCGGAAGCCCCGCGCGATGGCATCCTTGATCACGTGGCTGAGCAGCACGATCCCGGGGGAGAGCGCCGCGTGGGCCGGATCGAAGCCGGAGTTGTAGAGGGCGACGCCCCCCGCGTACTCGTAGGTGAGGTAGGCTGCCAGCGGCCGCGCCTCATGCTCCAGAAACCAGAGACGCAGCCACCCCTCCCGCGCCAGGGCGCCGGCGACGGCGCGGAAGAACTCTTCCATCCCCTCGTCCATGAAGCGGGCCTTGCCGGGCTTCGACTTCCTGTGGAGGGTGAGAAACGCCGTCATGGCCTCGTCCACGCCCTCCGCGCTGGCGTGCCACCGCACCGTGGCGCCCGGCAGCTCGCGCTCCAGCCGCCTGAGCTTCCGGCGCAGCTCGTGCCGGTCCTTGCCCGGAAGCCCTTCCAGGTAGGCGTCCCACGTCGCCGGCAGGGGCAGCACCGGACAGCGCTCTTCCCGTGAGACCCGGGCCCGGAGGCCGTACTGAGGCGCCAGGGATGGCACGAGAGAGACCGTGGCGGAAGAAGCACGGAGACAGTGCAAATCCCAGACGTCCGCCTCACAGCTCCGGTGCTGGAGCAGGGCGGCCCACACCTCTTCCTCGCCCCCGGCCGGCGCCACGAGGTCCAGGTAGTCGGACACGTCCACCCCGCCGACGATGCGCACGGTCCCATTGGATTCCGCGTAGAGGGGGAGCAGGCCCATCAGCTGGCCGGTCGAATCGGTGACCGTGTAGAGTCGGAGGCGACGTCCCCCGGCGAAGGCGCGCCACCAGTGCTCCTGCCATTGCCGGGTGAGGAAGAGGACCGGCGCCGCCATCCGCGCGAGGAGACCGTTCCACGTCCCCTCGTCGAGGAGGTCAAACCGATCCAGGGACTCGACCTTCACGCCTCATCCTCGCCGCCGTTCCCCCCGCCTGGCTCTTCGGTGGCGGCCTCCTCCGTGGCCTCCTCCACCGCCGAGTCGAAATCCTCGCCAAGGTCCTCCCCCAGCTCGCTCCCCATCTTCTTCATGAACCTCGCCACGCTGCCCGGGTCGTCCTCGTCGAAGTCGCCCAGCTTCGACGGATCGGCCAGCGACTCCAGCCGGTCCTCCTCCGACTTGACCGTCGCGAACCGCGACATCAGCCGGCTCAGCGATTCCCCGCCGCAGCGGGGACAGCGGGGGGGAGCGGCCGAGGAGGGCGCGAGAACCAGGAGGCTCACCCGACGACGACACGTGAAACACTCATACTCGTAGATCGGCATCCCCGGCGACCTCCGCAGGAAGCAACGCCCCTCATTGTATCACCAAGCCGGGAGCCCCCTCACCCCCCTGTCCTCTCGCCAACGCTGCCCTCGACCCCCGTCGTCGGCGGGCTGACACCGATCCCACGATGGCGAGCGGACGCCAGCGATTTCAGGGATTTCCCCGCTGCCTGCCCCTGGCATCGGCCTTGCTCCCTTTCGCTCGACAGAGATCATTTCAGACATCGGAGGCCTAGCCATGAAACGCCGGTTGACGGTTTTTCTGCTGCTCCTGCTGGCGGCGCCCGCAGGCTCGGGCTGCGCGGCGATCGGGCTCACCCTCTTCGGTGTGGGGGCCGGGGTCACCGCCGGCACGGGGGTCTCCTACACCCTGGACAGCGTCGCCTACAAGACGTTCACCGTGCCCGAGGAGGGACTCCGCGCGGCCACGCTCAAGACCCTCAAGCGGATGGCCATCGAGGTGAAGGAGAACCAGGCCACCGACTCCGGCCGGAAGATCATGGCCCAGGCCGGCGACCGCGAGATCGACATCGAGCTGGACCGCCTGACCGCGAAGACCTCGCGCATGCGGGTCAACGCCAAGCAGGGCTGGTTCTTCAAGGATCGCGCCACGGCGGCGGAGATCATCATCCAGACCGAGCGGACGCTCGACGACGAGCCGGTGCTGGCCCGTGAGGCCACTTCACCCAAGGGCATCCCGGCAACGAAGAAATAGCAAAGGAGGGCCGAACCATGCTTAGAATCTTGGTAATCGCGCTTCTCGCACTGGTGGTTGTCGTGGCCTCAGCCGCGGCGCAGACCACGACGCCGAGTCAGACTACCACCACGACTCAGTCCACGTCATCGACGTCGAACTCCAATCAGGGGGCGTTCGACAAGCTTTCCCCGGGCAACCAGAAGATCGCCCAGGCGCTCTTCGACGCCCAACAGAGCAACACGCAGACGAGCGGCTCAACATCCAGCACCTCCACCTCCACGGCGTCGAAGACGTACTCGCTGGACGACATCGCCGCCATGAAGCAGAGCGGCAAGGGCTGGGGCGTGGTCTTCAAGGATCTGAAAGCGAAAGGGTACTACCCGGATTACAAGAACCTGGGTCAGGTGGTTAGCCGCGCCCACCACCAGGCGAAGTCGTCTGGTGACACGACGATCACCTCCGCCAGCGGGAAGAGCCAGGTCACGGGCAAACCGGGCGGCGTCTCGAGTGGCTCGGGGCGGAGCTACGGCCACGAGTCGAGTTCGGGGCCCAGCGCCAGCGCCGGGCGCGGGGGAAACAGCGGCCACGGCGGGGGCCGCGGCAAATAGGCGAGGAAGGGAAGAGCGATGACGCGCTGGTTTGCGGCAGCCCTACTGGGAGCACTTCTCGCGACGGCACCTGCCCTCGCCGACGACGATCCCCGCCTGCGGGTGA
>JACPCF010000126.1 GCA_016179965.1 Candidatus Rokuibacteriota bacterium | reverse complement strand
CCCGGCGATGGGCGCGCAGGCCCCGGCCGACTTCACGGTGCCGCTCACCACGAAGCCCTTGCCCGTCCTCTCCCGCATCGGCGCCCCGGGCTTGTAGAAGGGCCCTTCCATATCCGGAGCCGTGGGAGCGCACTGTGTTTGGGCCGTGGTGAGCGGCGGGGCTGAGCCGAGGAGGAGAGCGATCCCGAGGAAGAGCGCGAAGGTTTTCATGGTGCCCTCCTTTCGAACAGTTCGCCCTGGAGCCAGACGCCGTGGAACGTCCGCCGGTGGATGGGGCAGGGGCCGTGCTGCCGGAGCGCCGCCAGGTGCTCGGGCGTGGGGTAGCCCTTGTGGCGACCGAAGCCGTACTCGGGGAAGCGGAGGTCAGCCTCGCGCATGAGACGGTCGCGGGTGACCTTGGCGACGATGGAGGCCGCGGCGATGGAGGCGGAGCGGCGGTCGCCCTTGACGAGCGGTTTCTGGGGGAGGGTCAGGGCGGGGAGCCGGCGGGGAGCCGGAGCCCGTCGATCAGCACCAGCTCGGGGCGGGGCGAGAGCCTTCGGAGCGCCTCGAGCATGGCGAGCCGGGTGGCCTCGAGGATGTTCACGCGATCGATGGTCCGGGGATCCACGATGCCGGTTCCTATCCCCCGCGCGTGCTCGAGGATCTGCTCGAAGAGTCGCTCGCGGTGCGCCGGGGTGAGAAGCTTGGAATCCTCCAGGCCCTTGATGCGGCGGTCCGGATCGAGGATCACGGCGGCGGCGACGACCGGCCCCGCCAGCGGGCCCCGCCCCGCCTCGTCCACTCCCGCCACCTGCTTCAGGCCCGAGCGCCAGGCCGCCCGTTCATAGCGGTAGGGGGCGCCCATGGAGCCCGGGCCACGCGGCTAGGAGGAGGACTCGCCGCTGGTGGGGACGACGGCCCGCTTTTCCTTGAGCCGGGCCGCCTTGCCCGAGAGGCTGCGCAGGTAGTAGAGCTTGGACCGGCGGACGTCGCCCCGGCGCAGGACCTGGACGCGGTCGATCATCGGGGAGTGCAGCGGGAAGGTCCGCTCCACCCCGATGCCGTAAGAGATCCGCCGCACCGTGAAGGACGCGCGCGCGCCTTCCCCACGCTTCCGGATCACCACGCCCTCGAAGGCCTGGATCCGCTCCTTCTCGCCCTCGACGACCTTGACCTGAACCTTGACCGTGTCGCCCGGGGCGAAGTCGCCCCGGTTCTTCTTCAGCTGGCTCGCTTCGACCACTCCGATGGCATCCATGCCTCGCGCTCCTACTTGATGCGCCCCTCACCTCTTCTCCTCTCCCCGGTGGGGAGAGGGTGGGGTGAGGGGGCCCTGCTTGAACTCCTCGATCAGCTTCTGCTCCTCCGGGCTCAACTCCGCCGTCTCCAGGAGGTCGGGGCGCCGCCGCCAGGTCCGCCAGAGGGCCTGCTCACGGCGCCACCTGGCGATGCGCGCGTGGTCCCCCGAGAGTAGCACCTCAGGGACGCGCCATCCCCGAAATTCCTCGGGTCGCGTGTAGTGCGGGCCCTCCAGGAGGCCGGCGCCGAAGGAGTCCTTGCCCGGAGCCTCCTCGTCGCCGAGGGCGCCGGGAAGCAGCCGCACCACGGCGTCGGTCACCACGAGCGCGGGCAGCTCGCCGCCGGTTAGGACGTAATCGCCGATGGAGATCTCGTCGTCGGCCAGATGCTCGCGCACGCGCTCGTCCACGCCCTCGTAGCGCCCGCAGAGGAGGATGAGGTGCCCCGCCGTCGCCAGCTCGCGCGCCACGTCCTGGCTGAAGCGGCGCCCCTGGGGGTCGAGCAGGATCACACGGGAGCCCGGCCCTCGAAGCGCCTCCACGCAGGCGAAGAGGGGCTCGGGCTTGAGCACCATGCCCCCGCCGCCGCCGAAGGGATAATCGTCGGTCACGCGATGGCGGCCCTCCGCCCAGTCCCGCAGGTTCACCACGCCGATCTCGACGAGCCCCTTGGCTTGAGCACGACCGAGGATGGATTCCCCCAGCGGCCGTGCGAAGATGCCCGGAAAGAGCGTGACGATATCAATTTTCATTGCGTCGAAAGCTCCAGCAATCCCTCGGGTGGGCGGATCGTGATCCGACGCGCTTGGAGATCCACCCGGCTCACGATCTCCGCAACGGCCGGGATCAGGTACTCCCTGCCATTCCCCCTCACCACCCAGAGGTCCTGGCCGGGGGCCGCTTCCAGTCCGACGAATTCCCCGACCTCCACGCCGTCCTCCCTCACCACCCGCGCCCCCACCAGCGCCGAGGCGTAGAATGTCCCCGGGGGAAGAGGGGCGAGCGCCCCCTGAGGGACGGCGACGAGCCGCCCCACCACCTGCTCGGCCTCGGTGATGGTTCGGATCCCCTCGAGGGCCAGGATGGCCGCCCGGCCCTGGACCCGGCACTGCTCGACCCGCGACGGGCGCCGCGCGTCGCTCCCCGCATCCCAGAGATAGCACGCGCCCAGTTCCGCCACGTGCCCCGGGTCGTCGGTCAGGAGGAGGGCTTTGACCTCCCCGCGCAGGCCGTGGGGCCTGACGATCTCCGCCAGGGCGATCAGCGGTTCCGTCACTCCAGGATCTCGAGGACCGCCCGCTTCCTGAGTTTCGTCGCCACCGCGTTCAACAGGATCCGGATGGAGCGCGCCGTTCGGCCCTGCTTGCCGATTACCTTGCCCACGTCGCTCGGAGCCACCCGGAGCTCGATCACGGTGATCCTCTCCCCTTCCACCGCGGTCACTCGCACTTGATCCGGTTCGTCCACGAGAGCCTTGGCGATGAACTCGACCAGCTCCTTCATGCCCACCACCCCCACTGCCCGGGCGCGCGCTCACGAGATCAGCTCTTGGCGATTCCCGCTCGCGCGAGGAGCACGCGGACCGTGTTGGAGGGCTGGGCGCCCTTCTTGATCCATGCCGAGGCTTTCTCGCCATCGATCTTGAGCATGGGCGGGCTCGACAGCGGGTTGTAGTAGCCGATGGCCTCGATGAACCGGCCGTCCCGCGGCGCCCGGGAGTCCGCCACCACCACACGATACGCGGGCTTCTTCGTCTTCCCTTCGCGTCTCAGCCTGATGTGAACAGCCACTCTGTCACCTCCTTGGGATTTGAAATGGAAGTCCCTTCAGCGTCCCCGCCCGCCCTTCCAGCTGCTTGAGCCCGCGCATCATCTTCTTGAGCTGCGCGTACTGCTTGAGCAGGCGGTTGACGTCCTGGACGCTGGTGCCGCTGCCGCGCGCGATGCGGGTCCGGCGGCTGCCGTTGATGATCTGGGGCTCGAGCCGCTCCCGGGGCGTCATGGAGCCGATGATGGCCTCGTAGCGCCTGAGCTCCGACTCTTCGCCCCTGAGCTCGGCGGGGATTCCCTTGGCCCCCTTGAAGAACGGGACCATCTCCAGCAGCTCCCCCAGCGGCCCCATGGAGCGGAGCTGCCGCAGCTGCTGGGCGAAGTCCTCGAGCGTGAAGCTCTCTTCGCGAATCTTCTTGGCCAGCTCCTCGGCCTTGGCCTGGTCCACGCTGGCCTGCGCCTTTTCCACGAGGGAGACGACGTCCCCCATCCCGAGGATCCGGGAGGCCATGCGATCCGGGTGGAAGGGCTCGAAGGCGTCGGGCTTCTCCCCCACTCCCACGAAGGCGATGGGGCGCCCCGTGACCTGGCGGATGGAAAGCGCCGCGCCGCCGCGCGCGTCGCCGTCGAGCTTGGTCATGATGACCGCGTCGGTGCCGACTGCGCTGTTGAAGCGCTCCGCCATGGTGACGGCATCCTGGCCGGTCATGGCGTCCGCGACGAGGAGGACATGATGGGGGCGCACCTCCCGCTTGAGCGTCCTGAGTTCTTCCAGCATCGGCTCGTCGATGTGCAGGCGCCCCGCGGTGTCCACGATGACGGGCGAGAGCCCGCGGTCCGCCGCCGTTCGCAGGGCCTCCTGGCAGATCTCGAGCGGCTTCTGCCCCGCGCTGCCGACCACGGGGATCTGGAGCTGGCCGCCGAGCGTCTTCAACTGTTCCACCGCCGCGGGCCGGTACACGTCGGCCGCGGCCAGGAGGGGGTGCTGGCCCTGCCGCTGGAAGTGGCGCGCAAGCTTGGCCGCGGAGGTGGTCTTGCCCGATCCCTGGAGCCCCATCAACATGATGACTGTTGGCGGATGGGGCGCCATCGCCAGGCGATGACCGCTCCCGCCGAGCAGCTCCATCAGCTCGTCGTGGACGACCTTGACGATCTGCTGGCCCGGGGTGAGCGACTGGAGGACGTCCTGGCCCACGGCCCTGGCGCGGACCCGCTCGATGAACGCCTTGACCACCCTGAAGTTGACGTCGGCTTCCAGGAGCGCCACGCGAACCTCGCGGAGCGCCTCCTGGATATTCTCCTCCGTCAGCCGGCCGTACCCCCTGAGCCGGTCGAAGATCGCGGTCAGACGCTGAGTGAGAGTGTCGAACATAGTCGTGACACCTTCGGGCCCGGATCGGAAAACTAAATGTTACGGGAGGAAGGAGAAAAAGTCAAGGCGATTTCGATACTTCCGCGGCATCTCTCAGTTTCTTGACCGCGGCGCCGGGGTCGGCAGCGCTGAAAATCAGCGACCCGGCCACCAGGACGGAGGCCCCGTGGGCCACCAGGGGGGCGGCGTGCTCCAGCTTGATCCCACCGTCCACCGAAACCTCTACGGGCCGGCTCCCGAGCAGCGTGCGCACCTGGCGGACCTTGGCGTAGCTCGTCGGGATGAACGCCTGGCCCCCGAAGCCGGGGTTGACCGACATGACGAGCACGAGGTCCAGCGCGTCCACGACGTACTCGAGGGCGGCGGGCGGCGTCGAGGGGTTCAGCGCGACTCCCGCCTTGGCGCCGAGCTCATGGATCTGCTGGAGCGTGCGGTTCAGGTGGGGGCAAGCCTCGGCGTGAACCGTCAACAGATTGGCTCCTGCCGACACAAAGGCCGGAAGCAAGCGCTCAGGGGCCTCGATCATTAGGTGGACGTCCAGGGGCAGGCGCGTGCGCTTGCGGATCGCCTCCACCACGGGGGGCCCGATGGTGAGGTTGGGGACGAAGTGGCCGTCCATCACGTCCACGTGAAGCCAGTCGGCGCCGGCCGCCTCCACCCGCGCGATCGCCTCCCCCAGCGCCGCGAAATCCGCCGAGAGGATGGACGGGGCAATCTTGATCATGCCAATTCCAAGATAGCAGATTCTAAGATCTTATTCTCGTTCCTTGATGCAAAACCCCAAGAATCAGCAAGGGTCGCTCATGAGAACAATCAAAGGGCAAAGTTCGGAGGAATCGCCTGGTCCATCGGGTTGCCTTGGGGTTGCCTTGTGATTATTCCGCCCTTGCCGTCCGGGTACTGATTCCATTCTTGTCCGTCAAGTAACCTTCCCCCGGACTTTGGTCTCGGACCACCAAACTGCTTAAAGAAGAAGGGAATACTGGAGACCAGGCACTGGTCTCGGATGTCGCGGACCCACATCGGATCAATCGGCCGATGCCCCGGTCCGCTCTCCCCGCCCACGATCACCCAATGAACTCCATCGAGTGGCAAATTTGGGATGGGGCCTAGCAGGGGCTCGACCGAGAGGAAACGGACAGCCGCTGGCACCTGTCGCAGGTGTGCGATCCGCCGAGTATAGCTAGCATTCTCCACCGAGACTCCCTGCCAGATATTTGTAGGCCAGGGCAAGTGTGGAGCGAGGGTCGCTAGTCGCTCACTCCTTTTCGTGAGGATCTGGAAAACGTGCCAGTCGGCCCGCACCATGACGTCGAAAACGCGCTGAATGTAGTCCTCCTGAACGGCCTCATGAAAGAGGTCGCTCATGCTGTTTACGAAGATCAGCCTCGGCCTATTCCAGCGAAGCGGTAGTGTGAGCTGGTCTGGCTGGAGCGTGACGTCAAAGCCGTTCCGGTACCTAGCATTCGCCATCGCTTTGAGGCGAAGGGCGAAACGCTCCGCATAGCAGTGCTTACAGCCAGGGCTTATCTTGGTACATCCAGTTACGGGGTTCCATGTATAACCAGGGGTCCCATCGGGAGAACGGGTCCACTCTATCTGTGTCTTTCCCATCGCAATGATCCCCTTCTGGTGATAAATTCGGAATCATAGACGCGTAGATCATGGGTAGCAAAATAGGGATTCTTAAAGTTGCTGCGCAACGACTTGGCGTGCCCATCGTGGTCTACCTCGAAAGGCGTCAAGCCGGTCAAAAGTGGTGCCATAAGTGTGGCCAGTGGAAGCCCTCGACTGACTTCTGGGCCGATAAAACACGCGGAGATGGGCGCAAAGCTGTTTGCAGAGCGTGTGACTACACCAGGACCAGCCCTGGCCCATCGAAAGCCGAGCGGAGGGAGAAGAGGAAAGGAGGCTTGTCCTGGTGCCGACGGTGCCGCGAGTGGGGGCCTACGCGTGGAGTCCATGCGGGTCTGTGCCGCCCCCACGCGAATGAGGAAGTCCGACGACTTTACGCGGAGAGCGACGGATTCAGAATGGCGCGTAAACAGCATGCCCACAGCCGCAAGCGGGGTGTGGCTGCCATCCCTCTGGAAGGGCAAAAGATGCTGATTGAAGAGTTCGACGGGAAGTGTGCGTACTGCGGGAATCCGGCGACGACATGGGATCACGTCGTTCCTGTCATCCGCGGCGGCCGGACGACTCCGAGTAATGTTGTGCCGGCCTGCAGCTCGTGTAATAGCTCCAAGAAGAACCGAGATGTATTGGAATGGTTGGAAGCGATCGGACGCACGCCGTCTGGACGGTTTTTTGATCGGCTTATTCTTGCTGAGTGCGGCCTCGGCAGAAGCTAATCGTGCCTCCGTCGAGTCAGCGCCGGTGCTGTGGCTCATCTCTGCAGCAGGATACAACGAGCGGGGACTCCACGAATATGTCTGAATTTCTTGACGCCCCTGCGCAGAGGGCACTGGACCAAAGGGAACGGAGGAGTTGGGCTGGGATCTCAGCGCCGGCCCAAGCGGAACGCGGTGAAGCCGTCGGTGCCGTGCCGATGCGGGAGGCAGCGTAGCACGCCGGGCGGCTCGAACGGAACGGGAAACTCCGCCTCCGTCGGCGGGTCGAGCCGCCAGTCGGGGTGGGTCTCGACGAAGGGGAGGACGACTCCCTCGTTCTCCTCGGGCTCGAGCGAGCAGGTGGCATAGACGAGGGTTCCCCCGGGCCGGCACATCGAGGCGGCGGCGGCGAGGATCGCCCGCTGCCGTTCGGCCACCCGCGTGAGGTCGGTCTCGGTGCGGCGCCATTTCACGTCGGGGTTCCGGCGGAGGACGCCGAGGTTCGCGCAGGGGGCGTCCACGAGCACCCGGTCGAAGGACATCGCGAACCTTGCTGACAGAGCGTCTGCGCTTCCCGCGAGGCATTCCACGATCGTGACTCCCAGCCGCGCGGCGGACTGGGCCACGAGCTTGAGCCGCGCCGCGTGAGGATCCATGGCCACGACCTTCCCCGAATTCTGCATCAGTGCGGCGAGATGGGTGGTTTTCGTTCCCGGCGCCGCGCAGACATCAGCAACGGTTTCGCCTGGCTTTGGTCCAAGAAGGTGGCCGATCAGAATGGAAGCCTCGTCCTGGAAGGTGAACCAGCCCTCCTTGAAGGCCTTGAACTTGAAGGCCGGCCCGGGCTCTTCCAGGGCCAGTCCCTCGGGGGCGAGGATCGTGGCCGAGCAGGCGACCTCTTCCTCCTGGACGAGCCGCTGGGCGAGCTGGGCCCGGGTGCACTTGAGGAGGTTCGCGCGCACGGTGATCTTAGGACGCTCGTCCAGCGCCGTCATGAGCCGCTCGGCTTCATCCAGCCCCAGGCGGGTGGCCCAGCGACGGGCGAGCCAGGACGGAAACGCCAGCCGCGTCGCCGCAGCCTCCACGGGGTCCTCGGGGAAGGGAGGGAGGTTTCCGCCGCTCCGGGTGAGGGATCGGAGCACGGCGTTGACGAAGGGAGCGGCCTCGCCGTGAGCGCGTCGCTTGGCGATGGCCACTGCTTCGTTCACCGCCGCAAAGGCCGGCACCTTGTAGAGGAACTGGAGTTGGTAGGCGGTCAGGCGGAGGAGAGTCCTCACCCAGGGGTCGAGGCGGTCGAGCCTCCGTCGGGAGTGCGGAGCGAGGATCCAGTCCAGGCGCCGCTGCCAGCGGAGCGTGCCGTACACGAGCTCCGTCGTGAGGGCCCGGTCGCGGGCCGGCAGCTTCGCCCGCTCGAGCGCGGCCTCGAGCGCCAGGTCGGCAAAGGCCTGGTCTTCCTCCACCCGGCAGAGGATCCTGAGCGCCTCGACGCGGGCGGGAGAGACCGGGCTCATACCTCGGAGGGGGACTCCGCCCCCCTTCCGACACCTCCCCCCGGACTCGGTTGCGCCGGCAAAGTCGGCGCTCGAACAGCCGTGCGCGCGAATGACGATACGCGGGGTAACACAAGGTGGCTCACGCGGCCTGACCCGGAGTGGAGAAGCGAGCGCCGGGGCCCATTCGGGCCCCCGCGAGGAAGGCGTTCCACGCCATGATCCGGCGGTTCTCGGGCTGGACCTCGCGCGGTAGCAGCAGGCCGGCGCCGGTCGCGATGGCGAGCGCCCCGCTCGCGGCTCTCACGATCTCGCCGGGCTTGGCCGAGGACGGCTCGTCGAGGTCCGTCGCGCGCCAGATGAAGATCCTCCCGCGCGGCGTCACGGCCGTCGCGCCAGGCCAGGGGGTGCAGCCGCGGATCCGGTTGACCAGGGCCCGGGCGGGCTCGGCCCAGTGGAGGAGGCCGTCCTCCTTTTTAAGGCGCGGGGCCGGCGTCGCCAGCTCGTGACGCTGGGGCGTGGGGGTGAGGGTGTCGAGGCTCTCCAGCGTTTTCAGCAAGAGCGCCGCACCCACGCGCGAGAGCCGCGCCGCCAGTTCCCCCGCCGTCTCGGTGGGTCCGATAGGTGCGGCCTCCTGGAGAAGGATCGGGCCCGTGTCCATCCCTTCGTCCATGTGAAAGGTCGTGATACCCGTTTCGGTCTCCCCTCGGATCAGGGCCCAGGTGATCGGCGCGGCGCCGCGGTAGCGCGGCAGAAGCGAGGCGTGGACGTTGATCGAGCCCCGCGGTGGGACGTTGAGGATCGCTTTAGGGAGGATCTGGCCGAAGGCTACGACCACGGCAACCTCGGCGCCCAAGACGCGCAGCCGGTCGGGCCACTCGGCGTCGCGCAGGCGCGCAGGCTGGAGGATCGGGAGCCCCGCCGCCTCGGCGCGCCGCTTCACCGGCGAGGCCGTGACGCGCTGGCCCCGGCCGGCGGGACGGTCGGGCTGGGTCACGACCGCGACGACTTGGTGATGGTCGAGGAGCGCCTCGAGGGTCGGAAGGGCGAACTCAGGCGTCCCGTAGAAAAGCACGTTCATGGCTGCGAGTACATTTGTTCTGGGGGGAGGCAGCCCCCGAAGCCCCGAGCGAAGCGCGGGCACCGACGCCGAAGGCGTTGGTCGCGGCTTTGCCGCGGGGCGTCGGAAGGGGGGCAAAGCCCCCGTCCGAGGATATCAGAGGGCGAAGGCGGAATGGGGGGCTTCGTCCGGAAGGCCTTCTTTTTTGATCTTTCGCTTGATCCGGTCGCGCGTGACCTTGTCCAGCCGGTCGATGAAGAGGATCCCGTCGAGGTGGTCGATCTCGTGCTGGATAACCCGGGCCAGAAGCCCGCTGGCCTCCAGCTCCAGGAGGGCGCCGTCCGCATCGAGGGCCTCGAACTTCACCCACTCGGCCCTCATGACGGGGGCGAAGATCCCCGGGATCGAGAGGCAGCCCTCCTCCCCCTCCACGCTGCCGCGCCGGGCGGTGATGGCCGGGTCGATAAGCGGCCGCGCCCCGCCGCCCGTATTGTCGTCCACGACGATCAGGCGGAGAGGGATGCCGACCTGGGGGGCGGCGAGGCCGATGCCGACTTGGTCGTACATGGTCTCGATCATGTCGGCGATGAGCCCCTTGATCTCGGGCGTGACGGCCGGGATCGGGTCGGCCTTTCGCCTCAGGATCGGGTCACCGTACTTCCTGACCTTCAGGATCATGCGAGATCCACCGGATCCATTTCGACCTCTATGATACCGCGACCGTCGCCCCGGCGTTGCCGGGACGGGCCGAGTAGGGAGGAGAGAAGGGCGGGGAGATCATCGCCGCCCTTGAGGACGAGCTGCCAGCGGGGGGCCCGCTGCGAGCGCCCGAGGGGCGCGGGGGGATAGACGGTCAACCCGCCGAGCCCTCTCAGCTCCTGCTCGAGCTCGTGGGCGAGCCGCTTGGCCCTTCCCTCGGTGCGGCTCCTGACCGTGAGGAGACAGAGGCGCTGGAACGGCGGATAGCCGAGCTCGGACCTGAACCCCATCTCGCGCTTGTAGAAGTCGGCCAGGTCCTGGTCCGCCGCCGCCCGGACGGCGTAATGGGTCGGATGCTGGGTCTGGATCACGACCCTCCCCCCATCGGCGACTTTTTCGGCCGCGGCCCAGAGGAGGGAAAACGCCCGCTCGCCGGCCCTGAAGTCGGGAAGCCTCAGGATGGGGTCAGGGGTGATGAAGCCGATCAGCGACGGCCCGCGTGGGACGAACGCCTTGAGGGCCGCGCGCGTTCCAACGACGACGTCGGCGCTGTCGTGGCTCATCGCCCGGGGCCGCCCCCGCCCGACTTCGGCGTCGTCTCGGACGACGCGGTAGCGCCGGAACTCGGTCCTGACCGCCTGCTCGACACGCTCGGTCCCCCAGCCGAGCGGCGCCAGCTGGCGCCCGTGGCAGGTGGGGCAGGTGTCGGGCGCGGGATCGGCGCGGCGGCAGAGCCGGCACGCCAGCTCGCGGCGCACCCGGGAGAAGGCCATGGCGATCCCGCAGTCGGGGCAGCGGAGGACGAAGCCGCACTCGCCGCATGCCATCGCCGAGCCGATGCGGGTCACGAGGAGGAGAACCCTGCCGTTGGCCGCGAGCGTGTCCTTGACCGCCTGACGAAGCGCGGGAGAAAGGGGCTGGCTCCTGAGCGTTCCCCTCACGTCGACGACCGATACGCGGGGCCAGGCCGACGGCCCGTCTGGGACCCGCTGGAGCCGGCCGTCCTCCGCTCGCCGCCAGCTCTCGACGCTCGGTGTCGCAGCCGTCAGGTAGAGGCGGCTTCCTTCCCGCCGCGCGCGCTCGACAATCACGTCGCGAGAATGGATCCGCGGGGCCCCCGGCGGCTTGTGGGCCGCATCGTTCTCGTCCAGGAGCGCCAGCGTAGCGGGGGCGGGTGCCGGCGCCAGAAGCGCCGAGCGGGTACCGACGGCGACCCGCGCCGCGCCGCGCGCCAGCACCATCCAGGCACTCCAGCGCTCCCGCTCGGTCATCCCGCTGTCCAGCCTCACGACGGAGGCCTTGAGGGCGGCGCTCAGTCGATCGGCCCACGCCGCCGCGGCATCGATCTCGGGCGCCACGAGGAGAAGCCCGCGGCTCTCGGCTTCCTCAGCGAGCCGCGCCAGCAGGCGCCCTTCCCGATCGCCGCCGGTCAGGAGAAACGGCCGCTCGCCCAGGCCCGACGCCCAGTCGCCAGGCGCGGGCATACTCTCCGTGGCGCTCCGCGGGGCAGGGGGGAGGAGGGCCGCCACGGTGGACCCCCAGCTCGACAGGCTTTCCCCCGCGATCCAGCGCGTCAGATCGACCTGAGAGCGGGAGAGGATGGGCCCCGGTTCGGCGAGGCCGGCGATGGGCTTGAGGCCCTCTTCGCTTCCCTCGCCCGCGGCCACCACCAAGCCCACGCGCGCCTGGCTGCCGAGCGGGGCGCTGACCCTCTGGCCCACGCCCACCCTCAGGCCCTGCGGCACGCGATAGGAGAACGGATGGAAGACGGGCGCGTCGAAGACGACGTCAACGATCATCGGGAGCGGAGGCGATCGTACTCGCGGCGGGCGAGCTTCAGATCCTCCCAGGCCTGCCGCTTGAACTCCTGGCCCGGATTGCGGAGGAGGAATGCGGGGTGGAATGTGGGGATCAGGACCATGGAGTGAAGGGGAAAGACGCGCCCCCTCAGTTTCCCGATGGGCGCCTTGGTCCTCAGAAGCGCCTGGGCCGCGAAGGCCCCCAACGCCAGGATCACCTTGGGCCGGATGGCCCCGAGCTGGGCCAGGAGGAACGGCTCGCACGCGGCGACCTCGTCCGGCTCGGGGCTGCGATTTCCCGGGGGGCGGCAATTGTGGCTCACGATGCCCGCCGCGACGTACGACTCGTCTTCCTCCACGCCGATGTTGTAGAGGCGGAAACCTCGCCCGGTCCAGCGGAGCTCCACTCCCACCACTTCCGCGTCCACGAAGACGTACTCGGCCCGGTGGTTTCGGAGGAGCCGCCGGAGAACCTCCTCGACGGTCTTCGGCTGGTCCACGATCTGGTGCCACCAGAGGTTCAGGAGGAGGTACCCATGCTCGGTGGCCAGCCGTTCCTTGGCAAGCGCTTGCGCCTGGGCCGGCCTGTTGTAGAAGCCGGGACCACGGACTTCGATCAGGATCTTATGGGCGGGGAGGCAGAAATCGTAGATGAACGCTGAGTCAGGCAGGGCAAAGAGGTGGGTGTATTTGGCTCCGAGCCGGCCAAGAATCTCCTTCAGATGCTCCTCACCGAACCCCGTCCGGCCGCGGCGGAGACCCGCCGTGATTTTCTGGGCCAAGGATATCCGGCTTCGGTAGCGCTCCTCGCGAGTCAAATGCTGGATCTTTGCCTGGTTGTGAAAGATTCTCTGGTTGTGACAACGATAGCTGCAGGTTCGGTAGGTGCGGGCCTCATAGCGATCATAGCGGACGAAGAAAGCCCTGCCACAAACCTCGCACGTGTCCCCGAGAGTCTTGATTTGGTCGCCTGTCTTGATCTCCCGCGCAAGCGTCCACTTCCCTTCGACGAGGAAGGGATGCTCGGCCGTCACGGTCATGTGAATGGGCCTGGTGCGGGTCCCCAGAGGCTTGACGCTGATTCGGACGACGGGACTGCCATTTGGCAGGATTTCTCGAGGGCGGACGTAGACGACCTTTCGGAATCGGCCCGTGTGGGACAAGACCAGATCGCCGACACGAATGTCCTTGATGGGCCTGTAGCCTTCGGAGGTATAGATCAGCACCCGCGGGCTGATGAAGCACTTGACGATATTCGCGATATAGCAGTCCCGGTCGCGGTCGATGCCCACGGACTCGAGCATCTTCGTGAGGAGCTGCCCCGCGCGGCCGACGAAGGGCTTGCCCTGGGCGTCCTCGTCGGCTCCCGGCGCCTCGCCGATGCAGACCAGCTCGGCCCGCGGGTTGCCCATCCCGAACACGATCGTCGTGCGACCCTGCGAGAGCTTGCAGCGCGGGCACCCCTGGAGGTTCTGCTCCTGTCGGACAAGAGCCTCTTCGGGGCTGGGGAAGTAGTCGCGGCTGAGCGGCAGATCCTTGACGCCCATGGCCTGGTAGAAGCGAAGGGACTCGGCGAGGGAGCGGAGGGCCTGGGCCAGCGCCTCCGTCGGCACAGGACTAGCGCGGGACCTTCGCGGGTTTGGCAGCGCGAAGGGTCAGGATGCGGTCGAGCACGGCGTTGGCCACGTCGAGCTTGGGCAGCTTGGGCAGCTCGATCACCCCGCCCCAGCGGTCGAGGAGCGTGACCTGGTTGTCGTCGGCCTCGAAGCCGATCCCCTTCTGGCTCACGTCGTTGGCCACGATGAGGTCAATCCGCTTGGCCTCGAGCTTGGCCATGGCGTGCCGCTTCACCTCGTGGGTCTCGGCGGCGAACCCGACGACGAACTGGTCGCCCTTCCGCGCCGCGACCTCCTTCAGGATGTCGGGCGTGGCCGCCAGCTCCAGCGTGAGCCCTTCTTGCTTGGACTTGATCTTCACGGGCGTGGCCTCCCGGGCGCGGTAGTCGCCGACGGCGGCGGCCTTGATCACGATGGTGGCGGCAGGGAGGTGCTGGAGCACTGCCTCGCGCATCTCTTCGGCGGTCTCCACCGGGACGAAGACCGCGCCGGCCGGCGGCGTCTGGCTCGTCGGTCCGGAGACCAGAACCACCTCGGCGCCGCGCCGGAGGGCGGCCAGAGCCAGGGCGTAGCCCATCTTGCCCGACGAGCGATTCGACAGGTAGCGCACGGGGTCGATGGGCTCGCGCGTTGGGCCCGCGGTGATGAGCACCCGCTGGCCCGCCACGTCCTTTACCGGCGAGAGCAGGCGGTGGAGCGTCTCGAGGATCACGTCAATCTCGGGGAAGCGCCCCTTGCCCGCGAGCCCCGACGCCAGCTCTCCGGCCTCGGGGTCGAGGACGGCGACGCCGCGGGCGCGGAGCGTGGCCACGTTGTCCACGACGGCCGGGTGGTTCCACATCCCGGCGTCCATGGCCGGGCCGATCAGCACCGGGGCGCGGGTGGCGAGCAGGAGGGTCGTCAGAAAATCATCGGCGATGCCGTGAGCCACTTTCCCCAGGAGGTTCGCCGTGGCCGGCGCCACGATGAGGGCATGGCAGCGCGTCGCCAGCTCGACGTGCTCCACCGCCGCGTCGGTCTGGGGATCGAACAGGTCCGTGAGCACGGGGCGGCCGCTCAGCGTGCGGAAGGTCAGCGGACCCACGAACTTCTGGGCGTGCTCGGTCAGCACCACCGTCACCCCCGCGCCCAGCCGCGTCAGCTCGCGCAGGAGATACACCGCTTTGTAGGCGGCGATCGAGCCCGTGACCCCCAGGATGATCTCTTTGCCGGACAGCGAACCCATTGGCGCGAACCGTCTAGAGTTTCAGGGACTCGCCTTCGTCCTTGAGCCGGTATCCGACCTTACTCTGCGCCACCTCTTCGAGGGCGGCGCAGGTGCACTTCTTGTGCTTGGACTCCACCTGGGGCGTGGCGCCGCGATTGAGCTGGCGGGCCCGCTTGGAGGCGAGCACCACCAGAAGGTATCGATTCGACACCTTCTGCAGAGATTTTTCAAGGGACGGGAATGCCATGCGTGCCTCCTATGACTCCGGGAGCGCGAGGTCGGGGAGCCGCAACGCCAGCCGGCTCGTCCGGCAGCGCTCGGCCTGGATGATGCTGGCCAGCTGGTCCACCGCCTCCTTCAGGTCCCGGTTGATGATCAGGTAGTCGTACTCCCGCCAGGCGGCGACTTCCTCCCGCGCGCGCGCCATCCGGCGGGCGATCTCCCGGGGCGCGTCCGATTGGCGCTCTCTCAGGCGCTGCTCCAGGAGCGCCAGCGACGGCGCGACGATGAAGATCGAGACCGCCTCGGGGCAGCGCGTCCTCAACTGGCGCGCCCCCTGCGTGTCAATGTCCAGCAGGATGTCGAGCCCGCCGGCCAGCGCCTCCTCCAGGGGCCGGGCCGCCGTCCCGTAGTAATTGTCGTGCACGATCGCCCATTCGGCGAACTCCTTCCGCTCGACCATCGCCTTGAACGCGGCCGCGCTGACGAAGTGGAAGTCCTCGCCGTCCACCTCTCCCGGCCGCGGCGCCCGCGTCGTGTAGGAGACCGAGTAGGCCAGGTCCGGAATCAATGAACGCACCTCCGTGCAGAGCGTCGTTTTGCCGGCCCCCGAGGGGGCCGAGACGACCACCAGCGTCCCCCGCCGCCTAGCGACCGGGTCCACGCTCCCGCTCATTCTTCCTCGGAGGGGGACTCCGCCCCCCTTCCGAACCTCCCCCCACGAGCTTGCACCGGCGAAGCCGGCGCTCGAACCGCCCTGAACGGGGACCGCGGATTCATTCTACGTTCTGGACCTGCTCACGGATCTTTTCCAGGTGCCCCTTGGCCGCCAGGGCCAGCTGGGAGAGCTCGAGGTCGTTGGCCTTCGACGCCACCGTGTTGGCCTCCCGGTTCAGCTCCTGGACCAGGAAGTCCAGCGTCCTCCCCACCGGACCTCCCTCCTTCAGGAGGCCGGTAAACTGGCTGAGGTGGGCCTTGAGCCGCGCCAGCTCCTCGCTGATGTCCGTCTTGTCCGCCCAGACGGCCGCCTCCATGGCGAGCCGCCCCTCGTCCAGCGGGTGCTCGTCCAGGAGGGCTTTGATCCGCTCCCTGACCCGCGCCGCGCGCTGGGCCAGCGCCGCCGGAACCCGCTGGGCCATCCGCTCAACTTCCGCGGCCAGGGCCTCGGAGAGGGCCGCGAGCTCCTTGGCCAGCGCCCCGCCCTCGGCCTCGCGCCGCGCCACCAGCTCCTCCATGGCCCGGGCGAGCGCCTCGGCCAGCACGGGCCAGCCGGCCTCGGGAGCGATCCCCTCGGCCTCGCCGAGCGTCACCACCCCGGGACGCTCGAGGAGCCACTCCACCGTCGGCGCGCCGCGGAGGGCCAAGGCGTCGCCGAGGGCCAGCGCCTGCTCGACGTAGCGCCGGGCGAGGGCCGCGTCCACGTTCAACGCGCTCCCTCCCTCGGCCAGTGGCTTCACGCTCACGCTGACGTCGAGACGCCCCCGCTGGATCTGTCCCTGGAGCAGGCGCCGGGCCTCCAATTCGAAGCCGGCGAAGGAACGGGGGAGTCTCAGCGCGATATCGAGGTGGCGATGGTTCAGCGACCGGGCTTCGACCGACACGGCGATCTTTTCCCCGACGACCTCGGCCCGCCCGTACCCCGTCATGCTTCGAATCATGGGTGCCTCGAGGCGGGGATGGTAGCGAGGAAAAGCAGCCCAGCCATCGCTGTAATATAGTCAAATTTCCCTGAACAGTCAATAACTTTGGGCCACCCGGCCGTTGACAGCCCGCGCGCCCCCGCTGTAAAGTGCGGCCCAGTCTAACCTTTAGCCCAGATTATGCGGAGGCCTCCATGGCACAGACTCGCGCCAGTTTCTGAAAACCGTCGGCATCGCCGCCGGCCCTCGCGGCCTGACGGGCCTCGGCAGCCACGTTCTCCCAGGCGCGCAGAACCCCGACGAGCGAGAGATGCTGAACGCGGGGGGAAGTCTCCAGCCAGATCTCTCCACGGTAGAAAATTCGATCGGCCGAAAGGCCGGTGGATATGGTTTTCAAGCCTGGTCCAGGGCGGAGGGCTTGAGGACGCCGAGGACGGGCAGGTTGCGGTAGCGCTGGCGGTAGTCGAGACCGTAGCCCACCACGAACTTGTCCGGGATCTCCCGGCCGACGTAGTCCACACTGAAGTCGATGATCCGCTGGGCGCGCTTGTTGACGAAGGCGCAGACCTTGAGCGATGCCGGGTTCCGCGTCCTGAAGTTGCGGAGCAGGTAGGAGAGGGTGAGCCCGGTGTCGATGATCCCCTCCACCACGATCACGTCGCGCCCCTCGATGGGGTCGTCCAGGTCCTTCCGGATCCTCACCACCCCCGAGGGCGTCGGGGTTCCGTAGGGGGACATCCAGATGAAGTCCACGGTGAGGGGCACCGTGAGGGCCCGGATGAGGTCCGCGAGGAAGACGACGGAGCCCTTGAGCACGGCGATCAGGTGGGGGTGGCGGTCGGCGTAGTCCTTGGAGATCCGCTCGCCGAGGCGCCGGACCTCGCCCTGGATCTCCTCCTCGTCCAGCAGGACTGCCTCGAGATCGTCGTAAAGCCTCATTCGCGCGGATTATCCGTCGTGCCCTTGCGCCAGCCGAACTTGCGCGCCAGGGCGAGGCAGTCCTTGCGCGAGAGGAGGCGGATCTTGAGGTCGGGGTGGAGCGCCTGGGCCTTCCGGATCTTCCGGTGCTTGGCGGTGATCAGCCGCTGCTCTTTGGTCGTCAGCTCGATGTAGAGATCCTGGTCCGGCAGATAGAAGTCGGGGGTGAAGGCCTCGATGACGCGCCCCTGATCATCCCAGTCGAGCGGGAAGGTCGTGGGCTCGTACTGCCACGGGACGCCGTAGAAGGTCAGGAGCCGCGCGAACTCGCTCTCGGTGCCGTGAGCGAACTGGATGGCCTCAACGCCTTGCTGCCCGGGCCTCTTCTTCGGCATCTACCCCTTCGGTATCGCTCGACTGCCGGGTTTGACGGCCGGAGTGCCGGCCTTGCAGAGGGGGCAGTCCTCGGGCTTGTACGTGGGCACGGTGAGGGTGGCCAGCGCCGCCTTCTTCACGGGGAACCGCGCCGTCCCGCCGCTTCGATCGATCAACGCGCAGACACCCACCAGAACGCCCTTGGCGTCCTCGACGACCCTGATGACCTCGCGAGTGGAGCCGCCCGTGGTGATCACATCCTCCACCACGAGACAGCGCTCGCCATGCTCCAGGCTGAAGCCCCGGCGGAGGCGCATCACGCCGTCCTCGCGCTCGCCGAAGAGGCACCGGGCCCCGAGCGCGCGGGCCACCTCGTGGGCCACGAGGATGCCGCCGATGGCCGGCGCCAGGACCACCTGCACGCCATCGCCCTCGAACGGCTTGGCCAGCTCCCGGCAGAGCGCCTCGGCGTGGGTCGGGTGCTGGAGGACGAGCGCGCTCTGGAGATAGATGTCGGAGTGGAGCCCCGAGGAGAGGAGGAAGTGGCCTCTCAGGAGGCCGCCGGTGCGCTCGTAGATCTCGAGGACTTCCTTCTCCGTCATGCCTTGGCCATCGCCTCGAGGATGGCGGTGGCGGCCGCCTTGGGGTCCGGCGCCGCCGTGATCGGCCTCCCCACGACGAGGTAATCGGCGCCAGCCCGGATCGCCGCCTCCGGCGTCGCCACGCGGGCTTGATCGCCCGCCTCGCTGCCGGCGGGTCTCACGCCCGGGGTGACGATCACCCATTCGCGGCCCAGGGCGTTCCGGATGGCTCGGATCTCCTGAGGGGCCGAAACGCTGCCGTCGAGCCCGGCGTCCTTCGCGAGCTTCGCCAGGTGGAGCGCGTGCCCCTCCACGGAGAGCGGCACGTTCAGCTCCCGCTGGAGGCAGGCGCGGTCGAGGCTGGTCAGCACCGTCACCGCGAGGCAGAGCGGTTTGGCCACGTTGAACTCGCGCGCGGCCTGGCGGGCGGCCTCGGCGGCGGCTCGGAGCATCGCGCTCCCTCCCGAGGCGTGGACGTTGAGCATGAGGACGCGCATCCGCGTCGCCTCGCGCACGGCGCCGGCCACGGTGTTGGGGATGTCGTGGAACTTGAGGTCGAGGAAGACCGCGCCTCCCCGCTTCTGCACCAGCTCGACTGCCATGGGCCCCGAGGCCGTGAACAGTTGGGAACCGATCTTCCAGGCGCCGACCACGCCCTGGAGCCGGTCCAGGAGCGCTTCGGCCTGGGCCAGGCTCTCCATGTCGAGGGCGACGATCAGGCGGTCCTTGGGGTTACGGGCGGGCATGGTACTCCTGAAGCGATTGCACCTCGAGCTCGCTCTTGAGCAGCGACTCGATGCCGCCGATGGCCGCCTGTGCGCCGTCCACGGTCGTGTAGTACGGGACGTTCTGGGTGACCGCCGTCCGGCGGATCAGGTAGGAGTCCTTCCGGGCCCGACCGTCCTCGGGGGTGTTAAACAGCAGCGCGATCTCGCCGCGCTTCATCAGGTCCACGATGTTGGGGCGCCACCCCTCCGCGACCTTGTGGATAACCTCCACGCTCATCCCGTGGCGCGTCAGAACCTTGGCCGTCCCCGGGGTGGCCACCAGGTTGAAGCCCATCTCGGCGAGCCGCTTGGCGATCTGGACGACCGCGCGCTTGTCCCGGTTCTTCACCGAGAGGAAAACCTTCCCCGACGTCGGGAGCGGCGACCCGGCGGAGAGCTGGGACTTCACGTAGGCTTTCCTGAAGTCGCGGTCGATCCCCATGACCTCCCCGGTGGACTTCATCTCCGGGCCGAGGACCACGTCCACCCCGGGGAACTTCACGAAGGGGAAGACGGCCTCCTTCACCGCGATGTGGGCGATCTCGCGCTCCTCGGTGAAGCCGAGCTCCGCCAGGGTGCGGCCGAGCATGACCTTCGTGGCCAGCTTCGCCAGCGGCACGCCGATGGCCTTGGAGACGAAGGGGATCGTCCGTGAGGCGCGGGGATTCACCTCGAGGACGAAGATTTGCTCGTTTTTGAGGGCGAACTGGATGTTGATGAGCCCGATAACGCCCAACTCTCTGGCGAGGGCCTTGGTCTGGGCCTTGAGCCGTTCCACTTGGTCGTCGCCCAGCGAATACGGCGGCAGGGCGCAGGCCGAGTCGCCGGAGTGGATGCCGGCCTTCTCGATGTGCTCCATCACGCCGCCCACCACCACGCGCTCGCCGTCGGCGATGGCGTCCACGTCAATCTCGATCGAGTCCTCCAGGAACTTGTCCACCAAGATCGGGTGGTCGGGCGAAACTCGGACCGCCTCGCGCATATAGCGGGAGAGATCCTCTTCGTCGTACACGATCTCCATGGCGCGGCCACCCAGGACGTAGGAGGGGCGGACCAGGACCGGGTAGCCGATGGCCGTCGCGATGCCCTGGGCTTCCTCCAAGGAGTGGGCGATGCCGCATGGGGCCTGGGCCACCCCCAGCCCGGTCAAGAGGGCGCTGAAGCGCTCGCGGTCCTCCGCCCGATCGATGGCGTCGGAGGAGGTGCCGAGGAGCGGGACGCCGGCCTTCTGGAGCGGGACGGCGAGCTTGAGCGGCGTCTGGCCGCCGAACTGGACAATGACGCCGAGCGGCTGCTCCTTCTCCACGATGTTCAGGACATCCTCCAGCGTGAGAGGCTCGAAGTAGAGGCGGTCCGAGGTGTCGTAGTCGGTGGAGACCGTCTCGGGGTTGCAGTTGACCATGATGGCCTCCACCCCCAGTTCCTTGAGGGCGAAGGCCGCGTGGACGCAGCAGTAGTCGAACTCGATCCCCTGGCCGATCCGGTTGGGGCCCGAGCCCAGGATGACGACCTTGGGGCGCTCGGTCCGGGGTGCCTCGTCCTCCTCCTCGTAGGTGGAGTAGAGGTACGGCGTGTGGGCCACGAACTCGGCCGCGCAGGTATCCACCATTTTGAAGGTGGCCCTGATGCCCTGGCCGAGACGGATCTTGCGGACCTCAAGCTCGCTCGTCCCGCACAGTTCCCCGATTCGGCGGTCAGAGAACCCCATCTGCTTGGCTTTCCTCAGGACGGCAGGCTCTGCCAGGCCCGCGCTCTGGATCTCCGTCTCGAACTGCACGATTTCTTTGATGTTCTCAAGAAACCACGGGTCGATCCGGGTGAGGGCGTAGATCTCCTGGGTCGCCATCCCGCGCCGGTAGGCCTCGGCGATCACGAAGACACGCTCGGCATTCGGGATTCTCAACTTGGCGCGGAGCTCCTCCAGATCGCCGAGCGGCTTGTCCAGCGTGAGCCCCCAGCGGTCCTGCTCGAGCGAGCGGATCGCCTTCTGGAGGGCTTCCTTGAAGGTCCGCCCGATCGCCATGGCCTCGCCGACGGACTTCATCTGGGTCGTGAGCGTCTGGTCGGCCTCGGGGAACTTCTCGAAGGCCCACCGAGGGAACTTCACCACGCAGTAGTCAATAGTGGGCTCGAAGGAGGCCGGCGTCTCCCGCGTGATGTCGTTCCTGATCTCGTCGAGCGTGTACCCGACCGCGAGCTTCGCGGCGATCTTGGCGATGGGGAAGCCGGTGGCCTTGGAGGCCAGCGCCGAGGAGCGCGACACACGCGGGTTCATCTCGATCACGACCAGGCGGCCGTTCTCGGGGTTCACCGCGAACTGGATGTTCGACCCGCCGGTCTCCACGCCGATCTCGCGGATGATGGCGATGGCGGCGTCGCGCATCAGCTGGTATTCCTTGTCGGTCAGGGTCTGGGCCGGCGCCACCGTGATGGAGTCGCCCGTGTGGACCCCCATGGGGTCGAAGTTCTCGATGGAGCAGATGATGACGACGTTGTCCTTGAGGTCGCGCATCACCTCCAGCTCGAACTCCTTCCAGCCGATGACCGACTCCTCCACGAGGACGGTCCCGACGGGGGAGGTCTGGAGCCCCCAGCGGATCGCCTCCTCCAGCTCCTCGGGGTTGTAGGCGATGGAGCCGCCGGTGCCGCCGAGGGTGAAGGATGGCCGGATGATGACCGGGTAGCCGACGAGCCGGACGATCTCCCGCGCCTCCGCCAGCGACTTGGCGTAGCCCGAGCGCGGCACCTCCAGGCCGATCGCCTGCATGGCCTCCTTGAAGAGCTCGCGGTCCTCCGCCTTCTTGATGGCCGGCAGCTTCGCCCCGATGAGCTCCACCCCGTACCGGTCGAGCGTGCCGTCTTCGGCGAGCGCGACGGCCAGGTTCAGGCCGGTCTGGCCGCCCAGGGTCGGGAGGAGGGCCTGGGGGCGCTCCCGCGCGATGACCTTGGCGACCATCTCGGGGGTGAGCGGCTCGATGTACGTCCGGTCCGCCATCTCGGGATCGGTCATGATGGTGGCGGGGTTCGAGTTGACGAGGACCACCTCGAACCCCTCCTCGCGGAGGGCCTTGCAGGCCTGGGTGCCCGAGTAGTCGAACTCGCACGCCTGCCCGATCACGATGGGGCCAGAGCCGATCAGCAGGATCTTCTCGATGTCCGTCCGCTTGGGCATTTATGTCGCGCTCGCGATCCTCTTTCTCACGTTGAGGATCGTCACTCCCACCAGTTGGTCACCCCCGTAGCGCCTCAGCACCCATCGTTCGTCACTCACGCCCCTTATCTCTGATGTCGGGCTCCGTCCCGTGATCGCTTACTATGGGGAATGTGGATTGGCTTTGCCCGAAGCTTCGCACGCCACCAAACTTCTTGCTTAGTTTCGCAAGGAAGTCTTTCTTCAGACCACTACTCACAGGTTACGCCGGCAAAGGAGTTGGGCACTCAGGCGTCCTCGCGCTTGACGATCAGATTGCCCAGGCCGCTTGGGGCCCGTTTGAGCGTGTACCCTGCTTCTTCCAGCAGAGTTCTGGCTTCAGCTTGAATCTGGGCAACCACTTCTTTGTCTGTCATCTTCTCACGCTCCCGCGCGTGCTCCTCTCTGATCTGGTGGAGCCATTCCAAGAAGTCGTGGCCGTTCTTGATCACGAGGTGATCACCTCCTGCGGAGTGGCGAGGTCAAGGCTTCTGTATCCCCATAGAGCATTGATTGCGTTTACTTCTCTTCGCGTTTTGGTCTTCACGATGTGTTGGAGATTCCAGCTTACAAGGATGTCGAGTCCGTGAACCGTAGCGACGGCAATGTGAAGGGCATCGGGTTCCACCTTTGCCGGAATGATTCCCGCTTCGATGTACCGAGCGGTCAACTCCCTGGCTTCTTGATTGACATCGAGCTCGTGCAAGCGATGCGTTGCAACGATCTCGAAGAGTTGAGCTCTCAGTGGATTCGGAGCCTTTCTCAGCTCCCGAAGGACCTCGTCGGAAATAAACGCATCGAAATGCCCTTGCCCGATTTCGTGGAAGAGGCGTTCCGTCGCCTCAGTGTAGGGTTCCTGCCGCGTGCCTACCATGAAGCCAAAGATTGAAGTTTCAAGATAAAGCCTGACCCGCTTGGGCATTCAAGCGCTCCGGCAGAGTAGATCAGCAGGATGGCCGTGGCGACCACCATGCGGAGAAAGAGCGAGGCGAAGACCGGCAGATCGCGGAACCCCACCTTCACGAAGGTGTAGGAGCCGCCCCAGATGGCCGTGAGCAGCACCATCAGGGAGACGGCCCGCGCGTCCAGGCGATCGGCCAAGCACGCTATCCTTCCACGAGCCCATAGACGACGGAGGTTTCAGGCGCCGCCTCCTCGCGCTTGTACAGGATGTCATCGAGCCGTCCGGCGCCGATCCAGACGACTTCGCCGTTGCCCCAGAGCTTTTCGCCGAGGACGCTCATCCGCTTCTCGACGCGCTCGCGGATGGCGTGGGCCTCCAGCGACACGTCGCTGTCCGCGGTGAAGGAGGTCCACTCGGGCTTCTGCCCCGTTTCCTCGGTCTTGCGGTACGAGATCAGGTATTTCGGCATAGGACGGATCAACCTCCCTTCGCGCGCTCGATGAGGTCCGCGAAGCGGTGGAAGAGGTAGTTGGCGTCGTGGGGCCCGGGGGAGGCCTCGGGGTGGTACTGGACCGAGAAGACCGGGAGGTCCCGGTGGCGCAGCCCCTCGCAGGTCCCGTCGTTCAGGTTCACGTGGCTCAGCTCGAGGCCCCGGGCCTTCACCGAGTCGGGGTCCACGGCGAAGCCGTGGTTCTGGGCCGTGATCTCCACTTTCCCGGCGGCCAGGTCCTTGACGGGATGATTGGCGCCGTGGTGGCCGAACTTGAGCTTGTAGGTTCTGCCGCCGGCTGCCAGCCCGATAATCTGATGTCCCAGGCAGATCCCGAAGATCGGCACCTTGCCGAGGAGCCCCCGCACGGCCTCGATCAGGTAGGGCACCCCTTCGGGATCGCCCGGGCCGTTGGAGAGGAAGACGCCGTCGGGCTTCTGCTCCAGCACCGCGGCGGTGGGGGTGAAGGCAGGGACCACCGTCACCTTGCAGCCGACGGAGACCAGTTGGCGAAGGATATTGCGCTTGATCCCCGAGTCGAAGGCCACCACGGTGAAGCGTGGCGCCGGCGGCTCCCGATACCCCCGGACCCGGTCCCAGGTCGCCTCATCCCATCCGTGAGGCGCCCGGATGGTCACTTCGCGCACCAGGTCTCTCGCGATGAGGCCGGGAGAGGCCTGGGCTTTGGCCGCGAGCCGTTCGGGATCCAGCTCCTCCGTCGAGATCACGCCTTCCTGGGCGCCGTGGTCCCTGAGGTGACGGGTCAGCGCCCGCGTGTCGATCCCCTGGATGCCGACGATCTTCTGCTCGCGCATGTACTCGTCGAGCGTCCGCCGCCCCCGCCAGGACGACGGGGTGGGAGAGGCCTCCTTGACGACGAAGCCTTCCACCCAGGGCCGGCGCGACTCCACGTCCTCGTCGTTGATCCCGTAGTTGCCGATGAGCGGGTAGGTCATCACGACGATCTGGCCCTTGTAGGAGGGGTCGGTCATGATCTCCTGATAGCCGGTCATCGCGGTGTTGAAGACGACCTCGCCGGTCGCCTCGCCCTCGGCGCCCAGGGATTCCCCCCTGAAGACGCGCCCATCCGCCAGCGCCAGCAGCGCGGGCTTTTTCATTGGACGATCGCTCCCTTGATCACGCGCTCCCACATCACGACCCGCCCGCCGATCAGCGTCATCCACGGCATCCCCGTCACGCGCCATCCGCCGAAGGGCGTGTTCCGGCTCTTCGAGTGGAAGCCTGAGGGATCGATCGTCAGCTCGCGCTCCAGATCCAGGATGGTCACATCGGCCTCAACGCCGGGGGCGAGGCTCCCGCCCGGGAGGTTCAGCACGCGGGCGGGGCCAGCCGTGAACCGCTCGACCAGGGTGGGGAGGGGAAGCAGGCCGGGTCGGACGAGTCGATCTAGGAGGACTGAGGCCGCCGTTTCGAGCCCGACGATGCCGAAGGCGGCCCCGTCGAAGTCGCCCTCCTTCTCCGAGAGGGCGTGGGGGGCGTGGTCGGTGGCGATGCAGTCGATGGTGCCGTCCGCGAGGGCCTCGAGGAGTGCCTCCTGGTCGCGCTTCGTCCTGAGCGGTGGCGCCATCTTGGTGTTGGGGTCATACCCCCGAATCGCCTCCTCGGTCAGAAGGAGGTGGTGCGGCGTCACTTCGGCCGAGACCCGGATCCCGCGCGCCTTGGCCTCCTTGACCAGCCGCACGGCTCCCGCGGTGGAGATGTGAGCGATGTGAACGTGGGCCCCCGTCAGCTCGGCTAGGCAGCAATCCCGGGCCGCCATCACCTCTTCGGCGGCCGCGGGCCAGCCTCGGAGGCCCAGCTCGGTGGAGACCACGCCCTCGTTCATCACGCCCCCTTGGACCAGGTGGGCATCCTCGGCGTGGGAGATGATCGGCAGGCCGAAGGGCAGCGTGTACTCCATCGCCCGGCGGAGGAGCGCCGAGTTCATGATGGGGAGGCCGTCGTCCGAATAGGCGACGCATCCGGCCTCAGCCAGTTCGGCCAGCTCAGCCAGTTCCTTCCCCTCGAGGCCGCGCGTGACCGCGCCGATCGGGTACACCCGCACGAACCCTTCGCTCCGGGCCTTGGCGCGGATGTAGTCGGTGACGGAGCGGTTGTCGTTGACGGGGTTCGTGTTGGCCATGCAGGCGACCGCTGTGAAGCCCCCGGCGGCGGCGGCCTTCGTCCCCGTCGCCACCGTCTCCTTGTACTCGAAGCCGGGCTCGCGCAGGTGGACGTGGATATCAATGAAGCCGGGGCAGACGACCTTGCCCGAGGCGTCGATGGTCGGGGTTCCCTCGGGCGCCTTGAGTCCCCTTGCGAGGCGCGCGACCTTGCCGTCCTGGATCAGCAGATCCTGAACGGTGTCAACGCCGTTGGCGGGATCGAGGACCCGGCCGCCCTTGATCAGCGCGTTCATGCCTGGGCCCTGGCGCCGGCGAGGAGGTAGAGGACGGCCATCCTGACCGCCACACCGTTGGCGACCTGGTCCAGGATCACCGAATAGGGGCCGTCGGCCACCTCCGGCGCCAGCTCGATGCCGCGGTTCACGGGCCCCGGGTGCATGATCAGCACGTCCTGCCGGGCCCCGGAGAGGCTCGCGCGGGTGAGCCCCCAGTAGCGCGCGTACTCGCGGAGCGAGGGGATCAGCCCGCCGGTCATCCGCTCCTGCTGGAGCCGGAGCATCATGATGACGTCCACGTCGGCGATGGCCTCCTCGAGCCGGTGGCTCACCTTGACCCCCAACTCCTGCACGAAGGGCGGGATCAGCGTGGGTGGTCCCGCCACGGTCACCGTCATGCCGAGCTTCCGCATGCCGTGGATGTTGGAGCGGGCGACCCGGCTGTGGGCGACGTCCCCCACAATGGCCACCGAGAGCCCCTCCAAGTGCCCCTTCTTCTCGCGGATCGTCAGCAGATCCAGCAGGGCCTGGGTCGGATGCTCGTGGGCGCCGTCGCCGGCGTTGACCACCGCGCACTTGAGGGCGCGCGCCAGGAGCTGGGCGGCGCCCGAAGCCCCGTGGCGGACCACCACCACGTCCGGGCTCATGGCCTCGATGTTCCGGGCCGTGTCCAGGAGGCTCTCCCCCTTGACGGCGCTGGAGCCCGTGGCGCTCCAGTTGATGACGTCGGCCGAGAGCCACTTGCCCGCGATCTCGAAGGAGGTTCGCGTGCGGGTGGAAGGCTCGTAGAACAGGTTCGCGATCGTCCGCCCCCGGAGGGTGGGGACCTTCTTGATCTCGCGACCCGCGATCTCCTTCATGGAGGCCGCGGTGTCCAGGATGAGGCCGATCTCCGCCAGCTCCAGCTCCTGGATTGTCAGCAGGTCTTTGCGCATCCAGCCCATGGCCCTAGCCCTCCGCGGGTTCTTCGATGACCACGCGATCCTCCCCGTCGTGCTCCTTGAGCCGGACGGCGACGACCTCGCGGCGCGAGGTGGGGAGGTTCTTGCCGACGTAGTCGGGGCGAATCGGCAGCTCCCGGTGCCCCCGGTCCACCAGGATCGCGAGCTGGATGGCCCGGGGACGGCCGAGGTCCATGATGGCGTCCAGCGCCGCGCGGATCGTGCGGCCGGTGAAGAGCACGTCGTCCACGAGGATCACGGTCTTGCCGGTCACGTCGAAGGGGATCTCGGTCGCGCGGACCACCGGCTGGGCCGCCTTGAGCCCCAGGTCGTCGCGGTAGAGGGTGATGTCGAGGGCGCCCACGGGAGGTTTCACGCCCTCGATGGTCGTGACCCGGTCGGCCAGGCGCTGGGCCAGCGTGACCCCGCGCGTGCGGAGCCCCACGAAGGCCAGGTCGGCCGTCCCGCCGTTCTTCTCGACGATCTCATGGGCGATCCGGATCAGCGCCCGCTCCAGCGCCCCCTCGTCCAGGACCTGGGCCTTCTCCCGGGGCTTCATGGGCAAAAAAAAGGCCCCCTCACGGGGGTGGGGCGGGACGCGCGGGATGCCTTCGGGCTTTTCATGT
>JACPCF010000125.1 GCA_016179965.1 Candidatus Rokuibacteriota bacterium | reverse complement strand
CCTCGAAGGGTGGGGGAGGCTGCCCGAGGGCTGGCGCTACGTCGAAGCGGCCGGCGTGGCGGTGGATTCCAAGGACCACGTGTACGTCTTCAACCGCGGCGAGCACCCCGTCATCGTCTTCGACCGGGAGGGGAATTTCCTCCGCTCCTGGGGGGAAGGGTTGGTCGGCCGGGCCCACGGCATCACGATCGGGCCCGACGACGAGGTCTGGCTGACCGACGACGGGAACCACACGATCCGCAAGTTCACCTCCGAGGGAAAGCTGCTCCTCACCATCGGCGACCCCGACAAGCCGGCGACGCTCCAGAGCGGGAAGCCCTTCAACCGGCCTACCCACGTGGCGCTCTCTCCGTTGACGGGAGACCTCTTCATCTCGGACGGCTACGGCAATTCGCGGGTGCACAAGTACGACCCGAAGGGGCGACATCTCTTCTCGTGGGGCGAGCCGGGCACCGACCCCGGCTGCTTCAACCTCCCCCACAACATCGCCACGGACGCCGAGGGGCTCGTGTACGTCGCGGATCGTGAGAACCACCGGGTCCAGATCTTCGACGGCGAAGGGCGCTACCTGGCTCAGCTCAACAACCTCCACCGGCCGTGCGGGCTCCTGATCGACCGGCGCGAAGGCGGCGCGATTTACGTGGGCGAGCTGGGCTCGGACCTGGCGGTGAACCAGAGCGTCCCCAACCTCGGCGGCCGGGTCAGCATCCTCTCGCTGAAGGGCGACCTGCTCGGGAGGGTTGGCGATCGGTTCAGGGGAGAGAAGCCCGGCCAGTTCGTCGCGCCCCACGGCGTCGTGACGGACTCGCGGGGCGACCTCTACGTGGCGGAGGTGTCCTACACCGCCAAGGGGCGCCACGAGAATCCGCCGCGCGAGATCCGCTCCCTCCAGAAGTTCGTCCGCGTCGCCAGCTGAATGATCATCGTCGATTCGCAGGTCCACATCTGGGGCGCCAACACGCCCGAGCGCCCCTGGCCGGCGGGGCGGGAGAACCAGGCCCAGCGCCCGGTCCCGCTGGGTGCCGAGCAGCTGCTCGGCGCGATGGACGCGGCCGGGGTGGACCGCGTGGTGATCGTCCCGCCGTCGTGGGAAGGGGATCGAAACGACCTCGCCCTCGACGCTGCCCGGAGGCACCCCGATCGCTTCGCGGTGATGGGCCGCTTCCCCGTCGAGACGCCGTCCGAGGGCGCGCGGCTGCAGACGTGGCGCCAGCAGCCGGGGATGCTGGGCGTCCGTCTCACGCTTCACCGCGACCCGTGGAAGACCTGGTTGGAAAGCGGCGCGATCGACTGGTTCTGGCCGGCCGCCGAGCGCGCGGGGTTGCCGGTCATGGTGTACGTCCCGGGGCTGGTGAAGCGGCTCGACGCCGTCGCCGGCCGCCATCCGGGACTCCGGCTCGTCCTGGACCACCTGGCGCTCCCCATCGGGGAAAAGGACGACGCGGCCTTCGCCGGGCTCGACGAGGTGCTGGCGCTCGCCCGCTACCCGAACGTGGCGGTGAAGCCGTCGGCCCTTCCGTGTTACACGAGTGAGACCTATCCCTTCCGGGGGCTCCAGCGTCACATCCGGCGCGTCTATGACGCGTTTGGACCGCGCCGCATGCTCTGGGGCACTGACTACTCGCGCCTGCCCTGTCCGTACAAGCAGGCCATCACGCTCTTCACCGAGGAGCTCGACTTCCTCTCGCGGGAGGACAAGGAGTGGATCATGGGCGGGGCCGCGGCCGACTGGCTCGGGTGGTCCACGACCTGAGCCGCTCAAGCATCGCGTGCCGGCATGAGTGAAGCGACGGTCATCTACGACGAGCGGCTAACCGTCGTTCAGAACGCGTCTTGCGACGGCGAAGATCTTCTGCTCTCGCCCGAAGACCTCACCCGGGTCAGCGGCTGGGAGCTCACGCCGGAGGGGGTGTGCCGGGAGGGGCTGTGCGTTCCCGTGCCGCCGGGGCAGGAGCGCTTCAATCTGAGCCGGCTCGCCCGGCTCCTCGACCAGCCCGTCGTCGCCAGTTCCGAGCACCGGGTGTGGTTCTTCGGCGAACGCCCCCAGGGGCTGGCCAGCCGGCTTGCGTCCCTCACCGCTCCCGACTTCACCCTCCCCGATCTGGACGGACGCCTCTTCTCGCTCTCCCAGTTCCGCGGGAGAAAAGTTTTTCTCGTCACGTGGGCGTCCTGGTGAGGGTGCCGCTTCGACCTGCCGGGCTGGCAGGCGCTCTACCGCGAGGTGAGGCCCCGGGGGCTCGAGATCATCACGGTGGCCCTCGACAGCCGCGGCGCTGAGGGGGCTGGAGAGTGGATCCGGGCGGCGAACCCCGAGCATCCGTCGCTCATTGACGTCGAGCACCGGGTCGCCGCGCTCTACCACATGGTGAACGTCCCCACCGGAGTCTGGATCGACGAGGCGGGGCGGATCGTGCGGCCCCCCGAGGTGGCGTTCGTGGACAACCGCTGGATCGAGTACACGAAGACCGACATGACGCGCTACGTGGCCGGGCTCCGCGACTGGGTGGCCCGGGGGGCAGCGAGCCCCTTCGCGCTCGGCAAGGGTGAGATCCGGCGGCGTCTTTCTCTGCCCACGGCCGACCACGCGCTGGCGGCGGCGAACTTCCGCCTCGGCCAGTATCTGCACGCCCAGGGGCACTGGGAGGACGCGATTCCGTACTTCAAGCGGGCGCAGGCGCTCCGTCCGGAGAGCTGGTGCTACAAGCGGCAGGCCTGGGCGCTGTCGGATGCCGAGAAGTACTACGAGACCAATTTCAAGAAGGAGGTAGAGGCGCTAGCGGGCGAGCCCTATTATGCGCCTCTGGACCTTCCACAGGAGAGCGCATGAAAGTCGGTGTATACATCTTTGCGACCGATTATGCGATCCGCGTGGATGAGCTGGCGCGGGCGGCGGAGGAGCGGGGCTTCGAGTCGCTCTTCCTGCCGGAGCACACCCACATCCCGAAGAGCCGCAGGAGTCCGTGGGCCGGGGGGCCCAACCTGCCGAAGGAATACTGGCACACGCTGGATCCCTTCGTGGCGCTGGCTAGCGCCGCGGCCGCGACCACGCGCCTCAGGCTCGCGACCGGCATCTGCCTGGTGATCGAGCGCGACCCGATCACGCTCGCCAAGGAGGTCGCGAGCCTCGATCACCTCTCCCGGGGGCGCGTCATCTTCGGGATCGGCGGCGGGTGGAACGCCGAGGAGATGGAAAACCACGGCACGGCCTTCAAGATGCGGTGGCGCCTCCTCCGCGAGCGCATCCTCGCCATGAAGGAGATCTGGACCAAGGACGAGGCAGAGTTCCACGGCGAGTACGTCAACTTCGACCCGATCTGGGCCTATCCCAAGCCGGTGCAGAAGCCGCATCCTCCCATCCTGATGGGGGGCGACGGGCCGACGACCTTCGACCGGGTCGTCGAGTTCTGCGACGGCTGGATGCCGATCGGCGCCCGTGCGCCCATCAACTTCCCGGAGAAGATCGCCACGCTCCGCCGCCGGGCCGAAGAGGCGGGGCGCGATCCCGCGTCCATCTCGGTCTCGGTCTTCGCGGCCAAGCCGGAGGCGGCGGCGCTTCGCTCCTACCAGCAGGCCGGCGTGGACCGCGCCGTGTTCGCGCTACCCTCGGCCGACCGGGACACCGTGCTCCCGCTCCTGGACCGGTACGCGAAACTGGCCGAGGCCGTCAGGTAGTTTTCCGCCGGGCGCTCCGCGTGAAGATGACGAGGGCCAGGATCGCGACGAGGGTGAATCCGAGCGCCACCAGGTAGATCGCGGCGTAGCTCCCTGTCACGTCGTAGAGGAAGCCCGAGAGCCACGGTCCCAGCGCCGCCCCGAGACCGTTCCCCACCGCAAGGAGCCCGAAGGCCAACCCGTAGCGCTCCGGCGGCGCGATCCGGCCGACGAGCACCGCCACGATCGTCGCGCGCGACCCCATCGGCAGGAACATGAAGAAGACGTAGCCGTAGGCCAGGAGCCGCCACGGCCACACGTCCACCGCGAGGAGTAAGAGAAGTCCCAGCAGCGTCGCGCCGAAGGACACGAATCCCGCCGGCGCTCCCCCGATCCGGTCCGCGAGCCATCCCGCCAGAGCCCGGCCCCCGGCCGCCAGCAGTCCCCCGAGGCCGAGCAAGAAGGAGGCTTCCGCCGCCGAGAGCCCGAGCGTCCTGAAGTAGAGCGCGTGCTGGGTGATGGCCAGGTAGCCGATGAGGGGCGGGAGGGTGAAGACCACGAGGAGGCTCCAGAACTGGGCCGAGGCCACCATCGAGCCGATCCCTGGTCGCGGAAGCACAGCCGTCGGCCCGTGGTCGGTGGCCAAGCGGCACGGGTGGATCCACCAGACCAGCGGCAGGAGCGCCGCGAGCGCGGCGATGTAGAGTCCGAAAGCTCCGCGCCAGCCGAGGGCCGTGATGGCCCACTGGATGCCGGGTGAGAGCGCGTAGGCGAGCATGGAGCCCGAGAACGCGATGCCGGTGGCGAGCCCGCGCCGCCGGGTGTAGTCGTGAGAGATCAGCGGTGCGTGGGCCACCATGCCGGTCAGCCCGAGGCCGACCCCCCCCAAGCCGCCGACGGCGAGGAGGAAGGCGGGGAGCGATCCCGCGCGGGTGCCGAGCGCCAGGCCGGCGGCCACGGCGATGAGCCCCGTCGAGAGGACGCGGCGCGGGTTGAAGCGTGACATCCAGTGACCCGCGACCGGCGCCAGGACCGCGGCGAGGAGCCAGAAGAGGGAAGCGGTGGCCGCCGTCGCACCGCGGGAGCCGCCGAATTCCTCGAGGAGGGCGGGGAAAAACACCGGGAAGGCGTTGGGGATCCCCGAGGTGAGGAGCATCGTCGCGAAGGCGAGCCAGAGGCGTGGGTTGGCGAGCGACTCGCGATCGGCCGTCACCCCGCCATCATTGACAATCCGGGCCCGCTAAGCAAGGATTCCAAGCGTTATGGGGGCCAAGTACATCGGGGCGGAGGTCAAGCGCAAGGAGGATCCGCGGCTCCTCCGAGGCAGGGGGACGTACGTGGACGACGTGAAGCTCCCCGGCCTCCTCCACGCGGCCGTGCTCCGGAGCCCGCATGCCCACGCCCGGCTCGGCCCCATCCGCACCGAGGCGGCTCTGCGCCAGCCCGGCGTCGTCGCCGTGTTCGCCTACGACGACCTGAAGGCGTGGCTCCGGCCGCTCCCCGTCTCCGGGATGCCGCCGCCGGCGCTCCAGGCGCGCGTCGGGTTCACGATCCGGACCGCGGCCCAGCTCCCGCTTGCCTGCGATCGGGTGCGCTATGTCGGCGAGGCGGTGGCTGTGGTGGTGGCCGAGAGCCGGTACCTTGCCGAGGACGCGCTGGACCTGATTCACGTCGAATATGAGCCCCTTCCCGCCGTCACGAGCGCCCGAGCCGCGCTCGCCCCCGGCGCCCCGCTGCTCTATCCCGAGTGGGGGGACAACGTGGCGGCGTCCTTCAGCCACGCGATCGGCGACGTGGAGGCCGCGCTCCGGCGCGCGGACGTGATCGTGCGCGAGACTCTAAGGGTTCAGCGCTACGCCGGGATGACGATGGAATGCCGGGGCGTCGTCGCCGATCCGCGCGCGCGGGAGGCCGCGCTCACCGTGTGGGACTCCACCCAGATTCCCCACCACGTCCAGACCGCGCTGGCGGAGGCCCTGAGGCTCCCCGCCCACCGGGTGCGCGTGATCGCGCCCGACGTCGGCGGCGGCTTCGGAACCAAGGCGAACCTCTATCCCGAGGAGATCCTGATCCCCCTCGTGGCCTGGCACCTGGGGCGGCCGGTGAAGTGGATCGAAACCCGCCGCGAGCACATGCAGGCCGCGATCCACTCCCGGGAGCAGATCCACGACGTCGAGATCGCCGCGGCGGCGGACGGGACGATCCTCGCGCTCCGGGATCGCTTCCTCGTGGATCAGGGCGGTTACAACCCCTGGGGCATCGTCCAGCCGTACAACACCGTGGCCCATCTCCTCGGCCCGTTCAGGATCCGGGACTTCGCGGTGGAGGCGAAGGTGGTGATGACGAACAAGACCCCCCACGCGCCCTACCGCGGCGCCGGGCGGCCCGAGGCCGTCTTCGTCATGGACCGCGCCGTGGACCTGCTGGCGCGTGAATTGAGGCTGGACCCCGCGGAAGTGCGACGACGCAACTTCATCAGGGCGGACGAGCTGCCGTACGACGTCGGGCTCCTCTACCGGGACGGCCAGCCCCTCGTCTACGACAGCGCGGATTTTCCCGGCGCGCTGGAGACGGCTCTCGAGGCCGTGGACTACGAAAAGTTCAGAACGGAGCAGGTGGCCCTGCGCGAGCGCGCCGTCTATCGAGGGGTCGGCCTCTCGGCTTACGTGGAGGGGACGGGGGTGGGCCCGTACGAGGGGGCGGTGGTCCGCCTCGATTCCACGGGTGGGGTGATCGTGGCCACGGGCGCGGCGTCCCAGGGGCAGGGGCACGAGACGGTCTTCGCCCAGATCTGCGCCGACACCCTGGGTGTCCCGCTGGAGGCTGTCACCGTCATCGGCGGGGACACGGGGGCCATCCCCTTCGGCGTCGGCACCTTCGCGAGCCGCAGCACGGTGCTGGCGGGCAACGCCATCGCCGAGTCGGCGCGAAAGCTGCGGGACAAGGTGCGGCGCGTGGCGGCCGGGTTGCTCGAGGCGAGCCCCCAGGACATCGAGATCGAGGACGGCAGGGCGTTCGTCCGGGGCGTGCCCGCGTCCGCCGTGACGCTCGCGCGTGTCGTCCAGTCCACCGTGCCGAGCTTCGCCCGCCCCGACGCCCGGGATCTGGATTTCGACGCGACCACCTACTACGTCGTCCCCACCGTCACGTACTCGAGCGCCGTGCACGCCGCGCTGGTGGAGGTGGACGTTGAAACCGGCGCGGTGACGCTCCTGCGCTACGTCGTCGTCCACGATTGCGGGCGCGTGATCAACCCGATGCTCGTCGAGGGGCAGATCCACGGCGGCGTCGCTCAGGGGATCGGCGGCGCGCTGTGGGAGGAGCTGCGCTACGACGCGGCTGGCCAGCTGCTGACGGGGACGTTCATGGAGTACCCCGTGCCCACGGCGGCGGCGCTGCCGTTCATCGAAACCCGCCACCAGGAGTGTCTGTCGCCGCGGAATCCGCTGGGAGTCAAGGGGCTGGGCGAGGGGGGCGCGATCTCGCCGCCCGCGGCCATCGCCAACGCCGTCGAGGACGCACTCGCCTCCTTCGGCGTGCGAGTTACCGCCTGCCCGCTCACGCCCGCGAACGTCCACGCCTTGATCGCCGCCGCGCGAGGCCGCTGAGGTGCCGCTGGTCGCCGCCGCCGCTTGCGCCCACACCCCTCAGCTCTTGGTGCGCCCCCCCACCGAGGACCGGGATCTCGTGCTGCGGGTTCACGCCGCCTTCGCGCGGGTCAAGGCGCTCTTGACCAAGGCCCGGCCCGACGCCATCGCCATCATCGCCGGCGATCACATCGAGGCGTTCTTCCTGAACGCGGTGCCGGCCCTCGGGGTGTTCGTGGGGGCGGAGTGCGCGGGACAGTTCGGCCGCTACGCCTACCGCTTTCCCGTCCACGAGCCGCTGGCGCGCGCGATCCTGGAGGAGGGGATCGAGCGGGGGTTCGACCTCCTCTACTCCCAGGAGATGCCGCTCGACTACGCGTTCTTCGTCCCGCTCCGCTTCACGATGCCCGAGCCGGCGCCCCCGATCGTGCCCCTCTTCGTCAACGTGTATCTGCCGCCCCAGCCGACGCCGCGCCGCTGCTATCAGTGGGGCGAGGCCCTGGGCCAGATTCTGGCCAAGCGCCCCGAGCGGGTGGCCCTCGTGGCGTCGGGCGGGATGTCGCACTTCCCGGGGACCGACCGGTACGGCTCGCCGGACTTCGACTTCGACCGGCGCCTTCTCGAACTGCTGCAGCAGGGGAGGGGACGGGACATGGCGCAGCTGACGGGAGCGGATCTGGACAAGGCGGGCAACAGCGAGCTGAGGACCTGGCTGGTTCTCCTGGGCGCCGTCGGCGACGCTCGCGCCGAGGTCTTCTGCTACGAGCCCTCCTGGCACCACGGCAACGCCGTGCTGGCGTGGACGCCGTGACGCATTACGGGTTCCCGCCGGCGCGCGCGTACCGGCTCAACAAATGCCTCTTCGCCCTCAAGAGCGACGACGCCTTCCGCGCGCGCTTCCTGAAGGAGCCGGAGCGCGTGATGGCCGAACTGGGGCTTTCGCCTGACGAGCGGGCCGCGCTCGCCGCCCAGGATCGCGACCGCCTCGTGGCCCTGGGCGCCCACGCCTACCTGGTCTTTATGGCGCAGTTCCGGCTGCGGATGGAGACGGAGGGGTCCGCCTTCGAGTACTTCTAGCGAACGGCCGGTCGGCCGTTCCGTGCGCGCGGGGCGTCGATCCGGCGCGGGGGGCGGCGTCTCCGGGCGGTCGGCGCTTCGCCCGCCCCGTTGATCCCCAGGACCAGGCACCGGCAGCCGGGGTGGAACGGGGGAAGGTCCCGCGGGTTGTCGGTCACCTCGCGCCCGTTCATGGGATCGCAGACGGGGCACGGCGCGCCGTCGCCCTGCCGCGCGATCTTCGCGCGGATGCCCCGTTGCGCGTACCGGGCCAGGGCGATCCGGCTCTGGGCGCGCGTGGTCTCGAGGCTCTGAAGCCAGTGGAGGAGGAGGTAGAGCTTCTGCTGCTGATAGGCGTGGCGGATCTCTGGCGCGGTCCGTGGGGCGGGGGCTTTCTTCAGCGCGTCCCAGAGCGGGGGAAACTTCCACCGCTCGGCGAAGAACGCCTGCCAGCGGTCGAACTCGGGCCAGCGGAAATCGCGGGTTCCCAGCCGGGCCAGGACGGCGGCGTGCAGGTCGTCCACCGACTGGCCCCGCGTGGTGACGCTCTTGAGGAGGTCCAGGACGATCTGGCGCTCCTCCAGGGAAAACCCGATCGTCTGGGCGAGCGCGATGGCTGCGTGGTGGAACGCCCCGCTCATCAGACAGCCATTCAGTCCACTAGTCGAAGTCGGCGTGGGAGCGCTTGAGGGCCTTCCGGCGCTTTTTCCGGGCTTCGGCCTGCTTGCGCTTCCGCTTGACCGAGGGTTTCTCGTAGTACGCCCGCCGCTTCATTTCCTTGAAGATCCCCCCCTTGAGCATTTCCTTCTTGAGGGCCTTCAGGGCGGGCTCGATCTGGTTGTCGAAGACCTCGATCTTCAGCAACGGTAGCTCCTTGCCCGGAGACCCTGTCGCGAGCGTCTCCGAGCCCTTCCACCCTAAGCCCTGGGAGGCGCCTTGTCAACGAAGAAGTCCGAGGAGATGTGTGGTATCGTTCGGCTCGAGGGCATGAGTAGGCTCGAGCTCGGGCTTCTGATCGGGCGGCTGTTCACCGGCTACTGGTTTCTGAGCGCGGCGCTCATCAAGGTCTTCCAGCGCAACTACCTCTTCTCGGATACCCTGCTGGGCCCGCTCAACGCGTTTGTCGCCGGCCCCGGCCCCGCCTGGTACAAGGCCTTTCTGGCGGAGGTGGTGATCCCGCACGTCCGGCTCTTCGCCTGGCTGGACGCGGCGGGCGAGCTCTGCGTCGGGGTGGGCCTGCTCCTCGGGCTCTGGACCCGCGCCGCCTGCCTGGTCGCCCTCTTCCTCGTCCTGAACTATCTGTCGGCCAAGGGCTTCGCCAATCCCCAGGCCGGCCTCGACAAGGTCTTCATCGTCCTGATCCTCATGCTGTACCTGGGGAACGCGGGCCGCGTCCTGGGCCTGGACGGCTGGCGCGGGCGGCACGCGTAACGCATGCTTCTGATCATCTTCCACCGGATCCTCATCGGCACCGCGATCGTCTTCGGGGCGGGATTCGCCGTCTGGGAGTTTCTGGCCTATCGGCAGACGGGGGCGGTGGAGAACCTGCTGATCGGGATCGGCGCCGCCGTCGTTGCGGTGGCCCTGGGCTACTACCTCAAGAACCTGAAGCGCTTCGTCAGTTATTGACCGAGTACCGCGTCGGCATCTGCTCCTGGACGGACCCCTCGCTAATCAAGGAGGGGGAGTTCTATCCCGCGCGCTCCATGTCGGCGGAGGAGCGCCTCCGCTACTACGCCGCCGCCTTCGACACCGTGGAGGTGGACTCCTCCTACTACGCGCTCCCGTCGGCCCGGAACGCCGCGCTCTGGGTGGAGCGCACGCCGCCCGGGTTCCTCTTCAACGTCAAGGCGTACTCGCTCATGACCGGCCACCACCCGCGGGCGGAGTCCCTCCCCGCCGACCTCCGCGCCATGCTCCCCGCCGCTCCCAGGACGACCCGGCGAGGGGAGATCGACCGGGCGGCGTTCCCGCCCGGGGCACTGGACCGCTGCTTCGTCCTCTTTCGCGAGGCGCTCAGGCCGCTGGCCGAGGCCGACCGCCTGGGCTACGTGCTCTTCCAGCTGGCGCCGTGGGTTCGCTTCAGCGAGGGCGCGCTGGCCTACCTGGGGACGATCTCGGACCGCCTGCCCGGCTGGACGGTGGCCGTGGAGTTCCGCGACCGGTCGTGGATCCCGGAGCACGCGAGGGAGGTCTTCGACGCCCTGGCCCGAGCCAAGGTGGCGGCGGTCTGCGTTGATGCGCCCGGGACGCCCAACGCGATTCCTCGCGTCGTGGAAGCAACGACGGAGACCGCGATCCTTCGCCTCCACGGGCGGAATGCGGCCGGGTGGTTGGCTCAGCTTCACGGCGACGAGCCCTCCGTCCAGGAGAAGTACGACTACCTGTACTCGGAGGACGAGCTGGTCGACCTCGTCAAGGACGCCCGGACCCTCGGATCTAAGGCCAAGCGGGTCTTCATCGTGTTCAACAACAACAACCGCGACTATCCGGCGCGGAATGCGCTCATGGTGCGGCGTCTCCTGGGCCAGCCGGCCCGGGACTTCGAGGCCCTGAAGGCCGGGTGGAAACTTCGCCGCCCGACCCCTAAAGGCTTAAGATGAGCCCATGAAGGTCCCGCCGCGAATCTCCCTGGCCACTCTGCCCACGCCCATCGTGAAGCTCGAGCGGCTCTCCGGCCGGTTCGGCGTGGAGATCTTCCTGAAGCGCGACGACCTGACGGGCCTCCTCGAGAGCGGCAACAAGGTGCGCAAGCTCGAGTTCCTGGTGGGCGAGGCGCTGGCGCAGGGCGCCGACACGCTGATCACCTGCGGGACGCTCCAGTCCAACTGCTGCCGAGCCGTCGCGGCGGTGGCCGCGCGCCTCGGGCTCCGGGCCATCCTGGCCCTCAAGGGGGACAAGCCCCCGAGCTACGACGGCAACCTCCTCCTGGGGAAGCTCCTCGGGGCCGAAGCCGTGTACTGCACACCCGAGGAGTTCGCCCGGATCGACGGCGTCTTCGACCGGTTGAGCGATGACGTGAGGCGGCGGGGCGGGCGCCCCTACGTGATCCCCGAGAGCGGCGCCACCGAACTCGGCGCCGTCGGCTACCTGGAGTGCGCCCACGAGATCGCGGGACAGATCACGCACGGCGCGCCGGCCTTCGACACCCTCGTGATCACGGCCTTCAGCGGCGGGAGCCAGGCCGGGCTCCTCATGGGCAAGCAGCTCAGCGGGCTCTCGGCCGAGGTCGTGGGAGTCCCGGTCGCCCACCCGGCGGCGCAGGTCCGGGACTACGTGGGGGCGACGATCGCCAAGGCCAGCGCGCGCTTCGGGCTGGCGGTGGAGCGGCCCAAGAGCGTCCACCTGCTGGACGGCTACCAGGGGAAAGGGCGGGGGGCGAGCCGGAAGGAGGAGCTGGCCACGCTGATCCAGCTGGCCCGCGAGGAGGGGATCCTGCTGGATCCCGTGTACACCGGCAAGGCGTTCCTGGGCTTCCTCGACCACTTGGCGCGCGACCCCAAGGAGTTCGGCTCCCGCGTCTGCTTCCTCCATACCGGCGGGATCTTCAGCCTCTTTCCCTTCCGCGACGCGCTCTCCCGCCTGCTCGACGGCGATCCGCTTGTCGAGTCCTGATAGGCCCCGTATACTTCAGTCGTTATGCCCGAGCTTCGGTTGCGCGGCGGAGAGTTCGACGGGTTCACCCTCCACTATCTGAGCGAAGGAAGCGGCGTCCCTGTCCTCCTGCTCCACGGTCTCGGGGGATTCGCCGGGGTCTGGCGTCACACCCTGCCCGCTCTGGGCCGTCACGCGACGGCGATGGCTCTCGACCTGCCCGGCTTCGGTCTGTCCTCCAAGCCTCCCGGTCCCTATCCCCTCGCGTTCTTCGCCCGCGCCATCGAGAGCTTCAGGCGAGCGCTTGATCTCGATCGTCTGGCGCTGGTGGGTCACTCGATGGGGGGCGCCGTGGCCGCGGCCTACGCCCTGGCCTATCCGTCGCGCGTGGAGTGCCTGGCGCTGGTCGCGGCTGTGGTGCCGGGATTTGACTACCGGACCTCCTGGATCTATCGCCTTCTGGCCGCCCCCGGCCTCGGCGAGCTCATCGGCGGGCTCATGTGGCCGGGTCTCCTGAGGGCTGCGCTCTCGCGGTGTTTTGCTCAACCCCTCCACGAGGAGGTGGATTTCCTGGTGCGGACCGGCTACCCGATCCGGGTGAGTCCCGAAGGGCGGGCCGCGTTCCTCTCGACGCTCCGGAGCGTGAGGGTCGATTTCATCGCCGAGGCGGAGCGCTACCGGAGGGGCCTCGCCGCCCTGCGGCTGCCCGTCCTGCTCATCCATGGGCGGCAGGATCGGGTCGTGTCCCCTGCTCACCCCGAGACCGTCGCCGCCCATCTGGCGAGGGCGGAGCTGCGCTGGCTCGATGGGTGCGGGCATTTTCCCCAGATCGAGTGGCGGGACGCCGTCAACGAGTGGCTCGCCGACTTCGTGGTGTCGTGGACTCGATCACGCCCCAGGAACTGAAGGCCCGCCTCGAGCGGGGCGAGCCGCCGGTCCTCCTCGACGTCCGCCAGGACTGGGAGAGGCGGCTCTGCCGTCTGGACGGCGCGACCCACATTCCCATCGAGGAGATCGAGTACCGGACGGAAGAGCTGAACCTGGAGGACGAGATCGTCGTCTTCTGCCACCAGGGCATCCGCAGCGCCGCGGTCAGCGAATACCTCCGCCAGCTCGGCTTCCGGAAGGTCAAGAACCTCGCGGGCGGGCTGGACGAGTGGGCGCGGACGGTGGACCCGACGATGCGGCGGTATTGATGGCGGAGCCCATCCTCCGGGTCGAGAACCGGGACGGGGCGGCCTGGGTCACTCTGAACCGACCGCCCCTGAATCTGATCGTCCCCGAGCTGATCCACGCCATCCGTGACACGTTCCTGGGGCTGGCGCGCAACCCGGGCGTCCGGCTCGCCGTGCTCACGGGCAGCGGGCGGGCCTTCACCGGCGGGATGGACGTCCGGGTGATGAAGGACCTCGAGGTGACCGGAGCCAAAGCCCTCATCACGGCGCTGCACGAGGCCATCCACGCCGTCCACGAGGCGCCCTTCCCGGTGATCGCGATGCTCAACGGCTACTGCCTGGGCGCCGGCTTCGAGCTGGCGATGGCGTGCGACCTCAGAACCGCCTCCACCGAGGCGCGGCTGGGGCTGCCCGAGATCAAGGTGGGGGTGCCCTCGGTCATCGAGGCCGCGCTCCTGCCCACCCTCATCGGTCCGGGACGCGCCGCCGAATTCCTGCTGACAGGGGAGATGCTCAGCGCCCAGCAGGCCCTGGAGTGGGGGCTCGTGAACCGCGTGGCGCCGCCCGATCAGCTGGAACGGGTGACGCGGGAGCTGGCCGAGCGGATCCTGGCCTGCGCTCCTACCGCGGTGCGGGCCCAGAAGGAGCTGATCAACCGCTGGCGCCAGACCGACCTTCGGGCGGCGATCGCGTACGGGATCAACGCCTTCGCCACCTGCTTCGCCACCGATGAGCCCCGGGAGGCGATGACGGCCTTCCTCGAGAAGCGCCCGCCCAAGTGGGGTCAGGCCTGAGTAATTGACTATTCATGCCTGATGCCAAGATTCGGGCGGTGACGGTGGACTTCTGGGGGACGCTGATGTTCGACCCCCCGGCCAGCGACAACCGCTACAAGCAAAAGCGGCTGGCGGACTTCGAGACCATCCTGCGCGCCGCCGGACTGGCGGTGACTCCGAAAGCGCTCGACCGCGCCTACGAGGAGTCGGGCCGGCGCCTCGCGAAGATCTGGCAGACGCACAGGGACGTGCCGGTCCAGGAGCACGTGACCACGCTCCTCGACGCCCTGGAGCCGGGGCTTCCCGGCCGCCTCGGCTCTGGCGCCATGGCGGCCCTCGTCCAGGCGTACGCGAACCCGGCCCTGCTCGTGCCCCCCACCCCCGACCTGAGCGCCAAGGGAGCGCTGACGACGCTGGCTGCCCAGGGGACGATCCTCTGCGTGGTCTCCAACACCATGCGGACTCCGGGCGTGGTCCTGCGCAAGATCCTCGAGCGGTACGGCCTGCTCGCTCCCTTCAAGCTCCTGACCTTCTCAGACGAGTGCGGCGTGAGAAAGCCCGACCCCGAGATCTTCCACCTGACTCTCCGCCAGCTCGGCCTGGCTCCCCACGAGGCGGTTCACGTGGGGGACGACCCGGTGCTGGACGTGCAGGGCGCTCAGCAGGCCGGCATGCGCGTGATCCAGGTCACCGCGATGCCGCCGGCCGCCCTCCCCCGGAAGCCCGACGCCGTGGTCCGCCAGCTGGGCGAGCTGCCGGCCGCGCTCTCGCAGCTCACGTGATCCGGGTCGTCACGTTCGATTTCTGGCAGACCCTGATCATCGACACGCCGGAGAATGTCCAGCGGGGGAAGGAGCTGCGCCTCAAGGGGGTGGCCTTGGTGCTGGCGCGGGCGGGTCGTCCCGCCCGCCCGGCGGAACTCGAAACCGCCTACGAGGCCTCCGGGAAGGCCCTCACGCGTCGGTTCTGGAGGGATCACCGCGACCTCCCGCACCGGGAGCAGGTCAAGATCTTCCTGGAGCTGGCCGCCCCCGGGGTGACGGGCGACCTGTCCCCCGAGCTGTTTGACGAGGCCGTCGCCGCGTACATCAGCCCGGTGCTCCGCTTGCTGCCGCAGCCCGTCTCGGGCGCCAACGAGACCCTCTCAGCCCTGAGGGAGCGTGGTCTCACCCTCGGCCTCATCTCCAACACCGGGCGAACGCCGGGGGTCGTGCTCCG
>JACPCF010000124.1 GCA_016179965.1 Candidatus Rokuibacteriota bacterium | reverse complement strand
AGGCGTGCGCCTATCGCCGCGCCTGAGGGCATCGCCCCTTCCGCTTTGCTTTTCCCGGAGGCCGGCGGTACCATGCTTCGCACATATGGACGCGGGTGAGAACATCGTTCTCGTCGGCTTCATGGGGGCCGGGAAGTCGTCGGTGGGGCGTCTCCTGGCCAAGCGGCTCGGCCGCTGCTTCGTCGAGACCGACGACCTGATCGTCGCCGGGGAGGGTCGGTCGATTCCGGAGATTTTCCAGGCCGATGGCGAGCCGCGCTTTCGACAGCTGGAGGCCGACATGCTCGACCTCCTGAGGCTCAAGCGCGGCGAGGTCATCGCGACGGGCGGCGGGTTCCCCTGCCCGGAGGGGCGCATGGAGGCGCTGAAGGCGATGGGGACGGTGGTCTGGCTCGCCGGCGACTTCGAGACGCTCTACGCGCGGGCGCTCCGCTCAGGTTCGCGCCCGATGCTCGAAGGCAAGCCCAAGGAGGAGGTCGCCGCGCTTTACCGCGCACGCGAGCCCTACTACCGGCAGGCTCACTTCGTGGTCGAGACCCCGGGCCTCGGCGTGGACCAGGTGGTTCGGCGGATCCTCTCGCTCCTTCGCCACCGGGCACGGGTGGGCTGATGGCGACGAGCCCGTTCGTTTCGCGGCTGGCCGAGCGCCCGCTGCTCTGCGACGGCGCCATGGGGACCATGCTCTATGCCCGCGGCGTCCCGCTCGACGCCTGCTTCGACGTCCTGAACGCTAACAACCCGGACCTCGTCCGGTCCATCCACGCGGAATACGTCTCCGCCGGGGCGGACCTGATCGAGACCAACACCTTCGGCGCGAACCGGTTCAAGCTGGCCGTTCACGGCCTCGACGCGCGCGTCCACGAGATCAACGTGCGGGGAGCGAAGCTGGCGCGGGACGTGCGCGAGACCATGGGCCGGGAAGCCTTCGTGCTCGGCTCCATCGGCCCGTTGGGCAAGTACCTGGCGCCCATCGGGACGATCAGCGCCGACGAGGGGCGGGCGGCCTTCCGGGAGCAGGCCGAGGGGCTGCTCGAGGGCGGCGTGGACGGCTTCGTCGTGGAGACGTTCTCGGATCTCCAGGAGATCCGGCTGGCGGTCGAGGCCATCCGCGCGGTCACGGACCTGCCCATCGTCGCCCAGATGGCGTTCACCGAAGAGGGCGTCACGTTCGTCGGTCGCACAGCCGCGGAGGTCGCCCGCGCGCTCCGCGGGCTTCCGGTGCAGGTGATCGGCGCCAACTGCTCGGTCGGCTCCAGCGTGCTCTACGACATCCTGGAGCAGATGCTCCCCGAGGCCGGCGGGCTGCCGGTCTCGATCCAACCCAACGCCGGGCTGCCGAGCCGGGTAGGCGAGCGGCTCATCTACCTCTCGTCGCCGGCCTACATGGCGGAGTACGCCGGGAAGATGCTGGTGACCGGTGCCCGGATCGTCGGCGGCTGCTGCGGCACCACCCCCGACCACATCCGCGCGATGCGGGCGGCGGTGGACCGTCACGTCCCCACCGCGGCCCGCGTCAGGCGCGTGTCCGTGTCCCCGCCCGCGCGGGAGGAGGCCCCCGCACTTCGAACCGCGGCAGCGCCCACCCTCCTCGCCCGCAAGCTCGAGGCCCGGGAGGTCCTGGTGACCGTCGAGCTGGACCCGCCGCGCGGCCACAACATCGAGAAGCTGGTCCAGGGGGCGAAGCTCTTGAAGGAGCGCGGGGTGGAGATCGTGGACATCAACGACGGCTCCCTGGGCCGAATCCGGATGTCGGTCCTCCCCACCGCGGTGCTCGTGCGCGAGGCGACGGGGCTGGACATCATCATGCACTTCACGTGCCGCGACCGGAACCTCATGGGCATTCAGGCCGATCTGCTGGGCGCCCACGCCATGGGGATCCGGAATATCCTGGCCATCAAAGGCGATCCGCCTCGGGCCGGGGACTACGTCAATGCCACGGCCATCTTCGACGTGAACGCCATCGGGCTCATCCGCATCATCCAGGGCCTGAACGGCGGGCTCGACGCCACCGGCAACTCCATCGGCGAGCCGACCAGCTTTCACGTGGGCGCGGGGCTGAACCCGGCGGCCGTGGATCCCGACAAGGAGCTGGCGCGCCTCTTCCGGAAGATCGAGGCCGGGGCGCGCTGGGCGCAGACCCAGCCCGTGTACGATTTGGAAGGGCTCGAGCGCTTCCTGTCCCGGGCGGGCCGCCTGTCCATCCCGATCATCGTCGGCATCCTGCCGCTCCACTCCTTCCGCCACGCCGAGTTTCTGCACAACGAGGTGCCCGGCATCACGATCCCGGACGCGGTGCGCGCGCGGCTGCGAGACGCCGGCGACCGCGCCCTCCGGCGGGGAATCGAGATGGCGCAGTCGCTGCTCCAGGAGATCCGCGGGCGCTACGCCGGCGCCTACCTGATGCCCTCCTTCGGCCGCTACGAGGTCGTGGCGGAGGTGCTGGAGGCCCTGCACTGACGGATGCCGGGGTAGGGGCGATGACAATGACGGGAGACTTTCTGACCGCGACGGAAATTGTGAAGGGGATCCGAGCCGGCAGTCTGTCGCCGGTGGCGGTGGTCGAGGCGTGCCTCGCGCGCATCGCCGACACCGACTCGGCGCTCCGTGCCTGGGTCCACCTGGATTCCGACGGCGCCCTGAAGACCGCCCGAGCCCTGGAGGCGGAAGCGCGCGCGGGCCGGTTTCGGGGGCCGCTCCACGGGGTTCCCGTGGGGATCAAGGATATCTACCACGTGGCGGGGATGGTGACGACCGCCGGCGCGGGGGCCTTCGCCCACGAGCGTCCGCAGACGGACGCGACGACGGTGGCGCGGCTTCGGGCGGCCGGCGCGGTGATACTGGGAAAGACCGCCACGACCGAGTTCGCCTACGCCGATCCAGCCGAGACGCGGAACCCCTGGAATCTCGAGCACACGCCGGGGGGATCGTCGAGCGGCTCGGCGGCGGCGGTGGCCGCGGGCATGATCCCGCTGGCGCTCGGGTCGCAGACGGTGGGATCTGTCCTGCGCCCGGCCGCCTACTGCGGCGTGGTCGGCCTCAAGCCGACCCACGGCCGCATCAGCACCGCCGGCGTCATCCCGCTCGCCTGGAGCCTGGATCATGTCGGGATCTTCGCCCGGAGCGTTGAGGATACCGCGCTCACGCTCTCGGTGCTGGCGGGCCACGATCCGGCGGATGGCTTTTCCGCGGCGGTCCCGACCGCCGACTACCTGGGCGTCCTCGCCCGGTCCGGGCCACCGCCGCGCCTGGGAATTCCGCGCCGGCTCTTCGGCGACAAGGCCAGCCCGGAAACGTCCGCCCACCTGGAGGCGATCGCGGCGGCCTTTGCGAAAGCGGGAGCCAGCGTGGAGGAAGTCACGCCCCCGCCGTCGGCGGAGGCCATCCACGACGCCGGCCAGCTCGTCATGCGCGTCGAAGCGGCCGCCTACCACCGGGACCGCTTTGCCCGCCATCGCGACGCCTACCGTCCCAAGATCCGCGGCCTCCTCGAGGAGGGGCTGGCCATTACCGGGGTCGAGTACGTCCGGGCCCAGCAGGCTCGCCGGCGGTTCAGGGAAGAGATGGGGCCGATCCTCGAGCGGCACGACGCGCTCCTCATGCCCGTGGCCCCGACCCCCGCCCCGAAAGGGCTCACGTGGACCGGTGATCCGGGGCTCTGCGCTCCCTGGAGTTTTTCCGGCCTGCCCGCCATCGCGCTGCCGAGTGGTCTGGTCCAGGATGGCCTGCCGCTCTCCATCCAGCTCGTGGCGGGTGCCTTCGCTGAGGATGGGCTCCTCGGAGTCGCCCGCTGGTGCGAGGCGGCCCTGGGCTTCACGGCCACTCCCTCCCTCAAGGCGGTCTAGTGTTCGACACCAAGATCGAAGGCGCCACCGTCGTGGACGGCACGGGCGCGCCGGGCTTCAGGGCCGACGTCGGCATCACCGGCGAGGTGATCGCGGCGGTGGGAGACCTGTCGCGGGAGCCGGCGGGGACGACCTTGCGCGCGTCGGGCCTGACGCTGGCCCCGGGCTTCATCGACATACACTCGCATTCGGACTGGCGGCTCTGGGCGAACCGGCGCGCCGAGTCGAAGATCCGCCAGGGCGTCACGACGGAGGTCGTGGGCAACTGCGGGTTCTCGCCGGCGCCCGTGAATCCGTCCTTCCGCGAGGACCTCCGGGGCTTCGCCCTCTACGTGCCGGAGGGCATGGACTTCTCCTGGCAGTCGGTCGAGGAGTACCTCACGCGCTTCGACCACGGCGGCTGCGCGCTCAACGTCATCCAGCTTCTGGGCCACGGCACGCTGCGCATCGCGGCGATGGGGTTCGCGCGCCGGAAGCCCACCGACCGCGAGCTGGCCCATATGAAGCGGCTCGTGGCCGAGAGCCTGGAGGGCGGGGCGTGGGGGATTTCCACGGGGCTGATCTACGCGCCGGGCTCGTATGGCGAGACCGACGAGATCGTCGAGCTGGCCAGGGTCGCCGGCCGCCACCGGGGCTTCTACGCAAGCCACATCCGGGGTGAGGCGGCGAACCTCCTGAACTCGATCACGGAGGCGATCACGATCGGCCGGGAGGGCGAGCTGCCGGTTCAGGTGAGCCACATCAAGGCGGCGGGGCGCCCGCACTGGGGAAAGGTCAAGGACGCGCTGGCGCTGATCGACGCCGCGCGAGCCGAGGGGCTGGACGTCACCGCCGACGTCTATCCGTACACGGCCTCGAGCACCACGCTCCGCACGCTGCTGCCCGGCTGGGCCCTGGAAGGCGGGGTGGAGGCGATGCTGGGGCGGCTTCAGAATCCCGCGGAGCGCGCCCGGCTCCGCGCCGAAGTGGAGGCGGGGAAGAAAGGCGAAGAGGATCTGGTGGCCAACGCCGGCTGGGACGGCATCATGATCGCGTACGCCCCCGGGAGCCGGGAGGTCGAGGGCAAGCGGCTGTCGGAGATCGCGAAGGAAAGGGGAGTTGCCCCGATGGACGCCGTGATGGATCTGCTCCTGGCCAGCCGCGGCAAGGTGTACATGATCCTCTTCCAGCTCGACGAGGCGGATCTGCGCCTCGCGCTCGCGCACCCGCACGTGATGATCGGCTCGGACGGCTCGGCCCTCGCGACCCACGGGGAGCTCGGTCAGGGGAAGCTGCACCCGCGGAGCTACGGGACCTTTCCGCGGGTCCTCGCCCGCTACTGGAGGGACGAGCGCCTGCTCTCCGTCGAGCAGGCGGTCCACAAGATGACCGGCCTGCCGGCGACGAAGCTGGGGCTCAAGGATCGCGGCGTCATTCGGGTCGGCGCCAAGGCGGATCTGGTGGCTTTCAACGGGAGGACCGTGGCGGATCGTGCGACCTACGAAGAGCCGTACCAGTATGCGGCGGGGATCGAGTACGTGCTGGTCAACGGGCGGCTCGTGATCAAGGGAGGAGAGCACACCGGCTCTCTGCCGGGCCGCGTCCTGACTCCCCCCTAGGCAACTGCTATCATAGGCGTATGAAGCCGAGTGCCGCTGCGCCGGGGCTCATCAGCGCTCTCGCCGGCGCCCAGTCCCTGGAGGAGGGGCTGGCCCGATCGCTGAGACTGCTGCTTCAGCTCACCGGCGCGCGGGCCGCCGGCCTGACGTTCCTCCCCCCCCGCGGGGCCCCGGTCTCGGTTCTCGCGGGCACCCGCGGCGCTCCCGGGCTCGAACGCTGGCTCCGCGAGGTGCTCGCTTCCGCCGGCCGCCAGCCGAATCCCCCCGGGCCGGGGCGGTGGGTCGTGCTCCGTCTTCCCATCGGCTCCAGGACCCGGCCGGTGGGCCGGCTCGTCCTCCTCGCCCCCTCGGGGCGCCGCCTCCGCGGCAAAGACGCGCCGACGCCCGCGTTTCTCATCGAGTTCGGGATCGCCGTGGAGCAGGTCTGGCGCCTCCACCAGCGCACGCTCCGCCTCTCGGTGATGAACGAGATCACGGCGCTGCTCGCCTCCACGCTTCCCCTGGAACAGATCTATCAGGCGTTCTCCGCCGCCGCCGCCCGGCTCGTGGAGTACGATTCCCTCGCGGTGACGCTGATCGATCGGGAGCGCGGCGAGTTCAGGGCCGTGGACGTCACGGCCCGGTCGGTCCCCTTGCCGGTAGCCGACACGCGCTTCCCGCTCGCCGAGACCCTGGTGGGGTGGGTGGCCGAGCGCCGGATTCCCCGGCGCGTGGATGACCTGACCGACCCGTCGGTGCCGTCGAAGAGCCGCGAGATCCTCTCCGGCCGGGGGTACCGCTCCGCAGTGGTCGTCCCGCTCTACTCCGGCGAGGAGGTGGCCGGCACGCTGAACCTCTGTCACCGGCGGCCCCGCGCCTTCGACGACGAAGACGTCGAAATCCTCCTCGAGGTCGCGATCCTCCTGGCCGCCGCGATCGAGCATCGGCGGCTCCTGAGCGAGACGCGCCAGCGGGCGGAGGAGCTCGGCGCGCTGTACCGGACCAGCCAGCTCATCACGTCCCGGCTCTACCTGCCGGCCGTGCTCGAGGCGATCAGCCGGTCGGTGACGGAGCTGACCGGCGGCACGGGGTGCGGGATCGGCCTCCTGGACGCCGAGCGGACGCGCGTCAGCCATGTGGCGGCCCACGGCTTCCGCACCCCCGAGTGGCGGTCGCTCTCCCTGGCCGTCGGGGATGGCATCATCGGCCGCGTCGCCATGACGGGCGTGCCCATCCGCACCGACGACATCGGGAGCGATCCACGGTCGGCTCAGCGGGACATCGACGAGCGGGAGGGGATCCGCTCCATGCTGGCCGTCCCGCTCCGCGTGGGCGAGGAGCTCATCGGCGTGATCTCGGCGTTCTCGACCGCGGTGGGCGCCTTCGCCGCGCACCACGAGACGCTGCTGGAGGCGTTCGCCGACCAGGCCGGCATCGCCATCCAGAACGCCCGGCTGTTCGAGGAGCGCGTCCGCTGGGCCCGGCAGATGCAGGCGCTGAACGAAGCCGGCCGGGCGGTCAACCGGAGCCTCGATCCCAACGAGACGATCCGGGTGATCCTCGAGCAGGCCCGGGAGGTGCTGGGCGCCGCGTCGTGCGGGCTGCTGGCGCTGGACCCTGAGAAGGGGGAGCTCTACTCGGTGGGCAGCCTCGACCTGGCGCAGGAGGTGCTGGGACGGATCCGCGTCCGGGTGGGGGAGGGGATCACGGGAATGGCGGTACTCGTGCGACGGCCCGTCCAGAGCGCAGACCTCTGGAACGACCCGCGGGTCCGCTTCCCCCAGCTGCCGAGGGAGAGCGGGTTCCGCTCGATGCTCGCGGTCCCCCTGCTCGTGGGCGATGGAGCCACGGGGGCCATCACCGTTTTCCGCAAGGACCTCCACCATTTCTCCGAAGAGGAGGAGAATCTCCTCTCGGCCTTCGCCGACCAGGCGGCCATGGCCCTGGAGCACGCGCGCCTCTTCTCCTCGGTGCGGACGTACTCCGAGCAGCTCGAGGACATGGTGGAGGACCGGACGCGCGCGCTCGACCGGCAAAAGCGCTTCGTCGAGGTGATCCTCGAAACGCTCCCGCTCGGCCTCTACGTGCTCGACGGGCAGTTTGCGGTCGTCAGCGCCAATCGGGCGGGGCTCGAGGTGCTCCCGTGCGCGGCGGGCCGCGGGTGCTCGTTTCTCTCCCTGTTCCCCGAGGACAAGCGGCTGGCGGTCGGCGAGTTTCTCGTCGCGATGCTGGCCGCCCAGGAGGTCCGCCAGGTGGAGGAGGAGATCTCCCTCGGCGACCGGACCAAGACCCTGCGGCTCACCGCGGCTCCGCTGGAGCCTGCCAGGGAGGCCGAGACGCACGTGGTGGTTCTCATCGAGGACGTCACGCTCCAGAAGCGCCTCGCCCAGCAGATGCTGCTCACCGAGCGGCTGACCGTCGCCGGGCGTCTGGCCGCCGGGGTGGCGCACGAGCTGAACAATCCGCTGGCGACCATCGCGGGGTGCGCGGAGTCGCTTCGGGAGCGTGTCAAGGACCCGTCCCTCGCCGGACTCCCCGCCTTCCAGGATTTCCCGTCGTATCTCGCGATCATCGAGGAGGAAGCGTTCCGCTGCAAGGAGATCACGGGCAGCCTGCTCCAGTTCGTGCGGGAGCCCGGGAGCCGCCGCGCCCCCACCGATCTCAACGGCCTGGTGGAGAAGGCGCTGGAGCTCCTGCGGCACCAGCCGCGCTTCGCCGGCGCGCAGTACGTGACCGACTTGGATCCCGCGCTCCCCCAGGCGCTGATCAACGAGGGGCAGATCCGTCAGGTCTTCCTGGGACTGGCCGCCAACGCGCTCGAAGCCATGGAAGTCAAGGGACGCCTGACGGTCAGGTCGCGGCGGCTCCCCGAGGGCGACCTCGCGCTGGAGTTCGAGGATCAGGGACCGGGAATTCCGGAGACCGTGCTGCCCCGGATCTTCGATCCGTTCTTCACGACGAAGCCGCCCGGCCAGGGCACCGGGCTGGGGCTGGCGATCGCTCAAGGCATCGTGGCGGACCACGGCGGGCGCATCGAGGTCTCGACGCGGGTGGGTCGGGGAAGCACGTTCCGGGTCATTCTCCCGCAGGGGCCGGGCGAAGAGCGCGCCTGATGCGGCAGATCCGCGTGCTGGTGGCCGACGATGAGAAGAATCTCCGGGAGCTCCTGACGCGCGAGCTGGCGCGCAAGGGCCACCAGGTGGACAGCGCCGCCGACGGCCTGGAGGCGCTGGAGCAGCTGCGGGAGACCGCGTACGACGTCCTCGTGCTCGACATGAAGATGCCCCGGCTGGAAGGCATCGAGCTGCTCCGCGAGCTTCAGAAATTCCCCGAGCATCCCCAGGTGATCGTGACGACCGGCTTCGCGGAGGTTGCCACCGCGGTGGAGGCGATGAAGCTCGGCGCCTACGACTATCTCACCAAGCCCGCGAAGCTGGAGGAGCTGGAGGTCCTGATCCGGAAGGCGGCGGAGAAGGGGCGCCTCATCCGGGAAAACGTGGCGCTGCGGACGCGGCTGGACGGGGGCGAGCCCTTCTCCGGCATCCTCACGCGCAGCCCGAAGATGCAGGAGATCCTCCGCCTGATCGACCGGGTGGCCCCGACCGATTCGGCGGTGCTGGTCCTGGGCGAGAGCGGGACGGGCAAGGAGCTCGTGGCCCGGGCGATCCACGAGCGCTCCCCCCGGGCCGCGCGCGCCTTCGTGCCGATCCACTGCGGCGCGCTCCCGGGCGGCGTACTGGAATCCGAGCTATTCGGCCACGAGAAGGGCGCCTTCACGGGGGCCGTCGCGACGAAGCCCGGCCTCATCGAGCTCGCCGATGGCGGCACCCTGTTCCTCGACGAGATCGGCGAGATGGAGACCGACAGCCAGGTCAAGCTCCTCCGAGTCCTGGAGATGGGGGCGTTCTTCCGGGTCGGGGGGACGCGGAGCCGCTCAGTGGACGTGCGGGTGGTGGCCGCCACGAACAGGGACCTCGGCGAGGCCATGCGGGCCGGCCACTTTCGACAGGACCTCTACTTCCGGATCAACACCATCGCCGTCCAGATCCCGGCGCTCCGCGAGCGCCGGGAGGACATCGCGCTCCTGGCCCAGCACTTCCTCGAGCAGAGCGCCGCCTACGGCAGGAAGCGCATTTCCCCGAAGGCGATGGCCTGCCTGGAGGCGTACGACTGGCCCGGCAACGTGCGGGAGCTCCACCACGCCCTCGAGCGGGCCGTCATCCTCACCCCGGGGGAGGAGATCCAGCCTCAGGATCTCCCGCCGGACATCCAGTACGGGACGCCTGGGGCGGCGCCCGCGCCGGGCAGCCTCGAGGAGCTGGAGCGCCAGCACATCATCAGCACCCTTCGGCAAGTGGGCGGCCATCGCGGCAAGGCCTCGGCGCTTCTCGGGATCGATCCCAAGACGCTCTACCGGAAGATCCTCGCCTACCACATCACGCCCGACCTGTATCGATAAGCAATCCAGGTAGTTACAAAGAGCTGGCCGGAATTGCTGCCAGGCTGGGCGCACCCGGTAAGGGCATGTGGGCCTTGACACCCGCCCGGCGTCGGCCTAACGTACGGCCACTCTCATAGGTGTCCGGCCGTGCTGGAGGTAGTTGATGGCCCTCGAACCCATGCAGCAAGGAGGCCATGACAATGCGTAAACGCACATTCAGAGTTCTAGGACTGGGTTTCGTCATCCTCCTCTTGATCTCGGCAGTGACGAGCGATCGACAAGTCGGGTTTGCGCAGCAGGCCTCCAAGATGCGCTGGGACATCGTCACGTTCACCAGCTGGAACCCGCCCACCTTCAAGGGAGGAGGAGCGACATTCGCCTCCGCGACCGATGGTACATTCATCAAGCTCACAGGATCCGGAACCTTCGGGCCGGGGGCGGCTGACCCGGTGACCGGCACTGGGACGTGGGAGACGTTCACCTCGAGCCGCACGTCCACCGCGAAAGGTACGTACACCGTCACGGGGCTTGTCAGCTTCCAGGCGGCGCCTGGTGCCTTACCCGCGGTGTTCGTTGACCAGATTGGCCCTCTGGCCAACGCAAGCGCAGGGCTGGCGGTCCTGCGCGTTACCTACACCAACGCGGACGGCAGTTCGGCGGGGACGGGCATTCTCATCGTCAGCTGCCACCTCCCTGGGGCGCCGGACACAATCTTCGAGGGGGTTATCGCTACGAAAGGCACCGTCACGTACTTCGATCGGGCCCTCACGATGCCCGGCGTGGACGGAAATCGCACGGTCTTCCACCGGCTGACGAGCTAAACGGGACGACCAGGGGGGCAACGGCCAGACGCTGAGCCCCTTCCCCGCGTTACCCCTTTGCCACGGGCGTCGAGTTCATCCTCAGGCGCCCGTGGTCTTTTGGTTCCATTAGGCCTTTTCCTCTCCCAGTCGCTCATCTGCCTGAAATCACGACCCTTCATTCGGTGGCATGAGGCGAATCCTCTTGATCAACCAGGACCGCCCCCTGGCTCAAACCGTGGGGCTGGCGTGCCTCGCGCGGGGCATGGCGGTAGGGATCGCCGAAACCCTCTGCGAAGGGATCCGGTCGCTGCTGGATGGGCATGTCTCCGTGGTCCTTGTGGACTCGGCGCTGCTGCGGCTTCCCCCCGCGGATCAAGCCAGACTCTTCGACGCGGTGGCGCCCGGGGTTCCGGTGGCCGTGCTGGTCTCACACACGGTGTCGCCGCCCGAGGGCGTGCGGTACCAGGTCCTCGGGTTGCACGTGCTCTCGAAGTCCCTCTCCGTGGAGGACCTCCTGGAGAAGGTGGAAACCCTCAGGCTCGCTGCATCCCTTCGCCGGGACGGCGCGTCTTAAGGAATGGAACAACGAACGGTGAGAACGATGAAGGGGTTGTTGATCTGGTTTGGGACGCTGGGGCTGCTCCTGTCGCTCCTCGGCATCTGGGGGGCGTACGCGGGGCGCGCGGCGCGTTCTGTGGATCCCTCGATCTACACCGAGGCCGTGGAGCCCGAGCTGCCGGTCATCCCCGAGGTCCAGCCGGACACTTCAGAGACCGGTCCGGCCTTCACGTTCTAAGCGGGTTTGGTGTATACTGATGGCGTGTGCCGGTGTGCATACCTCGCCTCCGCTAGCATCTCTTCCGCACGTTGGGGCGTGAAACTCGAGCGGAAGAGAATCACCTTGCGCTGACGCGCGGGGGGACCACAAGGAGGCGCCCATGGCGTCCAAGCTGTACGTCGGCGGTCTGTCCTATTCCACCACCACCGAGGGTCTGCGGGAGTTCTTCGCCCAGTGCGGGACCGTCGAGTCCGCCACCGTGATCACGGACAAGTTCTCGGGTCAGTCGAAGGGCTTCGGCTTCGTGGAGATGTCCACGACGGAGGAGGCCCAGCAGGCTATCGCCCAGCTCAACGGGCGCGAGCTCGACGGCCGCAAGCTGGTCGTCAATACGGCCAACCCCCAGGGGGCGCGCTCCGGCGGCGGCCGGCCAGGGGGCGGTCGCTCCGGCGCTTTCGGCGACAGGCGCGGCGGAGGTTTCGGAGGCGGCAGACCGTCCAAGCCCATCCGCTGGTAGCGCCCGGCTCCATAGAGCAGAAACGGCGCGGCGGGATCACCCCACCGCGCCGTTTTCGTTTTTTTGGAACCTATCCGGGCAGGACGGCGATCGCCTCGATCTCGACGAGCAGGTCCTCGCGGGCGAGCCGGCTCGCGCCGAAGCACTCCTTCCTCACCGTGTTCACCTTTTCCCGGTCAGCCACGTTTTCAAGTTTTCGTGCACCTGGCTGGCCTGAGGTGGGACCCGGGGGAGCGCTCACGCGGTGGCGGCCCACAGTTGCTTGAGCAACCGTTCGGCGTTGAAGTTTCCTTTGGGAGGAACTTTTTTACCGATTGCCGCAAAATGCTTGGAGAAATCCACTATGGTCAGCCCGATGACCCGCTCGGTTTTCGGGTCAAGCCTGAGGACGAAGTCCCGGCCGATCTCAACCGTTTTGGCCTTCTGAGGACGGCCTACGGACAAATACATCACGTCCGCCTCGTGGTCGTAAGAGAACTTCATCGCCTTCGAGCTCAGGGTGGCCCTCGATGATATGCGCCCAACGTTCATCCGTCAGTTCAATCTCGTTCCCCTATCGGTCTCGGATTCGGTAAGCCACATCTCTCGCCTCAACCCATGAGCCGCTCGTAGCGGCCGTAGTCGTGGGCGGCGTCCATAAACCACTGGACGATCTCGGGCTTGGCCCGGGGCGGCAGCTCGCAGGACGTGGACAGGACGTAGCGCGAGTGGCGGGCGGCGGTGTCGACGCAGCGCCGGACCTCCGCCTCCATCTCCTCCTTGGTGGCCCGCTCGAAGATCGTGGCGTCCACGTTGCCGATCGTCACGACGTTCCGCGCTGAGGCCATTTCCACCAGCTTCTTCAGCTGATCCACCTTCAATTTCGGGTCGGCCTGCTGGTCGATGTCGATGGTGATGGTGGAGAAGCCCGCCTCCAGCAGGTCCTCGTAGATCTGGTGGGTCGTGCCGCAGATGTGGACGGTGACGTTGACCTTCTTGGCCTTGAAGTAGTCCACGAGCTCCTTGTGGTAGGGCTTGATGAATTCCCGGTACGTGTCCGGGCCGACGAGACTGCAGGAGGCGGTCGGGTCGGAGTAGGAGAGGCCGATCTTGGTCTTGATCACGGCGTCGCCGAAGCGCTTGGCGTACTCCGTGGCGAAGCGCATCAGCTCGTGGATGAAGGCGGGGTCCTCGAAGGTGTCGAGCAGCATCACTTCCGGGTTCCGCATGAGCATGGCGATCGTCCAGGGTCCCACCAGCACGGCGCCCAGGGCGCTGGGGAAGTTGGCCTTCGACAGCGCCTCGCACTGCTCCAGGAAGCCCGGCAGGCGGCCGTCCTTCCCGGGGTCGGGGATCTCCAGCTTGGCCAGCTTCCCCTTGTCGTCCTGGAGGACGTGGCCGGCGATCGAGGGGACGACGTAGTCGGAGTACTTGACCTTGCAGCCGACGGCCTCGGCCTCCTTGGCCAGGTCGTTGTAGGCCAGCATGACGTCCGGCTGGTAGCGCTCGTAGTAGTTGAGCATGGCCTTCACGGCCTTCTTGGGGTCCGTGCAGTACTCCTCGATGGAGAGGCCGTCCAGGCAGCCGGCGAAAGAGCCCGCGATGGGATAGACGGGGACCCGGTCGGCGAAGCTGCCCTTGTAGGCGGCCACCACGCGGTCGCGGGGCGTGTACTGGGCCTTCCCCCTTTCCACGTCCCAGAGCTTGTTGACCTCCATGTACTTGGGCGGGAGCTTGGCCTCGTACTCCATGAACTGGGTGATCGGATAGCGGATCCCCCCCTGATGAGTCCCCTTGAGCCCCTCGATGATCTCCTCCATCCAATCCCAGGGGATCGTGAAGGCCATCTCGTGGTCCTGGGTCTGGCCGAAGATCCGGTCGCCCGAGCAGGGGAGGATCACCTGTGGCTGCCCGGCCTGCATGGTCGTGACGATGATCTCCGAGCAGTCGATCCGCCCCTGGAAGGAGGAGGTGAGCTTCCCGCCCCGCTTCCAGAGCGCGGCCTGCGTGAGCCGCATCACCTGGGCCGGGTTGGCGTAGATGACGACCAGGTGCGGCTCGAACGTCGTCCGGTCCAGCGGGGCGACCAGCAGGCAGTAGTACTCGCCCGGCTTGAACTTGTCCACCGCGGCCTCGGACCGCTGGCCCGCATCCTTCGTTTCGGTGTACATCCCCTCGCAGAGCGTGCCCGAGGTGTAGAGGTGGGTGGGCTTGTCGAAGCCGAGCGCGGTGATCCCGAGCGAGCAGATGTGGTCCTCGCGCGTGAGCGCGATCATCCAGCCGTAGCGGCGGGCCATGTCAATGACCTGGCAGTTCATGGAGAGCTTCTTGAAGTCGCGGGCCGGCCGCTTGGCCTTGTCGGGAATCTCCTCCCCCGGCTTGAGCATCCGGACCGCCACGGGGAAGGTCTGGGGGCGGATGTAGAACTGGAGTTCTTTGTCCGCGGTCTTGACGTCAATCATTGTATTCTCCTGGACACGGGTCGGTCACGGTCAACAGTAACGACGGGGACGCCCGCTGTCAAGCGAGCCCGCTCCTGCGCGGTGCTGGAGTGCCCCTTGACGGCGGGCCCGAGAACGGGTGGAATGAGGCCATGCAGTGGCTCAGGCTCGGCCTGCTGGCGGCAGCGCTTTCGGTGCTGACCGGGTGCGCGAGCACGTTCCCCGACTGGAAGCCCGACCGCTGTCACCGGAGCGAACAGGTCCGGGACACGCTCAACTGGGATATTTTCTGCATGCAGAGCCCCTAATTCGCACTAGGAGGACCCCCCAATGATCGGCGCCCCCAGTGCCAGCTACAGCATGACCGTGAGGCTCGACATCGTGAACCGCCCCGGGATGCTCGGGAAGGTCACCTCCGCCATCGGCAAGGCGGGCGGCGACATCGGGGCCATCGACCTGGTCCAGGTGGGCAAGGAGACCGTGACGCGGGACATCACGTTCAAGGCCCGCGACGACAAGCACGGCGCGCAGGTCGTGGATCGCCTGCGCGGGGTGCCCGGCGTCAAGGTCGTCAACGTCTCCGACCGCACCTTCCTGATGCACCTGGGCGGGAAGATCGGTGAAGGGCAAGATGGCGGTGAAGACGCGGGACGACCTCTCCATGGCCTACACGCCGGGAGTCGCCCGGGTCTGCATGGCCATCCACGAGGACCCGGAAAAGGTCTATGCGCTCACCATCAAGCAGAACTGCGTGGCGGTGGTCACCGACGGCACCGCCGTCCTCGGGCTCGGGGACATCGGCCCGCGCGCCGCGATGCCCGTGATGGAAGGCAAGGCCCTCCTCTTCAAGGAGCTGGCCGGCGTGGACGCCTTCCCCATCTGCCTGGCCACGAAGGACGTGAGCGAGATCGTCCGCATCGTGAAGGCGATCTCGCCCGTCTTCGGGGGCATCAACCTGGAGGACATCTCCGCCCCCCGCTGCTTCACCATCGAGGAGCGGCTCAAGAAGGAGCTCGACATCCCGGTCTTCCACGACGACCAGCACGGCACCGCGGTGGTGGTCCTGGCGGCGCTGATCAACGCGCTCAAGATCGTCAAGAAGCGGATGTCGGACGTCACGGTGGTCTTCAGCGGGGCCGGCGCCTCCGCCACCGCCACCGCGAAGCTCCTCATGAAGGTCGGCGTGCGGCACGTCATCGGATCCGACCGGAGCGGGATCCTCCACAAGGGGCGCAAGGAGAACATGAATCCCATGAAGGTGTGGTTTGCCGAGCACACGAACCCGAAGCGACTCCGAGGGGAGATCGGCCAGGCCCTGGAAGGGGCCGACGTCTTCATCGGGCTCTCGGGGCCCGGCGTGGTGACCCTGAAGGACATCAAGCGGATGGCGCGGGAC
>JACPCF010000085.1 GCA_016179965.1 Candidatus Rokuibacteriota bacterium | reverse complement strand
CGTGGGCTTCCCCCAGAGGCCGCGGCTGCCCGGGTAAGGGGGCTTGTTCCGCGGCTCGCCGCGCTTGTCTTCGAGGGCTTCGAGGAGCGCCGTCTCCTCGCCCAGGATGTAGCCGCCGGGGGAGAGGAAGATCTCGATCTCGAACCCGCGCCCCAGGAGGCCCCGCCTGAGCGCCTGGCCGATCGCCCTCTCGAGCGGCCCGCACGCGTGCTCGTACTCGTGGCGGAGATAGATCCAGCCGCGCTCGGCGCCGACAACGCTCGCGGCCAAGCACATGCCCTCCACAACCAGGTGAGGCAGCTCCTCCAGGAGGACGCGGTCCTTGAACGTGCCGGGCTCGCTCTCGTCGGCGTTGCAGATGACATACTTCGGCGTCGCCGCTTCCTTCCTGACCAGCTCCCACTTGAGCCCCGTCTGGAACCCCGCGCCGCCCATCCCGCGGAGCCCCGCGGCCTTGAGCGTCGCGATCACCTCGTCGGCGCGCTGGGCCCACGCCTGATAGACCGAAAACAGCTCCTTGCCCTCGCCGTAAGGGTCAATGCGCCACCGGCGCCGGGTGGAGGGAGTCTCGTGGTGTTTCTCGGGATGCCTGGCCAGCTCGGCGACACGTTCGGGCGGCACTGCGCCGACAGCAACGCCGTTCACCATGGCCGCGGGAGCGCAGTCGCAGCGACCGAGACAGGAGACTTCTCTGACCTCCACGTCCTTCTGGCCGGCCAGGAGCGCCTTGACCTTCGCCGCCCATGCCTCGCCACCGGCGAGGAAGCAGGAGACGTCCCGGCAGAGGGTGACTTCGCTCCGGGGCGGCGGTGTCCTCCTGAAGTGGGGGTAGAACGACACCACTTCCTGGATGCGGTAGAGCGGCACGCGCAGCCTCTCGGCCGCCTCCCTGAGGATTTCCTCGCTCAGGTACCCGCGCTCCGCCTGGAGGCGGTTGAGCTCGGCGATCAGGCTCATTGGGCGGCGTAGGGGAGGGGATCCGTGAGGCCGGCCTCTTTGAACCCCTTGAGGCGGAGCAGGCACGAGTCGCAGAGACCGCAGGCCCGGCCGTCGGCAGTCGGCTCGTAGCAGGACCAGGTGAGCGCGAAGTCCAGGCCGAGGGCGTGGCCCTTCTTGATGATCTCGGCCTTCGTCATCCGGATCAGCGGCGTGTGAATCTTGAAGCGGCTCGTCCCCTCGACCCCCGCCTTTGTCGCCAGGTTCGCCAGGCGCTCGAAGGCCTCGATGTACTCGGGACGGCAATCGGGATAGCCGCTCGCGTCCAGGAAATTTGCCCCGAAGAAAAGGTCCTCCGCGCCCAGGACCTCGGCCCAGCCGAGGGCGTGGGAGAGGAAGATCGTGTTCCGCGCCGGGACGTAGGTGATCGGGATGCCGTGGCCGATCTCGGCGGCGCTCCGCCCCTTGGGGACCGGGATGTCGGCCGTGAGGGCCGAGCCGCCGATGAGGCGGAGGTCGAGATTCAGGACGAGGTGCTCGACGGCGCCGAGGACCGCGGCGACCTTCTTCGCCGACTCCAGCTCGCGGGAGTGGCGCTGGCCGTACTGGAAGGAGAGCGCGTGGCAGGCATAACCCTCGCTCCTGGCGATCGCCAGAGTCGTCGCCGAGTCCAGGCCCCCGGAGAGCAAAACGACGGCTTTCTTCACTGCACAGGCTCCCCCCTCACCTTAATCCTCTCCCCCTCACCCTGCCTCTCCCCCGTGGGGAGAGGAGAAGAGGTGAGGGGCTTGCCTTCTTCATCAGACGCCGCGCCGGGCGCCCCAGAGGAGGATGTGAAGCCGCGGCGAGAACCTGAAGCCGTAGCGCTGGCACTCCTCGGCGACCCACGGCGAGCGCTCGAGGGTCTCTTCGCGGCGGACGCCTTCGGGCATCAGGAGGATCTTCTCGCGCGGGATCGCGAAGCGTTCGGCTAGTCGCAGCACCTCGGCCACGTCGGCGGCGTCCACCACGACGAACTTCCACCACGCCCCGAGCCTCAAGAACCGGCGGATGGCTTCAGGGTTAATCCGCTTGGCCTCCGGGACTCCCGAACCCGCCAGTTTCGCCGAGACGTTCCACTGGTCCACCGGCACGGCCGGCGGCGGCAGCGTGCCCGAGGTCTCCACTTCCAGCGTGAAGCCCCTCGCCCTGAGGGCGTGGACCAGCGGGGAGAACAGCGGGGACTCGAGCGGCTCGCCGCCCGTGATCACGCACCGCCGGCAGGGGAAGGCCGCAGCCTCCTCGACCAGGTCCTCCAGCGCCACCTCGCGGCCCCCCCCGGGATCCCAGGAGTACTTGGTGTCGCACCAGACGCAGCCCACCGAGCAGCCCTGGAGCCTGACGAAGACGGCGGGCGTCCCCGCGGTGGCGCCCTCGCCCTGGATCGAGAAGAAGACCTCGGCGATGCGGCCGGTCAGAGGCTTTCCGCGGTCAGCTCGCTGGAGCACGCGGGGGTCTCTTCAATCTTCACGCGGAGGAGGCTGACCTGCGGCGGCAGGGCCTGGCGGATCGCCTCCCACGCCTCGCGGGTCAACACTTCGGCGGTGGGGTTCTGCTTGAAGCGGACGACCTTCTCCGGGGCCTCCGTCTGGACGCCGATGATCGCCGGGACGAGCGGATCCTCCCGGGCCAGGAGGGTCGCGTGATCCCACCGGTCGAGGACGGCCTTGCGCACCAGCGCCCTGAGGTCGTCGAAGTCCATCACCATCCCGAGCGCGTCGAGCCGGGCCGAGGCGACCATGACCTCGAGGTGGTAGGTGTGGCCGTGGAGGTAGGCGCACTTGCCCGGATGGCCCACGATCCGGTGGGCGGCGTCAAACGTGAACCGGCTGGTGAGATTCATAAAACGCCCCCAGGATACCACAAAATTTCCACTTGCCTGACCTGCGGCCCTCTGGTATAAGGTGCCCAATCGCAACCCTCAGCGAAAAGGGGGACTGACTATGGCGCAGAGCCTGACCGATCTGATCCAGAAGAGCCGCCTGACGGTCGTGGAGGTCAACAAGGCGGCCGGCCGTCTCCGGGTCCGGGACGACTCGGAGAAGTGCACCGACCTCAGCTGTCACGGAGCCCTGGTGGTGACTGCCGAGCTGTCGGGGGCCGACCTCAGCCTGATCAACCCCGGGGACATCATCAAGGTGGAGTCC
>JACPCF010000123.1 GCA_016179965.1 Candidatus Rokuibacteriota bacterium | reverse complement strand
TCGACGCCAGCCTTCTTTTTCAAAATCGCCACCCGGGTCTCGAAGTCGGGGGGCTGGATGTCGGCGATGAGCCCCCACTCGAAGCGCGAGCGCAGCCGCTCCTCGATCTCCGGGATCTCCTTGGGCGAGCTGTCGCTGGAGACGACAATCTGCTTGCGGGAGTCGTAGAGGTCGTTGAACGTGTGGAAGAACTCCTCCTGGGTGCGCTCCTTGCCGGAGATGAACTGGATGTCGTCGATCAGCAGGAGATCGATCGTGCGGTACTTGGCGCGGAACTCCGCGGTGCGGTCGTAGCGGATGGCGTTGATGAGGTCGTTGGTGAAGCGCTCGGAGGAGAGGTAGAGGATGTAGAGATTCGGGAACAGGCGGCGGATCTGGTGGCCGACGGCGTGGAGCAGGTGGGTCTTCCCCAGGCCGACGCCGCCGTAGATGAAGAGCGGGTTGTAGGCCTTGCTGGGCAACTCGGCCACGGCCTGGCAGGCCGCCTGGGCGAACTGGTTGGAGGAGCCGACGACGAAGGTCTCGAAGGTGTAGCGCGGGTTGAGGCCGGTCGTTGCGGCCGGGGGCGCCGCGAGGGCGGCCTCCTCGCCGGCCAGCGGCGGCGCGGCGGACGCCTCCTCGACCACGATGGAAACCTGGGGATTCCCCCCGAGGCAGTCCTGAGCGGCCGCGGCGAGCGCGGGCAGGTAGTGCTCGGCCAGCCAGTCGCGCGAGAACTTGTTGGGGGCGGCGATCTGGAGGCGGTCGCCTTCGACGGCCAGGAGGCGGCTCGGGCGGACCCACGTATCGAGGGCGGCGTTGGGGATCTTCTGCTCGAGCGCAGACAGCAATCGGGTCCAGAGGCTTTCAAGCATGTAAGTCTTCTCCGGGACAGGCGAGAGGCCCAGTTACGCACAGAGTTATCCACACGTGTGGATAATAAGATCGGTTTGCTAGGGCGGCGGGGTGAGGGACGGCGAGGCGACAACCCATCGGGATACGAACCCTCGTCGGCTCCAGTCGGAGCGGAAAGAAAAAACCGGCCGGCGACTCGCTCGGGGGTGAAAAGCGCGTGTTACCATAGCACGGCGGAAAACGCCGAAGCAAGCCCGTTCTTCAAATTCGCCTCCGCGGCGCCGTCTTGACTTCGGCGGGGGGCAGTGTACACTTGCTAGGTTTCTCGACGGAGGGGAGGGGTCCCCGATGAAGCGGACCTACCAGCCCAATCGCCGCAAGCGCAAGGGCACGCACGGCTTTCGAAAGCGGATGCAGACGCAGGGCGGGCGGAAGGTCCTGAAGCGCCGCCGCGCCAAGGGACGGAGGCGTCTCACGGTCTAGCCGCGACGCGAGGGGCGGTGGGCGAGCGGGCCTTGCCGCGGAGCGAGCGGCTGACCTCCGCGGCTGACTTTCAGGCGGTGTTCCAGCGGGGCGCGCGGGTGGAGCGGCCGTCGGTGCTGATTGTCTGGCGCGGCGCCCGGGGCCGGCGCCAGGCCGGGTTTGCGGTGAGTCGCCAGATCCAGGGCGCGGCCCGCCGTAACCGGGCCCGCCGCCGGCTTCGAGAAGCCTACCGGGTGAGTCGCCGGGCGCTTCCACAGGGCGTTCAACTCGTGGTGGTGGCCCGGCCGCGCGTCGAGGTTGCGCCCTACACCCAGATCCTTCAGGACATGCGCGAGGCGTTAGAGGTCGTGGCCAAGCGGTGTCGGCAGTCGGGCGGGGCGTGAACCCTCTCCCCGCCGCCGCCGCGCGGCTCGTCAGAGGGTACCAGCGGTTCATTTCTCCGCTTCTCCCTCGGGCCTGTCGCTTTTATCCTTCGTGTTCGGAGTATGTGCGGCAGGCCCTGCTCCAGCACGGCGTGGTGCGCGGATCCTGGCTGGCGGTCCGTCGGCTGGTCCGCTGCCATCCCTTTCATCCGGGGGGGTACGATCCCCCCCCGCCGGCGAGGACATGGAAAAACGCGCGATCCTGGCGGCGGTTTTAGCGGCCGCCCTCCTGATCCTTTGGCAGACGCTCTTCGCGCCCGCCCCTCCCCCCCCCCCCCCGGCGCAACCCCCCGCGGAGTCCAAGCCGGTTCCTTCACCGCCCCCGCCGGTCCCCGTGCCGCCTCGGAAGGTCGAGCGTTCACCCGCGCCCCAACGGCTCGTTGCCGTCGAGGGCCCGCTCTTCCGCGGGACGGTTGGGAGCGACGGCGGCAAGCTCCACGAATGGGTGCTCCGCTATCGGGGCGACAAGCCCATGGTCGCCCTCGGGGCTTTGGGGCCGCGGGGGCTCGTGCTCCAGCGACCCGGGGTCGAGGCCGGGAGCGTGGCGTTCACCGCCAAGGAGGAGCGCCTCCGCCTTGGCCCCGACCGGCCCCGGGGAGAGATCTCGCTGACGGGGCAGGACGACTACGGCTTGCACGTGAGCGAAACGCTTCGATTTCACGCCCAGGATTTTCAGATCGAGGTCGCCATTCGCCTGGAGAATCGCCAGGCGGTTGCCCAGACAGTCGAAGTCTTGCTGCCCTGGACCACCCAGAAAAAGTGGCCCGAGGGCGAGAAGGAAGGGTTCCTCGGTCAGCGCCCGCTCCGGGTCATCCGTCTGACCGGCGGGCAGGTTCACCGCGAGGAGTTGGACAAGGTGGCCGACCTGACGGTCGAGGGGACATGGGTGGGGCTGGAGAGCGATTGGTATATCGCCGCGCTGATTCCCCGGACCCCCGGTTTCAGGGTCGCCACCTTCAAGGGGGCCCAGGAGACGATCGAAATCGCGCTGAAGGCCTCTCCTCCCCCCCCCCTCGCCCCGGGCCAGCTGTGGGAGGGGCGGGCGCTTCTCTACGTGGGCCCGAAGGAATACGACCGCCTGAAGGCGCTGGGGGTCGGGCTCGAGGCGGCGGTCGACTTCGGCGGGTTTCCGATGCCGCGCGCGTACGGCGGCTTACCGATGGAGTGGTTCGCCGTCCCGATCCTCTGGCTGATGAACTTCTTCCACCGCTACATCCCCAACTACGGCATCGCCATCATCCTCATGACCGTGATCACGAAGATCCTTTTCTATCCCCTCACGTTGAAAAGCATGAAGTCCATGAAGGCGATGCAGGCCCTCGGGCCGCAGGTCAACGCGCTCCGGGCGAAGCACCAAAAGGATCCGCAACGGCTCCAGCGCGAGACCATGGAGCTCTACCGGAAGCACAAGGTGAACCCCATGGGCGGGTGCCTGCCGATGCTGGTCCAGATTCCCATCTTCTACGCGCTCTATCTGGTGTTCTCGCTCTCGGTGGAGCTTCAGAACGCCGCCTTCCTCTGCTTCGCCACACTGTTCGGCACTCAGCTTTGGATCTGCGATCTAGCCCAGCACGATCCCACCTACGTCTTGCCGATCCTGATGGGGCTCTCCATGTTCGTCCAGCAGAAGATGACCCCCGTCATGGGTGATCCACGCCAGGCCAAAATCATGCTGATGATGCCCGTGATCTTCACCTTCATGTTCCTGAATCTGCCCTCGGGTCTCGTCCTCTACTGGACCGTGTCCAACGTGCTCCAGATCCTCCAGCAGCACTGGATGGACCGCCGGGTCCGTTCGGCGAAGTCCAGCTAAATACTTCTTTAAAAACAAGCACTTGCGGATGGACTTCCGGGAGGTTTTCTCTCGCGGGTTTGTTCAGATTCTTAATCGCCCCCCATCCCGATCCGAGGTCGAGGTCTTCAGCCGGTATCTGGCCCTTCTTCTCCAATGGAATCGGGCGCAGCCACTCACGGGATACAAGCGGCCCGGAGACATCGCCGAAAAACTCTTCCTCGATTCGCTCTTCTTCCTTCGATGGCTTCCTCTGGGGGGGCTCAGGGTTTTGGACCTTGGAGCCGGGGCCGGCATCCCCGGCCTGCCCCTGAAGATCGTGGAACCGGCGATCCGGCTGACGCTCCTGGAAGCGCGCCGCCGCCGCGTTTCGTTCCTGAGCGCGGTCGTTCGTGATCTGAGGCTGGAGGGGGTTTCGATTTTGGCGGGCCGAGCCGAGAGCCTCATCGTGTCGAACCCCGAACTACGCGGGAGTTGCGATGCAGTCGTGACGCGCGCCGTAGGCCCCCCGGGCTCTATCCTTCCGATAGCGTTGGCCTTTCTTCGGCTTGGCGGCCGCTTCATCGCCTCGGGCCCCCCAGCCGGAAAACCCCTCCCCCTCCTGCCCCCCGGCACTCCCCATCGCTGGGAGGCCGTGCCCACTCCGGGGAGAACCCGCAGGCGATTCCTAATCGTCGAAAAAAGCTGATTGACTCCCCTCCCCGCCCTCAAGCAATATGTTTCACGTGAAACATCTAGCTCCCCGCCGTTCCACGTGAAACAGGAGGTGGAGGCGAATTTGGGGCGGGTTGTGGCCGTTGTGAACCAGAAGGGCGGGGTCGGGAAAACGACTACGGCCGTGAATCTTGCCGCGGGCCTCGCGGTGGCTGACCGACCGACCCTCCTGGTGGACCTCGACCCCCAGGGAAACGCGACGACAGGTCTCGGCCTGTCGAAGGAAGGGCTCTATCCCACGATCTACCACGTCCTGCTCGGGGGCGAGCCCCTCGATAAGGCAATCCGGGAGGCAGCCATTCCCAATCTCTTCCTGGCCCCCGCCGACATTGATTTGGTCGGGGCCGAAGTGGAGCTGGTGGGGCTGTCGAGACGGGAATCCAGGCTCAAGGACGCGCTCAGGGCGTCGCGGGAGAAGTTCGACTACGTCCTGCTGGACTGCCCGCCGTCCCTCGGGCTCCTGACCATCAACGCGCTCACCGCCGCGGATTCGGCGCTGGTCCCACTTCAGTGCGAGTTCTACGCTCTCGAAGGGCTCGCCCGGCTCCTGAAGACCGTTCGGCTCGTGAAGGACCGCTTGAATCCTCGGCTCGAAGTCGAGGGCATTGTGCTGACGATGTTCGACGGCCGCACCAGCCTCGCCGGGCAGGTGAAGGCGGAGGTCCACCAGTACTTCAGCGGCCAGATCTTTCAGGCTGTCATCCCGCGCAATGTCCGACTTTCAGAGGCGCCGAGCCACGGCAAGCCCATTCTGCTCTACGACCTGCGCTCGAGCGGCGCGCTCGCCTACCTCGAACTCACCAAGGAGGTGCTCGCCCATGGTTAAGCGGGGGCTGGGAAGGGGACTCGGAGCCCTGCTGTCCACGACTCCGACTGAAGGGGAGAACCTCCGGGAATTGGCCATCGACGAGATTTCCCCGAACCCCAACCAGCCGAGAAAGTCATTTGATATCAATGGGTTACAGGAACTCTCCACCTCCATGCGCCAGTCAGGAGTTCTCCAGCCCATCGTCGTCCGACGGGTAGGCGCCGGCTATCAGCTGATCGTGGGCGAGCGGAGGCTCCGCGCCGCCAAGATCGCCGGCCTGGAGCGGATCCCGGCGGTCATTCGGGAGGCCACCGACGCCGAGAGCCTGGAGCTCGCCCTCGTCGAGAACTTGCTCCGCGAGGATCTCAACCCGATGGAGGAGGCCGAGGCCTACCAGCGCCTGCTGGCGGAGTTCGGCTGGACGCAGGAAGAGCTGGCCAGCCGGGTGGGCAAGGATCGCAGCTCCATCGCCAACTGCCTCCGCCTCCTCAAGCTTCCCGTGGTGATCCAGCAGGATCTGCGCGCCGGGCGGCTCACCATGGGCCACGCGCGGGCGCTCCTGTCGCTGACCTCGGTGGCCGACCAGCTGAAGCTCCGAGAGGAGATCCTCGCCCATTCGTGGTCGGTCCGCACCACGGAGGAGGGGGTGCAGCGGAGCCACATCCCGCGCCGGGCGCCGCGCCGCTCGCCCGAACTGACGGCCCTCGAGGACCAGCTTCGCGAGCGGCTGGCGACGCGCGTGCGGCTCGTGGGCTCGGAGCGTCGAGGGCGCATCGAGATCGTGTATGCCTCGCGCGAGGAGCTCGAGCGGCTGGTCGAGCAGATCACGGGGAGGCCGCTCGGATGACGAAGCGCGTCGTCGTCGGGATGAGCGGCGGCGTGGATTCGTCGGTCGCGGCGGCGCTCCTGGTGGAGCGTGGGCGCGACGTCGTGGGGGTCACGCTCCGCGTGTGGCCGTGGCAGGAGCCCGAGGAGGCCCCCAGGCGTTTCGGCAGTTGTTGCTCGCCCCAGACCGCGGACGACGCGCGGCAGGTCGCGCGCCGGCTGGGAATCCCATACTACCTGCTCAACACCGAGCGCGAGTTCGACCGCACGGTCATCGACAACTTCGCCAGCGAGTACCGGGCGGGGCGGACGCCGGTGCCCTGCGTCGTCTGCAATCAGGAAGTCAAGTTCGGATCGCTGCTCCGTCGAGCGCGGGCGTGGGAGGCGACGGCGGTCGCCACGGGCCACTACGCTCGCGTGAGACGAGACCCGGAGACCGGGCGCTACCTGTTATTCCGGGGGCGGGATGCCCGCAAGGACCAATCCGACTTTCTCTGGCCGCTGACCCAGGAACAGCTAGCGGCAGCCGAATTCCCCGTCGGGGATCTGACGAAGGAGGACGTGCGGGCCCAGGCCCGGGCCCTCGGGCTCTCCGTGGCGGACAAGCCCGAGAGCATGGAGATCTGCTTCATTCCCGACGACGACTACCGCGGCTTTTTGCGGCGGCGCATTCCCGAGGCGTTTCGTCCGGGCCCGATCGTGGATCGTGCGGGGCGCCGGCTGGGAGAGCATCAGGGCCTCGCGGCCTACACCGTCGGCCAGCGGCGCGGCCTCGGCCTGACTTCGGATCGGCCGCTCTACGTCCTGGCCCTGGACCCGGCGCGGAACGCCGTCGTCGTGGGCGAGACGGAGGACCTCGCGACCGAGCGCCTGGTGGCGACCGCGGCCAACTTCATCCCGTTCGACTGGCCCCCGGAAGAGCTCCGGGTGGCGGCCAAGATCCGCCACAGCCATGGGCCGGCCCCTGCCGTCGTTCGCGCGCTCTCGGGCCCCCGGCCGCAGGCCGCGGAGCGGCGCGTGGAGGTCGTCTTCGACGAGCCCCAGCGCGCGGTGACCCCCGGGCAGTCGGTGGTCTTCTACCAGGACGACCAGGTCATCGGGGGAGGAATCATTTCCGGGGCTTGACAGTTTTCGCGCCCCCGTGATATTCGCCTTGGGTCCGGAGAATCTCACGCATGTCTAAGGTCTTAGGAGGAATCGCGCTCCTTCTGGGGTGGATCCCCGGCGTCGCGCGGGCCTCCGAAGGGGGTGGGGGCTTCATCAACCTGGACTGGTCCCTCCTCATCCAGGCCGTCAACTTCGGGCTTCTCCTGTTTTTTCTCTGGAAATTCCTCTACCGGCCGTTCCTGGCCAAGCTGGAGGAGCGCTCCCAGGCGATCAAGAAGTCGCTCTTGGAGGCTCAGGCAGCCCAGGCTGAGGCCGAGCGCCAGCGGGAGGAGCACCGGAAGCAGCTTCAAGCCGCCTACGCCGAGGCCCAGTCCATCCGCGAAGCGGCGCTGAAGGAGGCCGCGGAGGAGCAGCGGCGACTGGTGGAAGCGGCGCGCGCCGAGGCGGGCCGGCTCGTGGAAGCCGCGCGCGCGGAGATCGAGCAGGACATCCGGCGGGCCCGGCAGGAGCTCCGCAAGGAGGTGGCCGACCTGGCCCTGACGGCTGCCGAGCGGCTCATCCGAAAGAGCCTACGCGGCGAGGACCATAAGAAGATCGTCGCCGACGCGATCGCTGAGATCGAGCGGCCGCGATGAGGCGGCAGGAGGCGACAGCCCGGCGCTACGCCAAGGCCCTCTTTCAGGTGGCGCGCGAGGCGCGCCGGCTCGACGCCGTGGGCGACGAGCTGGCCAATGTCTTGGAGGTCCTGGCGGCGGACCGGCGGCTTGAGGAATTTCTGAGCCGCCCGTGGATCAAGGGCGCGACGAAGCGATCGGTCGCGGCGGCGGTCGCCGAGCGACTCGGCGGCTCGCCGCTGGTTCGGGACTTCGTGGGGCTCGTCGCTCAGCGGGGGCGGACGGACCATCTGGCGGAGATCGCGCGGGCGTACCGGAGCCTCCTCGACGCCGAGCGCGACAGGGTGCGCGCCCAGGTTCGGAGTGCCGTGGCGCTCAGCGACGCCGAGCGCGGGCGGCTGGCGGTCGGCCTCGCGCGGATCGCGGGCAAAGAGGTCATCGTCGAGGGGTCGGTGGACGCGCGCCTCCTCGGGGGGTTCGTGGCCCAGATCGGCAGCCTCGTCTTGGACGGCAGTCTCGACGGGCAGCTCACGCGGATGCGCGAGCGCCTCGTGAGGGGATAGCGGATGATCAAGGCGGAAGAGATCAGCGAGCTCATCAAGCGGCAGCTCCAGGGCTACGAGCCCGACGTGGACCTCAAGGAGGTTGGGCGCGTCATCGAGGTGGGCGATGGCATCGCCCGCATCTATGGTCTCGAGCACGCCATGGCCGGGGAGCTCCTGGAGTTTCCCGGCGGCGTGTACGGCATGGTGATGAACCTGGAGGAGGACAACGTGGGCGCGGTCCTCCTGGGTGAAGACACGCTGATCAAAGAGGGCGATCAGGTTTCGCGCACGAAGCGGATCTCCCAGGTGCCGGTGGGCGAAGCCCTCGTGGGCCGGGTGGTGAATGCGCTCGGCCAGCCGGTGGACGGCAAGGGGCCGATCGAGGCCAAGGAGTTCCGACCCATCGAGCGCTACGCCCCGGGCGTGGTGGACCGGCGGCCCGTGAAGGAGCCGCTCCAGACCGGCCTCAAGGCCATCGATTCCATGATCCCCATCGGCCGTGGCCAGCGGGAGCTGATCATCGGCGACCGGCAGACCGGCAAAACCGCCATCGGGGTGGACACGATCATCAACCAGGCGGGGCAGGGGGTGTACTGTTTCTATGTCGCCATCGGACAGAAGCGCTCCACGGTGGCCCAGGTGGTGAAGGGGCTCGAGGAGGCGGGGGCGATGGCCTACACCACGGTCGTCACGGCCTCGGCCTCGGAGCCGGCGCCGCTCCAGCACATCGCCCCTTACGCGGGGTGCGCGATGGGCGAGTACTTCCGCGACTCGGGACGCCACGCCCTCTGCATCTACGACGACCTCTCGAAGCATGCCCAGGCGTACCGGCAATTGTCCCTCCTGCTCCGGCGTCCGCCGGGGCGTGAGGCGTATCCCGGCGACGTGTTCTACCTCCACTCGCGTCTCTTGGAGCGCGCGGCCAAGCTCAACGACGCGCTCGGCGGCGGCTCGCTCACCGCGCTCCCCATCATCGAAACCCAACTGGGCGACGTCTCCGCCTACATCCCGACCAACGTCATCTCGATCACCGACGGCCAGATCTACCTCGAGAACGACCTCTTCTTCGCCGGCGTGCGGCCCGCGGTCAACGTCGGGCTGTCGGTCTCGCGGGTGGGCGGCAGCGCCCAGATCAAGGCGATGCGCCAGGTGGCGGGCAAGCTCCGACTGGACCTGGCGCAGTACCGCGAGCTCGCGGCGTTCGCCCAGTTCGGCTCGGAGCTGGACAAGGCCACCCAGGCCCAGCTGGCGCGCGGCCAGCGGATGGTCGAGGTCCTGAAGCAGGGGCAGTATCAGCCGCTCACCGTGGAAAAGCAGATCGTCGTCATCTACGCGGGCACCCAGGGGCATCTGGACGACCTGCCGCTGGAGGCGATCCGCCCGTTCGAGGAGTTCCTCCTGTCCTTCGTGGAGCGGCGCTCTAAGCAGATTTACGACGAGATCCGGGGGAAGCGCGAGATCTCCGACGGCCTCCGCCAGGCCCTGGACAAGGCGATCGCGGAGGCGAAGGCCGAGTTCGTCCAGACCACGGGCGTGAAGACCGCATAGCTCCTATGGCGACCCTCCGCGACATCCGGCGCAGGATCCGCGCCGTCCAGTCCACCCAGAAAATCACGCGGGCCATGAAGCTGGTGGCCGCGGCCAAGCTCCGTCGCGCCCAGGAGCGGATCCTCGAGGCCCGGCCGTACGCTCACAAGATGTCGGAGCTCCTCAGCAACCTGGCCCTTCGGAGTGCGCCCGACCGCCATCCGCTGCTCGCCCGGCGCGAGGGGGGGCGGCGCCAGGTCGTGATCATCACGGCCGACAAGGGCCTGTGCGGGGCCTTCAACTCCAACGTCCTCCGGCGCTCCCTGGAATTCATCCGGCAGAGGGAGGAGGCGGGATTGACCCTGGTCGTCGTCGGCCGGAAGGCGCGCGATCACTACCGGCGCCGGCCGTGGACGGTCAAGTCGGCGATGGTCGGCTTCTTCGACCGCCTCGCCTATTCCCACGCCCAGGACCTCGCGCGGACACTCGTCGAAAGCTATCTGACGGAGGAGGCGGACGAGATCCATCTGATCTACAACGAGTTCCGCTCCGTCGCGGTCCAGCGGGTGGTGCGGGAGCGGCTACTCCCCATCGAGCCCGCGGCGGTGGCGGGGGACGCGGCCGTGGTGGATTACCTCTACGAGCCCTCGGCCGACGCCATCCTGGCCGCCCTGCTGCCGCGGCACGTGACGATCCAGGTGTACCGGGCGCTGATGGAGTCGCTGGCCGCGGAATACGGGGCCCGGCTGACGGCCATGGAGGCGGCGACGAAGAACGCCTCGGAGATGATCGACCTTCTGACGATCCAGTACAACAAGGCGCGCCAGGAGCGAATCACCAAGGAGCTCCTGGACATCGTGGGCGGCGCCGAGGCCCTCAAGCAGTCCGCCGAAGGCTAAGGAGTCCCCAATGAGCGAAGGGAAGATCGTGCAGGTCATCGGCCCGGTCGTGGACGTGGAGTTCGAGCCCGACCGGCTGCCGTCGATCTATAACGCCCTGGAGGTGCCCGGGATCGAGATGAAGGACATCTTCACCTACTCGCAGCGGTTGGTGCTCGAGGTGGCCCTGCACCTGGGCGAGGGGCGCGTCCGGGCCGTCGCCATGGCCTCCACCGACGGCCTGACCCGGGGGATGACGGTCCGCGATACCGGCGGGCCGATCTCGATCCCGGTCGGGCGGGAGACGCTCGGGCGGATCCTGAACGTCATCGGGGAGCCCGTGGACAAGCAGGGGCCGGTGAAGACCGCCAAGACCTGCCCGATCCACCGGCCCGCGCCGTCCTTCGAGGAGCAGTCCACGTCGGTGCAGATGCTGGAGACGGGGGTCAAGGTCATCGACCTGCTGGAGCCCTACACGCGCGGCGGCAAGACGGGGCTTTTCGGCGGGGCCGGCGTGGGAAAGACGGTCATCATCATGGAGCTGATCCACAACATCGCCACCCACCACGGCGGCATCTCGGTCTTCGGCGGGGTGGGGGAGCGCACGCGCGAGGGCAACGACCTCTGGCTCGAGATGAAAGAGTCGGGCGTCCTCGAGAAGACGGCGCTGATCTACGGCCAGATGACCGAGCCGCCCGGGGCGCGCCTCCGGGTGGGTCTGACCGCCCTGACGGCGGCGGAGTACTTCCGCGATGAGGAGGGCCAGGACGTGCTCGTCTTCATCGACAACATCTTCCGCTTCACCCAGGCGGGCTCCGAGGTCTCGGCCCTCCTGGGTCGGATGCCGTCGGCGGTGGGCTATCAGCCGACCCTCGGCACCGAGATGGGAGTGCTCCAGGAGCGGATTACCTCCACCAAGCGCGGGTCCATCACCTCCGTCCAGGCCATCTACGTGCCGGCCGACGACATCACCGACCCCGCGCCGGCGACGGCCTTCGCCCACCTCGACGCCACCACCGTGCTCTCCCGGCAGATCGCCGAGCTCGGCATCTATCCGGCGGTGGACCCGCTGGCCTCCACCTCTCGCATCCTGGACCCGCGGATCCTCGGCGAGGAGCACTTCCAGACCGCCCGCGGCGTCCAGCAGGTGCTCCAGCGCTACAAGGACCTCCAGGACATCATCGCCATCCTCGGGATGGAGGAGCTCTCCGAGGAAGACAAGCTGATCGTGGCGCGGGCGCGAAAGATCCAGCGCTTCCTCTCCCAGCCGTTCTTCGTGGCCCAGGCGTTCACCGGCCAGCCGGGGAAATACGTCTCGATCAAGGACACGATCAAGGGCTTCCGGGAGATCCTCGAGGGCAAGCACGACGATCTCCCCGAGCAGGCCTTCTACATGGTCGGCACGCTCGAGGAGGCCGCGGAGAAGGCCAACCGGCTCCGGGAGGGCACGTAGGCCCGGTGGCGGAGCCGCAGGTTCGCTTCGAGCTGGCGACGCCCACCCGCCTCGTCGTCTCCGAGGACGTGGAGGAGGTCGTGGCGCCTGGCGTCCAGGGCTACTTCGGCGTCCTCCCCGGCCACGTGCCCTTTCTGACCTCGCTTCAGAGCGGGGAAGTCGCCTATCGCGTCGGCCGCGTGGAGCAGTACCTGGCCGTGAGCGGCGGGTTCGCCGAGGTGCGGGGGGACCGCGTGATCGTCCTCGCCGAGCACGCCGAGCGGCCGGAGGAGATCGATCGGGAGCGGGCCCTACGGGCGCGCCAGCGCGCCGAGCGGCGGCTCACCGGGAAAAGCGACGAGGAGATCGACTATATGCGCGCCCTGGCCGCCTTCTCTCGGGCGCTCGCCCGCCTGCACGTCTCCGCCCGCGTCCCCCCGCGCTAGGGGGGGGTCCCGCCTCGGGTCCTGCACACCGCCCGGGCAACCGCTGCCCAGCGCCTGCACACCCGGCTGTGCAGGCACCGGTCCTGGCGCCTGCCATCTTCCTGGATCTTCAACCGGGGGCCCCTGGCATGGGGCTTGCGCCTCCACGGGGCGCCCATGGCTATCGTGCTCATCGTGGATGACGAGGCGCCGATCGTGGAGCTGGTGCGCTTCACGCTGGAGGATGAGCACGTGCGCGTGCTCGAGGCCGGCGACGGCCTGGAAGCCCTGGCGGTGGCGCGCGCCGAGCAGCCGGACCTCATCTTTCTCGATGTCCAGCTGCCGCGGCTGAACGGCTTTGAGGTCTGTCGGCGGCTCCGAATCGAGCCCGGGCTCGAGAAGACAAAAATCGTCATGCTCACCGCCGCCGGCCAGGTGCAGGACCTAGAGCGGGGGCGGGCCGCCGGCGCCGATCTCTATCTCACCAAGCCGTTCTCGCCGCTTCGGCTGCTCACCCTGGTGTCGTCGCTGCTTCCGGAGGCGCCGCTGTGGCCGGAGCGGTAGAGACGGCGCAGGAGCTGAAGGTCGCCTACGGGCGTCTTCGAGCGGCGTATCAGCAGTCCCTCCGCTACGCCCGCGACCTCAAGAGCGTGCACGACCGGCTCCAGCGCGCGTTCCTGCAGAGTCTCCTGGGATTGGCCAACGCCCTGGAGGCGAAAGACCCGTACACGCGGGGGCACTCCGAGCGCGTGGCCGGCCTGGCCCGGGAGCTGGCGCTTCGCCTCGGTGCCTCCCCGAGCGAGGCGCGGCTCATTGCCCAGGCCGGCCTGCTCCACGACCTGGGAAAGATCGGCATTCCTGAGTCGGTCCTGCGGAAGCCGGGCCCCCTGACCGGCGAGGAATGGGCGCTGATGCGCGAGCACCCCCTCGTCGGGGCACGGATCGTGGCGCCGCTCGAGTTTTTCGCCGAGGGCGCCCTCATCATTCGCCACCACCACGAGCGGCAGGACGGCAGTGGCTACCCGGCAGGCCTGTCGGGCGAGGCGATCCCCCTGGGCGCGCGGATCGTGGCGGTGGCCGACGTCTTCGACGCCCTGACGTCCGATCGCCCGTACCGGCGGAGCCTCGAGCGCCGGGAGGCGTTCCGCTCGATCGAAGCCTCGGCGGAGCGCCTCCTGGACGCCGGGATCGTCTCCGCGTTCCTCTGCCTCGTGGCCGGTGGACGTCCTGACCCGCTCCTTTGACCCTCGCCGGCCGAGCCACGGGCCGCTCGTGCCGTTCCGGCCGGGGATCCTGGCGCCGTTTGCGGCTGCCGGCCTTATCGGGCTCTTGGCCGGGCGGCTCGGCTTGATCCCCGGTGAGGTTGTGCGGGTGCTCGGCGTGGCGAGCTTTCACGGCGGGCTCCTGGTCGCTTCCCTGGCGGCGGCGTGGGAGGGCGCGCCTGGTTGGCGGCGGCCGGCCACGCGGCTCGCGCTCTCGCTCCTGGTCGCGGCGGCGGCCTGCGCCGCGGCGCCCTGGGGATGTCTGGCGTATCTCCTTCCCCCGCTCGTGATGGCGCGCCTCGTCCTCCGCTCCGCCGAGTGCCTCGGGATGGGCCTCGCGCCCCGCGCGGGCTGGGGCTCCCTGGGCCTCGGCGCCGCGGTAGGATGCTTTCTCGGCGCCCACCTGCTCCTGTCAGCCTCGCGGACCTTTGGCTATCCGGTGCCCTTGAGCCCGCCGGCTTCTTACCTGAGCGCCCTGCTCTATGACGCGGGCGCCAACGTCCTGTCGGCGGAGTGCTTCTTCCGCGGGACCCTCTTCAATCGCTGGCAGCGGCGGTGGGGGTTCTGGCCGAGCGCTCTGGCGGCGACGGGGCTCTCGGTCCTGCGGTATCTCGTGGACCCCGCGCTCCCGGCAGTTGTGGAGCTGATGGTCGGAGCGGTGTTTTACCTCGCGCTCCTTTCCCTCTCGGGCTGCGCGCTCCTCTGGTACTCGGGGAGCCTGCTGCCCTCCCTTCTGGCCTCGTTGGCGTTCTTCGGAGCGTACCGGATGCTCGACGTTCGGTGAAGGCAACCCGGAGGGGGGCCACCCAGGCCCCCCACGCCTCTGGCGTGGAAGCCCGGGTACCCGCCCCTTCCGGACCTCCCCCAGGGTTGCGCCGGCCGGGTGCCCGCGCGGGGTACCCACGCGAGAGCGTGGGTCACGCGGGTGGGCGCTCGAACAAGCGGTTGCACGGGACAGGAGCAGGTCCGGTGAGTGGGTGGCGCGGGATTCTCCTGGGCTTCGGGGTCATCACCGCGGCCCTCGTGTGGACCGGCGGCGGGCCCGCGGCGGGGCTCCGCCACCTGTATCTGCTTCCGACGCTCTGGGCGGCGCTTCGCTTCGGCGGGCTCGGAGGCGGGGCCGCCGGCCTCCTGGCCGCGCTCCTCTTCGCGCCGTTCGTCCTCCCCCCGATCGAGCGGGGCGGCCTCGCGGCGGAGACCGTGGAGGGGCTCGTCAGCCTCGGCTATTTCCTCTTCGCGGGCATCGTGACGGGCGCGCTGGCCCACCGAGCCCGAACCCGGGCCAATCGGGTTCGGCTGCTCCTGTCGCTTCAGCGCACGCTCTCCGGCGAAGGAGCCGTTGAAGAACTCCTCACCGAGGCGGCCGAGACGCTTCGAGGCGCCTTCGAAGCCCGAGCCGTGGCGATTGTGCTGGTGCGCGAGGGCGCCGAGCCGCTGGTCGTGACACGGGGGGCTCATGAGGCCGGCCGCTTCGATGGCACGTCGGCGGCGCGGGCGCTTCGGGCCACCGCCGCGGCGGTCAGCCGGGCGGCCGCGCCCCGCGCTGCTGGTTCCGCTGAGCGCGCGGGCGGGGCGCATCGGTGTGCTGGCGGTCGAGCGACGCGGGGAGTTTCCCCGGGAGCTGCGCGCCACGGCCGAGACGCTGGGCCTTCACCTGGCCCTCGCGATCGACAATGCCTGCCTGGCGGAGCGCCAGCGCCGCTTCGCCGACGAGCTGGAGGGAAAGGTCGCGGCGGCGACGCGCCGGCTCAGAGAGCTGGATCGCGCGAAATCCGATTTCGTCTCCATCGTGTCTCACGAGCTGAGAACGCCGCTGACCTCCATCCAGGGCTTCTCCGAGTTGCTCCTGAGCCGTCCGCCGTCCGCGGAAGGGGCGCGCCGGTGGTTGGAGCTGATCCATCGCGAGGCGGAGCGGCTGGGGCGCATCGTGGCGGACCTCCTGGACCTCTCCCGAATCGAGCGCGGGGGCGAGCGCGCGCTCGGGCCGGCGCCCCTCGCGCTCGGCCCGCTGATCGACGCGAACGTGGAGCTGCTCGCCTCGCAGAGCGCGGCCCACACGATTGAGCGGGACCTCCCCGATGCGCTCCCGCCGGTCGTCGCCGATCACGACGCGCTGGATCGGGTCCTGAAGAACCTGCTCGCCAACGCCATCAAGTATTCGCCGGGCGGCGGCCCGGTTCGCGTCTGGGCCCGCGTGTCCGCGGAAGGGCCGGGGCGGGTCGAGCGGGGGGTGGAGGATCGGGGCGTGGGAATTCCGGCCGCGTCCGTCTCGCGGATGTTCGAGAAGTACTGCCGCGTCCCCCATCCGGACACCGCGCACGTCCGGGGCCTGGGGTTGGGGCTCGCCCTGGTGAAGTCCCTCGTGGAAGCTCAGGGCGGGCGGATCCGGGTCGAGAGCCAGGTGGGGCGGGGGAGCCGCTTCGTCCTGAGTCTGCCGATTGCGTAAATTTCTCGCGGACTTTGCCTTGACACCCCGAAGGCCTCCCGTGTAGTCTGTGGGCGGACTGGGACCGGTGTTGAACCAACGAGATGCCGAGACGCGAAGCGATGGCCGAGCGGGTGGCCGACGCCGTGGTAAAGCGGCTCCGGGTGAAAAAGCTCGTCGAGGCCAGGGATGAAACCGCGGCCCGGGCGGCCGTCCGCAAAGTGCTCCTGGAGAATCTCCAGGCCGAGGAGCGCCTGGACGCCGAGGCCCGACAGATCCTGATGGAGCACACCAAGGAGATCCGGGACACCGCGGTGGACTACGCCCGGCTGCTGGCGCTGGTCAGGGGCAAGCTGGCCCGGGAACGGGGGTTCATCCTGTGAGGCGCATGAGCCGGGAGCGCATCTTCTACCTGGCCGACCGGATCGTCGCCGAGTTGCAGGCCACCGAGGGCGTGGTGGTGAAGGACGGCGACGAGGAAACCCGGAAGGACGTGCGGAACGAAGTGATCCGGACGCTCACGGACGAGACCAAGTTGGAAGAGTCCATTGACCAGGAGGTCCGCCGGATCCTCTCCTCTTACTCGCGGCCCGCCCCCGAGGGGAGTCGCGAGTGGGAGGTGCTCTACAACAAGACGCGCGAAGAAGTGTTTCGAAAGCGCTTCCGCCTCTAGCCCCGCGAGACGGACGATGACGGACCTGAGGCGGATCGTCGTGGGCATCACCGGCGCGACCGGGGCGATTTATGGCATCCGTCTCCTCGAGCTGCTCCGCGAGTTCCCCCAGGTGGAAACCCACCTCGTGATCTCGGCGCCGGGCAAGCGGACCGTCGTCGAGGAGACCGAGTACTCCGTCGCCGAGGTCGAGGCGCTGGCGCACCGGCACTACGACGACAAGGACATCGGGGCTGCCTTGGCCTCCGGCTCCTTTCGCACCGAGGGCATGGTCATCGCCCCGTGCAGCGTCAAGACGGCGTCGGCGGTGGCGTACTGCCACTCGGATACGCTCCTCTCGCGCGCGGCCGACGTGACGCTCAAGGAGCGCCGGCCGCTGATCCTGCTGGTCCGGGAGACGCCGCTGCACGTCGGCCACCTCAAGTGTCTGCTGGCCTTGAGCGAGATGGGCGCGGTGGTGCTGCCGCCCATGCCCGCCTTCTATACCCGGCCGAAGCAGATCGACGACCTCATCATCCACACGCTGGCCCGCGCGCTGGATCACCTCGGGCTCCCGCACCGGCTCACGGAGGAGTGGAAGGGCACGCATCCGCGGCCGCCCCGGCTCGATCCTCCCGGTGTCTAGTAGCTCCTCCGTCTCCGACCTCGACCTCTCGCTGGTCATCCCCGTGTACAATGAGGAGGCCAACCTGCCGCTCCTCTGGCCTGAGATCCGCGAGGTGCTCGACCCCAGCGGGTGGCGCTACGAGATCGTCTTCGTGGACGACGGCAGCCGCGATCGGAGCGCAGAGCTGATTCGCGGGTTGCGGGAGCAGGACCCGCGCGTGCGCCTGGTCCGGCTCAAGGTGAACTCGGGGGAGACCGCGGCCACCGACGCTGGATTCAAGGCGGCCCGCGGGCGCTGGGTCGTCACCATGGACGCCGATCTCCAGAACGACCCGCACGACATCCCGACCCTGCTGGCGCACCTCGACCGGTGGGACGCCGCGACGGGCTGGCGGACGCGCCGCGAGGATCCGTGGATCCGCAAAGTCTCCTCCCGCATCGCCAACTGGATCCGCAACGCCATCAGCGGCGACTCGATTCAGGACAGCGGCTGCACGTTCCGCGCCTTCCGCCGCGAATGCCTCCGCGGACTCACGCTCTACCGCGGCTTGCACCGCTTCATCCCGACGCTCCTGCGGATGCGGGGGTTCCGCGTGATCGAGGTGCCCGTCAACCACCGGCCGCGGCGCTTCGGGGAGTCGAAGTACGGCATCGCCGACCGGGCCTTCAGCGCCTTCCGGGATCTCCTCGTGGTGCGCTGGATGGCGGATCGCCGGCTCCGCTACCAGGTCGTCGAGGACCTCGGGGGCGAGGGACCGCCGGAGTGAGGCGGTGAACGTCCTGCTGGTCGGCCTGGGCCGCTGGGGGGAGAAGCACCGTCGGGTGCTCGCCGAGCTCGGCGTGACCGTGTGGGCCGCCGACGTGTCGGCCGAGCGTCGCGCCTGGGCGGCGAAGAACGGCGTGGATCCCTCCCGCGTGGTCGCCGACGTCGCCGCGGCGCTCGGCCGCGTGGATGCGGTGGACATCGTGACGCCCGCCGATACGCATCTAGAGATCGCGAGTCGCTGCCTCAGCGCCGGCAAAGACTGCTTCGTGGAGAAGCCGCTCGCCCAGACGGTGGCCGAAGCCCGCCGCCTGACCGACGTGGTCGCGGAGACGGGCCGGATCCTGCAGGTGGGGCACATCTTCCGCTTTCATCCAGTCACCGACGCGCTCTGCCGTTGCCTGGTCGAGGGCCGGGTGGGCCGGGTGCGCTACCTCACCGCCCGCTTCGCCGGCTTCAAGCGCCCCCGAACCGACGTGGGCGTGACCCAGACCGACGCGATCCACTACTTCGACCTCTTCGCCTACCTCCTCGGCCGGGCGCCGACCGCCGTGACGGCCCTGCTGCGGGATTACCTGGGCCGCGGCCTGGACGATCTCGCCTTCGTGACCGTCGAGTACGGGGAGGTGCCGGCGATCGTGGAGGCGGGCTACTTCGTGCCGGGCACCCATCGGGACTGCCTCATTGTGGGGGAGCGCGGGAGCCTGGTGGCCGACTTCGGCCGCTCCGTCGTAACGGTCTTCGGCCACCAGCATCAGCGCGCCGGCGGCCAGTGGACGGCGCGCGAGGGGGAGCAGGAGGAGCTGAAAGCGACGGGGGAGGAGCCGCTCCGCCGAGAGCTCGAGGCGTTCCTGGAGGCGGTCGCGACCCGCCGCCGCCCCGCCGTGGACGTCGAGGCGGGGCTGCTGGCGCTCAGGGTCGTGGAGGCGGCGCAGCTCTCCTCGCGCCTGGGCCGGCGCGTCAGCCTGGACGAGGTTTAGTAGGCCGAGCGCAACGGCCGGTTGGCTCTGCGCCGACCCACGTTCGAGCGCGGGCTTTGCCCGCGCAATCTTTCTTGCTTGGGGGGAGGTGTCGGAAGGGGCGGGTACCCGGGCTTCCACGCCAGAGGCGTGGGGGGGCCTGGGTGGCCCCCCTCCGAGGTTTCAGGCGGGCTTGAAGAGGCGGACCAGCTCGTAGGCGACCACGGGCCTGGAGCGGCCCCGGAGCTCGACCTCGCGGAACTTCCGGGCGACGACCACGTCCTCCACCCGATGGCCTCGCCCGAATTGATGCCGACGGCCAAGCCGAGCTGCGATCGGGGCCCCTCGCCCCACTCGTCCTTGAGCGCCTGGAAGGCCTCTCGCATCTCCACCGCGGTGCGGACGGCGTTGAGCGCGTCGTTGTCGGAGGCGATCGGCGCGCCGTAGAAGGCCATCAGGCCGTCCCCCAGGTACTTGTCGAACGTCCCGCGGTTGTCGGCGACGATCTTCGTGAGCCGGGAGAAGGTCTGGTTCAGCGTCTCCATGACGTGTTCGGGGGGCACGACGTCGGCGAACGTGGTGAAGCCGGTCAGATCGGCGAACAGGACCGTCACGAAGTCGCGGACGCCGCCGAGCTTCAGGAGGCTGGAATCCTCCAAGACCTTCGCCACCACCTCCTCGGGCAGGTAGCGGTTCAGGATCTTCTCGAGCAGCGCGTTCTTCTCGATGACCTGCTGGCGGTAGACCTTGGCCCGTACGAGCGCTTTGACCCGGGTCTGCAGCTCCACCATGTCCACGGGCTTGGTGAGAAACTCATCGGCGCCCGACTCGATCCCCCGCACCTTGTCCGCCACCTCCTGGAGCGCGGTCAGCATCATGACCGGGATGTTGCGCGTCTGCTCCCACTTCTTCAGGCGGCGGCAGACCTCGAAGCCGTCTTTGCCGGGCATCATGACGTCGAGAATGATCAGGTCCGGATTGGACTCGGCGACCTTCAGCAGCGCCTCGTCGCCGTCGTAGGCCACCACGACCGTGTAGTTCGCCGCCTCCAGCACCTCGCGGAGGAGTTCGACGTTGTCGGGGTTGTCGTCGGCGACGAGGACGGTCGCCTTGAGGGGCTCGTCAGACACGTTTGCCCTCCAGGATCTTGGTGATGGCCGGCAGGAAGTTGGGGACGTCGATGGGCTTGGTCAGGAACTCATCGCACCCCGCCTCCAGCGTCTTCTCCCGGTCGCCCGGCATCGCGTGGGCCGTGATGGCCACGATGAGCGTGGAGCTGAAGTCCGGGTTCCGACGCAGGGTTCGCGCGACGGTCCACCCGTCGACTTCCGGGAGCGACATGTCCAGCAGGATGAGGTCGGGGTGGTGCGCCTGCGCCTGGGCGATCGCCTCGCGCCCGTCCCGGGCCTCGACCACGCGGAAGTCGGCCATCTCGAGGAGGCTCTTGATGAGGACCAGGTTGTCTTCGATGTCTTCGACGATCAGCACCAGAGGCGCCATCACACCCCCGCCGGCTGCCGCGAGATGGCGTTCTGAACGTCGCTGATGAGCTGGTCCAGGGAGACCTGCCCCTTCTGGAAGAGCGCCTGGATCTTGCCGTCGAGCGCGGCCCGCTCCCGCTGGTTGAGATCCTTGGCGGTGAGGATGACGACGGGGATGTCCTTGGTGGCCGGCTCGCTCCGGAGGCGGGCGAGCGTCTCGAAGCCGTCCATGACGGGCATCATCAGGTCCAGGACGATGAGGCGCGGGATCTGCTGCTTGACCGCCTGGAGGGCCTGCTTGCCGTTGTACGCCACGGCCACCGTGAAGTCCTTGACCTCCAGCGCCTCTTTCACCACCGTCGCCGATTCGTGGTCGTCGTCCACCACCAGGATGTAGCCCGAGCCCGGTCCGATCGCGAGGCGGTTCAGCGTCTGGAAGAGGCCCTCCCGGTGGACCGGCTTGACCAGGTAATCCGCGGCGCCGAGCGAGAAGCCCAGGGACTTGTTGTCCACCGCGCTCATGATGACGACAGGGATGCCGGCGGTGATGGTGTTGGCTTTGAGGTCATGCAGGACCTCCCAGCCGTCCTTGTTGGGCATCCGGATGTCCAGCAGGATGAGGTCGGGCCGGTCCTCCCGCGCGAGTTTGAGCCCCTCGTCG
>JACPCF010000122.1:3372-32723 GCA_016179965.1 Candidatus Rokuibacteriota bacterium | reverse complement strand
GAGGCGGCCATCCGGTCGCTCCAGGCTGTGGGGCTCGAGATCACGGCGATCCGGGACGTCACCCCGGTTCCGCACAATGGCTGCCGCCCGCCCAAGCGGCGCCGGGTGTAAGGAGGATCACGGTTGGCGCGATACAGAGACGCGGCCTGTCGGCAATGCCGGCGCGAGGGGATCAAGCTCTTCCTGAAAGGCGCCCGCTGCTTCACCGAGAAGTGCGCCATTGAGCGCCGGAACTATCCGCCCGGCCAGCACGGGCTCAACCGGGGGAAGCTCACGGCCTTCGGCGTCCAGCTCCGGGAAAAGCAGAAGGCGAAGCGCATCTACGGGGTGCTCGAGCAGCAGTTCCGCAAGTACTTCGCCTGGGCGGAGGGGGAGAAGGGCGTCACCGGCGAGAACCTCCTCAAGTTCCTGGAGCGCCGCCTGGACAACGTCGTGTTCCGCCTCGGCTTCGCCGCTTCCCGCCGGGAGGGGCGCCAGATGGTGGCCCACGGCCACATCCAGGTCAACGGGCGCAAGGTGACGATCCCCTCCTACCTCGTGAAGGTCGGCGAGGCGGTCCAGCTGCGCCTCACCTCCAAGCTCCAGGAGCGCGTGGTGGAGAACCTCGGCGCCGGCCGGGGGCAGGTGCCGCCGTGGCTCGAAGTGGTGCCCGACGAGAAGCGGGGCGTCGTGCGGGGACTGCCGCTCCGGGAGGACATCCAGATTCCCGTCCAGGAGCAGCTCATCGTCGAGCTGTTCTCCAAGTAGGGGTCGGCCGATGCCGAGAATCCCATTCCAGAAGCCGAAGAAGATCGAGTGGGAAGACCTTACGGACCGCTACGGGCGGCTGGTGGCCGAGCCCTTTGAGAAAGGGTACGCGCTCACCGTGGGGAACTCCCTCAGGCGGACGCTCCTCGCCATCGTCCCCGGGGCTGCCGTCGCCTGGGTGAGGATCCAGGGGGTCAAGGACCAGCTGACCCGCATCCCCGGCGTCAAGGAGGAGACGGTGGACGTTCTCCTCAACGTGAAAAAGCTGGCAGTCCACGTCCCGTCGGGGGAACCGACCGTCGCGCGGCTGGAGGCCAAGGGGCCCAAGGAGGTCACCGGCGCGGACGCGGCCCAGGCCTCCGGGGTCGAGGTCCTCAACCCCGAGCTTCACCTCGCCACGCTCGAGCCGGGCGGCCAGCTCGTGATGGAGCTGGGGGTCCAGGTCGGCCGGGGATACTCGGCCGCCGGCAAGCATCCACCGGGCGTGGTGCCGGCGGGGGCGATTCCCCTGGACGCGACCTTCTCGCCGATCGAGCGGGTCTCCTACAACGTGGAGATGTCCCGACTCGGGAAGATCACCGACTACGAAAAACTGGTGCTCGAGCTGTGGACCAACGGCACCATCACGCCCGAGGAGGCGCTCAGCCGGGCCGCGACCCACCTCAGGGATCACTTCACGCTGCTGGCGGCGGGGGCGCCGGAAGAGGAGGAGGTGGAGCGCGGGGCCGAGGACTTCCTCCGCGACACGCTGGCGAAGACCCTCGAAGAGCTCCCGCTTCCCGTGCGCGCGGTCAACGCGCTCAAGAACGCGGAGATCCTCACGGTGCTGGATCTGGTGCAGAAGACCGAGGCCGAGGTCGAAAAGGTCAAGAACCTGGGCGAGAAGTCGCTGGAGGAGATCAAAGCCGCGCTCGCCGCGCTGGGCCTCTCCCTCGGCATGCGCATCGACCCCAACCTCGTGGGCGCGGTCGCGCGCGAAGTGCTCCGATGAAGCACCGCCGCGCGGGCAAGAAGCTGGGCCGGGTGACCGCCCACCGCTGGGCGCTGTTCCGTAACTTACTGACCGCGCTGTTTCAGCACGAGAGGATCACCACCACCGAGGCGAAGGCCAAGGCCCTGCGCGGGCTGGCCGATCACGTGATCGGCTTGGCCAAGCGCGAAAGCCTCCACGCCCGCCGCCAGGCGCTCAGGCTCGTGCCGGACGAGACCGTGGTGAAGAAGGTGTTTGACACCGTGGCCCCCCGCTACGCCGAGCGCCACGGCGGCTATACCCGCATCATCAAGGCCGGTCACCGGGCGGGCGACGCGGCCCCGCTCGTCCTCCTGGAGCTGGTGGATCGCCCCGAGACGCCCAAGACCAAGAAGGAGAAGGGCAAGGAGGCCAAGGGCGAGAAAGCCCCGCGGGGCAAGAAAGAGAAGCAAGCGGCCGCCGCAGGATGAGGCGGCTTCGTTTTGGCTGTCCTATCGCCGGGGCGTTCAGCGGCACGGACAAGTAATTGCGGGCCCCCGCAACCGCCCAAATGGACTGGGCCGGGTCGCCTCCGGCCTCAAGCATTTCCAGCCGGTGCTAGATGCGGGTGAAGGGGTCGGGGAGGCAGTCGGACGGGGAAGAGCGGCGGGCGGTGTCTGATCGTTGGTGGGGGCGGCCGCACTCGGGGCAGGCGGTGAAGCCGAGGAACTTCCGCGTGTAATCCAGGTAGGCGATCACGTACTCGGCGTGGCTCCACGCCAGGGGTGAGACGGAGAGCGACGCCCCCTCCCGTGGATGGATCTGCTCGGCCAGCACGCCCGAGGGGAGCGCGTGGGCCGCGACCCATTCGAGCAGTTCGCGCGCCGGCTGGAGCTCCTCCAGCGTCGTGGCCCGTGCGATGTGGTGCTGGGCGAGCCAGAGGGTGCAGATGAACCACGGGTTGCCGGGCACCGCTGCGCTCGCGGGCTCCACGGCCTGGTAGCGGTCCCCCTGGTAGCGCGCCACGCCCCCCACCGGCGTCCGGATCTGGAGTGTGTCCGCCACCGCCTGCATGGTCTTGACCACCTTGGGATCGCCCGCGTCATAGGCCCCGAAGGCGAAGCAGCCCGAGAGGCTGGCGTCCACCGTCAGGTCCACGTCGAAGGAGCCGCCTGAGAGGGGAGAGATCATGCGGGCAAAGCGGCCGCTCTTCTCCTGCCAGAGGTAGGTGTCCATCCCCTTCCTGATCTCGGCGGCGGCCGCCTCGTAGTGGTCGGCCCGGTCCACCTCACCGAAGGCGCGGGCGAAGGCGGCGGCTGCCCGGAGCCCCCCGTGGACGGCCCCCGTGGTGAAGGTCAACACTCCCTGCCGCTCTTCCCAGAGGTCGTAGGACGGCAGCGGCAGCCCGGTCTCCTGGTCGCGGTACATCGCCATGAACTCGGCGGCGCGCATGATCAGCGGGCGGTAGAGGATCTTGATGAACTCCGTGTTCCTGAAGCTGGCGTAGTGGTGCCAGAGGGCCCAGATGACGAGGGCCGTCTCGTCCTCCTGGATCGGGATCTGGGGCTGGCCCTCCTTGACCCAGGGATGCCAGGAGGAGGCCAGCGAGCCGTCGGGATTGTACTTGTGGAGGAAGTAGCCCTCCTCGCGGATGATCTCCCGGCAGAAGAAAAAGAGGCGCTTGGTCAGCTCGAAATAGCCGGCCCGGTCCAGCGCGTAGGCGATGCGCGCGCCGTCGCGGGGCCAGAGGTAGCTGTAGGTGTCCCGCCCGCGATGGAGGGTTTCCGAGTCCACGGCGGCGACGACGGCGCCGTTGTTGTCCATGTGGGAGCGGATGATGAGGAGGCTCCGCCGGTAGAGGCGGTGGCAGGCGGGGGAGAGGTCGGACTTGTCGCCGCTCCCCGCGCAGCGGGTCCAGAGGCTCCAGTAGGCCGCGGTCCGGGACAGGAGGAGCTCCGGGGTCTTCTCCATGATGAGCTGGTTCAGAATCCGGACCTCCCGATGGTTCTGCCCGGCCGCGATCCAGTAGTAGCATTCCCCCTGTCCCCCCGGCTCCAGGGAGAGCGAGGCGCCGATGGTCGAATCCACCGACCCCTCGGCGATGGGGTTGCCGCCCAGCACGCCGTCCTCCGCGTCCCGCCAGGTGCCCTCGAGGCCGTCGTAGCCCTTGACCCCGGTGGCGAACTGCGCCACGCCGGCCACGCCGCGGACGGAGAGGTTGGCGAGGAAGTAGCGCTGGCGCTTGTAGTGGATCACGCAGCGGAGGCGCGGGTCGTAGAGCGCCGTGTCGCCGATGTCGTTGCCGCTGATGCGGAAGTCGTGGTGAAAGAAAAGACGGACCTCGCGGCGCGCCTGGCGCTGGTTGAAGAGCGTGATCCGCCGGATGTAGGCGTTCTCGTGGAAGTCCACCGCGTCCTGGCACTCGAGGACGAGGCCGAGCCCGGCGTGGCGGGCGGTGACGCGGGTGACCAGCGTGTCGTCTTGATAATCGAGCGCGAGGTCCCACCCCTCGCCGACCCAGGAGAACTCGCCGTCCACCCAGACGCCGAAGCGAAAGGGGAAGTTGACGGCGTGGTTCTCCCCGCCGATGGTGGGGTAGAAGAGGTCCCGGATCTGGTAGGTCCGGTCGAACCCCACCAGGAGGGTGCCGTTGGCGAGCGGGATGTCCCGCGGCATCGCTATCCTTTCAGCTGTTTCGCAAACAGGTCCAGAGTCCGCCGCCAGGCGTCCTGGGCCTCCGTCGGGCGGTACACGTCCTTGCGCGTGTCGTTGAAGAAGGCGTGGGGGGCGCCGGGGTAGATCTTCACCTCGCCGGCCTTATTGAGCTTCTTCAACGAGGCCTCGAGCCGCTTGACCTCGTCCTTGGTGATCCAGAAGTCCGCGTCGCCGTAAACGTAGAGGATCGGGCAGGCCAGGTTTCGGAGCGTGGCCTCGTCGGGAATCTCGCCGTAGTACGGCGCGGCGGCCCGGATGTCCTTGCTGCGGCAGGGGAGCAGCAGCGCGTAGGAGCCGCCCATGCAGAAGCCGGTGACCCCGATGCGGTCCGCCCGGACCTCCTTCATCCCCCGGAGGTGCGCGACGGCGCCCAGGAGATCCTTCACGGCGTCCTCGCGGCTGAGGGCTCCCATGAGCTTGCCCGCCTCGTTCGGATCGGCCGTGACCTTGCCGTGGTAGAGGTCCGGGGCGAGGGCCACGTACCCCTCCCCGGCATAGCGCTCCGCCACGTCCTTGATGTGCTGGTTCAGCCCCCACCACTCCTGGATCACGATCACCGCCGGCGACGGCCCCGCGCCCGCCGGCTTCGCCAGATACGCCCCGACCCGCTGCCCATTCCGCTTGAACTCGATTGTGTCGCCCATTATGAGGCCTCCTTCCTGATTTTGACCGCGACGACGCGCCGCTCGTCGGCCTCCAGAACGGTCACGTGGAACCGCCCGACCCTGAACTCCTCGCCCGTCCGCGGGAGCCGGTGCAGCGTGGCCAGAATCATCCCGGCCACCGTCTCGTAGTCGCCGGTGGGAAGCTCCCATTCGAGGCTCTCGTTGATCTCCTGAATGCCGACCCGGCCGGCGACACGATAACTCCCGTCGGGCAGGCGCTCGATCGTCGCCGGGGTCGGCTCCCGCTCGTCCCGGATCTCCCCGACGATCTGCTCCAGGATGTCCTCCACGGTGACGATCCCCACGCTGCCCCCGTACTCGTCCACCACCACGGCCAGCTGGATCCGCGCCTTCTGCATCTCGCGGAGGAGATCGTCAATCCGCTTGGTCTCCGGCACGAAGGAGGGCGGCCGCATGATGGCCTTCAGCTCCGTCACCTCGGCGCCCTGCCGCAGGAGGTCCATGGCCGTCACGAGGCCCACCATGTTGTCAATGCGGTCCCTGAAGAGCGGCAGGCGCGAGTGCCCCCGCTCCCGGATCAGGGCGATTGCCTCGTCCGGCGTGGCCGTCTCGCGGAGTGCGGCGACATCCACCAGCGGGACCATGACCTCCCGGACCGCCGTCTCGCCAAGGGAGAAGATCTTGTCGATCATCTCCGCCTCCATGGTCGTGACGTCGGACTCCTCGGGCTCCATCTGGAGGACGAGTTTCAATTCCTCCCGGGAAACGAAGCGCCTGACGTGCTCGCGCCGCCGGCCCACGAGCCCCAGGACTCCCTCCACGATCTTGCTCGCCGTCCACGTCAGCGGCGCCAGGAGCCAGGCCGACCACGTCAGCGGCCAGAAGAGACGCAGGATCAGCCCCGTCGCCCACTGCTGGGCGATCGCGCCTTGGGGATCACCTCTCCCAGAACCAGCATGATCGGTGTGAGGACGAACGTCACGATCAGGACCGCGGCGGGGCCCGTGTAGGGGAGGAGCGCCCACGTGGCCACTGTGGACGCGACGATGTGGGCCGCGGGGACCCCCATCTTCGCCGCTGAGAGGAGCCGTTCCGGTTGCGAGAACGCCTCGAGGTAGCGCCCGGCCACGCGATGCCCCCCTTCGGCCAGGTGGCGGAGCCTGATCCGGTTGGCCCCCAGAAAGGCCATCTCGGCCGCCGAGAAGAAGGCGGTCACGAGGAGCGCGGCCAGGATGACCCAGGCTGAGGTCATCGGGCCCCCCCCTGGGGAGCGGGCCTCGGGCGGGTCACGAGGACCTCGACGATGCGCGTCCGCTCGACCCGCTCAACCGTCACCGTCGCTCCGACGGTCTCGATGCGCTCGCCGCGGTGGGGGATCCGCCCGAAGAGATCCAGCACCCAGCCTGCCACGGTGTCATAGGCCTCGCTGGAGAGGGAGAGTCCCAACGCGGCGTTCAGCTCGTCGATCGGGAGCTTGCCCGAGACCCTGAAGGTGCGGGCGTCTAGGGGCTGGATCAGACGCTCCTCCACGTCGAACTCGTCGGCGATCTCGCCCACGAGCTCCTCGAGGACGTCCTCCAGCGTGACGAGGCCGGAGGTGCTCCCGTACTCGTCCACCACGATGGCCATGTGGAGCTTCTTAGCCTGGAACTCTTTGAGAAGCGCGTGCGCCCGCTTGGACTCGGGGACGAAGTACGGCGGATGGAGGTGGGCGCGCAGGTCGAAGTCCGGCAGGAGCCCTCGGACGTATGGGAGAAGGTCCTTGGTGTAGAGGATGCCCACGATCTGGTCGATGCTGCCCGCATACACGGGGACCCGGGAGTGGAGGTTCTCCCGGAGCCCCTGGAGGATCTGCTGCGGGGGCGTTGAGAGCTCCAGGCAGAACATGTCGGGGCGGGGGACCATGACGGCCCGGACCTGGATGTCCTCCAGCTCGAGGGCCCTGTGGATCATCTCCCGCTCGTCCCGCTCCACGACCCCTTCCCGGGCGCCCACGTCCACCAGGGTGCGGAGCTCCTCCGTCGTGAGCAGGGGCTCGGTGCGCTCGGCTCCCAGGGCCCGGAGCGTGAGCGCGGTGAGCGCCCCGAGCACCCCGCGCACGGGTGCCAGCAGCACGGAGAGCCACGCGACCGGCCGGCTGACCCAGGCGGCGAAGCGCCTCGGCCTTTCCAGCGCCAGCGTCATCGGAAGGACCTCCGTGAAGACCGTGATGAGGAAGATCATGGTCCCGATGGCGACGGCCAGCCCCCAGCCGCCGAAGAGGCGTTCGGCGACGAAGGCCGCCAGGGCGGAGGCGCCGATATCGATGAGCGTGATGCCCACCAGCAGCGTGACCAGCAGCTCGTGGGGGCGCGTGAGCAGCGGCGCCAGCGCGTCCGGCGCCTCTTCGGTGTCCGCGAAGCGCCGGAGCCGGAGCCGTCCCAGCGAGAAGTAGGCGGCCTCGGCGCCGTTCAGGAGGGCGGAGAAGCCCAGCAGCACCGCGAGCCCCGCCAGCCCCAGGATGAGGGCGTTATCCATGGAAGTGCTCGTAGCCCTGGCCGACGTCCACGGCCCGGCCCGCGGCATCGATGAAGTCCACCCCGGGATTCCCGGCGGAGATCTCCCCGATCAGCGTCACCGGGACGCCCGTGGCCGACCGAAGGCCTGTGGCGATCGCCTCCGCGGCCGAGCGCTGGGCGGTGAAGAGCAGCTCGTAATCCTCGCCGCCCCTCGCCGCGAGCTCCAGGGGATCGAGGCCGAGCACCTCGGCCACGGCCCTCGCCGAGGCCGCCACGGGCAGGCACGTGAGATCCACCCGGGCGGCCACGCCGCTCTCGGTCGCGATGTGGCCGAGGTCGGTGGCCAGGCCGTCCGAGAGGTCGATCATCGCGTGGACTCCGTCGCGGGTGCCCAACCACTTGCCTTCGGCCACGCGGGCCACGGGGCGGAGGTGAGCCTGCGCCACGTCGTCGAGGACGTCGGCGGGCAGGTTGGGTCGGCGCCCCGCCTCGAGCACCGCCAGCCCGGCTGCCGAGCGTCCCAGCGTGCCGACGACGGCGATGACGTCCCCGGGGCGGGCGCCGGAGCGAAGGCGTGGCGCGCCCGTCATCTCCCCCAGGAGCGTCACGTTGACGATCCAGCCGCCGGGGGAGGCCGCCGTGTCCCCTCCCACGACGGCGACGCCGTGAGGCGCTGCCGCGGCTGTGAGCCCTTCGTAAAAGAGATCGATCTCCTCAACCTCGGTCTCTTCCGGGCAGGCCAGCGCGACCAGCGCGAAGCGGGGCGCGCCGCCCATGGCGGCGATGTCGGAGAGATTCACCGCCATCGCCTTCCAGCCGATATCCGCGGGCCCCGCCGAGCGGCGGCGGAAGTGGACGTCTTCGATGACCAGGTCGGTCGTGGCCAGGAGCCAGGCGCCCGGAGTCGGCTGGAGCACGGCGGCGTCGTCGCCGATCCCCGCGCTCACGCCGGGCGTCACGCCTCCGACCCTGCGCCGGATGCGCTGAATGAGCCCCCGCTCGCCGAGCCGCTGGACCCTCATGTACCCTCGGAGGGGGGCCACCCAGGCCCCCCCACGCCTTCGGCGTGGAAGCCCGGGTCCCCGCCCCTTCCGAGGCCTCCCCCCAGAGGTTGCGCCGGCCAAGCCGGCGCTCGAACAAGCTCAGGGTCGTGCAGTGACTGCGTGAGGGTTGACACTGGGACCCTCATGCCGCCGCGGGGGCGGGCAGCGCAAGGAAGTTGCCCAGGAGCGTCTTCCCCTGGTCGGTCAGGATCGACTCCGGGTGGAACTGGACGCCTTCCACGGGGAAGCGGCGGTGGCGGAGGCCCATGATCTCGCCGTCCTCGGCGCGGGCCGAGATCTCGAGCTCGCTCGGGAAACCCCCTTCGAGGACCGCCAGCGAGTGATATCGGGTGGCCGGGAAGCGGGGCGGCAGGCCGCGGAAGACGCCGCGGCCATCGTGGAGGATCTCGGAGGTCTTGCCGTGCATCTGCTTCTTGGCGCGGCTCACCCGGCCGCCGAAGGCCTGGCCAATGGCCTGGTGGGCCAGGCAGACGCCCAGGATGGGGACCGACCGGTGGAAGCGCTTGATCAGCCCGATGGAGACTCCGGCGTCGTCGGGGGTGCCGGGGCCGGGGGAGATCACGATCCTGTCGGGTGAGAGTGCCGCGATGTCTTCGAGGGTGATCGCGTCGTTCCGGACGACCCGCAGCTCGGCGCCCAGCTCGCCCAGGTACTGGACGAGGTTGTAGGTGAACGAGTCGTAGTTGTCGATCACCAGTATCATTGCGCTGCGAATCGAAGGGCGAGGATCAATCCGCGCGCCTTCGACACCGTCTCGAGCCACTCCGATTTCGGATCCGAGTCGGCCACGATCCCCGCGCCCACCTGGATCGAGGCCCGGTCCCCGTGGCAGACGATGGTGCGGATCGTGATGCAGGAGTCCAGGTTCCCCGAGTAGGAGACGTACCCCACCGCGCCCGCGTACGGCCCGCGCCGGGTCGGCTCCAGCTCTTCGATGATCTCCATGGCGCGGATCTTGGGGGCGCCGGTGACCGTCCCGGCCGGGAAGCACGCTTCCAGCACGTCCCAGGCGTCTCGCCCCTGGGCCAGGCGGCCCCGGACGTGGCTCACCAGGTGCATCACGTGGGAATACCGCTCCACGCCCATGAACTCCGTGACCTCCACCGAGCCGAGGGTGGAGACGCGGCCCACGTCGTTCCGGCCGAGGTCCACCAGCATCACGTGCTCGGCCCGCTCCTTGGGGTCCTGGCGCAGCTCGGCTTCGATCCGCGCGTCTTCCTCGGGCGTGGCGCCGCGCGCGCGGGTGCCGGCGATCGGGCGCTCCTCGACCCGTCCCTCCTCCACCCTCACGAGCACCTCGGGGGAGGACCCCACGATGGTCGTCTTGCCGAGACGGAGGAAGAAGAGGTACGGCGAGGGATTGATCGTGCGGAGCGCGCGGTACACCCGGAAAGGGTCGGCGGTAGGGCGGGTGTCGAGCCGGCGGGAGAGCACGATCTGGTAGGCGTCGCCGCAGGCGATGTACTCCTTGGCCCGGCTCACGCGCTCGATGAAGGTCGCCTGATCGAGCGTGGACTGGAACCCTTCCTCCCCGAGCGCCACCAGCGGCTCCGCGGCGGGCAGCGTGAGCGGCGGCGGGGTGCGCGTCGGGCGGGCGAGCTTGGCCAGGAGCATCCCGATCTTCACGGCGGCCGCGTCGTAGGCGCGGTCCAGCGAGACGGGGTCGGTCTTCTCCACGTGGGCGTTCGAGATGACGAGGAGGCGGTGGCGGAGGTTGTCGAAGACGAGGAGGTTGTCGGTGAGGAGGAAGACCGCGTCGGCCAGTCCCAGGTCGTCGCGGGTCTGCCGGGGGAGGCGCTCGAAGTGGCGGACCAGGTCGTAGGCCATGTAGCCGACGGCGCCGCCCTGAAAGCGCGGCAGGCCGGGCACCGCCACGGGGTGGAAGCGCCCCAGCAGCTCCCGGAGCGCCCGGACCGGGTTGCCGGGAGGGAGGCGCTCGGCCTTCCCGTCGTCCCGACGGAGGGTGACCCGGTTTCCCTTGGCCGTGAAGACCATCAGAGGATCCGCGCCCAGGAACGAGTAGCGCGCCCACTTCTCGCCGCCCTCCACCGACTCCAGGAGGAAGGCGTAGGGCCCCGGGCGGAGCCTCAGGAACGCGGAGAGCGGCGTGTCGAGGTCCGCGGGCAGCTCCGCATAGACGGGGACCAGGTTCCCCCGCTGGGCCAGGGTCCTGAACTCCTCCCGCGAGGGAGAGAGAGGAGGGATGTGGAGGCTCACCGACTTCACGGGGGGTCCGGCGAGGCTCAGGCCAGCGCTTCGAGCTTCTTCTGGAGCTGGCTCTTCGGGACGGCGCCGATGACCTGGTCGAGGACCTTCCCCCCCTTGACGAAGAGGATCGTGGGGATCGAGCGGATCCCATAGCGGGCCGCCAGCCCCGGATTGTCGTCTACGTTCACCTTCGCCAGCGTCAGCGTGCCGCCCGACTCGTTGGCCAGCTCTTCCAGGACCGGGGCGATCATCCGGCAGGGCGCGCACCACTCGGCCCAGAAATCCACGAGGAGCACCCCCGGGTGCCGGGCCAGTTCTTGATCGAAGGTGCCTTCGGTGAGGTGCATCGCGGTATCGGCCATGGGTCTCAGCTCTCCTCTCCTAGTCTTCGAGCGCGGGCTTGGCCCGCGCAAACCTCCCGGGGGGAGGCGTCGGAAGGGGGGCGAAGCCCCCCTCCGAGTTTTTAGCGCTGTTTCTTGTTGCTCCTGGCGGATTCCAGGTAGCGGGTCACCCAGTCGCGCGCGAGGTCCTTGCAGCCCAGGCCGAAGGCGAGGGCGAGCGCCAGCGCGACGGCGCCGAAGACGATGGTGAAGGCGGAGTGCACCAGCTGGGCGCCAACGCCCAGCTCGTGGAGCGTCACCGCGCCCGTGAACACGATGAGCCCGTAGCGGGCCACGTTGGCGAGGACGTCGGCCTCCGGGAGGCCGGCGTTGGCGGCGGCGGTCCGGATCACCCCGGCCAGGAAGTTGGCGAAGAAGAGACCCAGGATCAGGACCACCACGGCGGCGATGACCTTGGGGATGTAGAGGAGGACCTGGTTCAGCAGCTCCGCCACGGCCGCGAGCCCCAGGGTGTTGATGGCCGTCATGACGACCAAGAGGGTCATGAGCCAGTAGACCAGCGTGGCCACCAGCTCGGCCGGGCTCTGGCGAATGTCGGCGCGCGTCAGGATGTCGTCGATCCCCGCCTTCTCGCCGGCGACGTCAAACCGAATGGCCAGGAGGAAGCGAAAGACGAGGAGCCGGATGAACTTGGCCAGCACCCAGCCGGCCAGCAGGATCAGCAAGGCGGCTAACAGGTTCGGCAGAAAGAGGGCGACCTTCGATAAAAAAGCCCTGCCTGGTTCCAGGAGGGTGGGCACTGATTCCATTGTGGGGTCCCGTCAAAAAAACGCAGCCCCAACGCTAACATAGTGGTCCCTGGATGGCAAGTTCCCGATCGTAATAATTGTCACTTTGACACCCCCTTGTGTTAGACTGAGCCCGTCGGGAGGAGGTTTGGATGGACCGCCCAAAGATCCTCGTCGTGGACGACGAAAAGTCGATCCGGGATCTGCTCTCTGCGGCGCTCAGCCAGTGGAGTTACCAGGTCTTCCTCGCCACGAGCGGCCCCGAGGCCCTCGGCATGCTCAAGGGCCAGCTCCTGGACGCCGCGCTGATCGACGTCCGTATGCCGGACATGGACGGGATCGATCTCCTCCGCGAGCTGAAGCGCTACGACTCCTCCATGGAGATCGTGATCATGACCGGGTACCCCACGGTCACGACAGCCGTGGAGGCGCTCAAGGAGGGCGCGTACGACTATCTGACCAAGCCGCTGATCATGGACGAGCTCAAGCACCTCCTGGCCCGCCTGATCGAGCGGCGCTTCCTCCGCAAGGAGGTCAACACCCTCCGGAGCCGCCTGGGAGAGCAGTTGGCGGTCAACGAGCTCGTGGGCGTGTCGCCTCTGCTCCAGGCCATCAAGGACATGGTCGCGAAGGTGGCGGTGTCTGATTCCCCCGTCATGGTCGAGGGCGAGAGCGGGACCGGCAAGGAGCTGGTCGCCGCGGCTGTTCACCGGCTCTCGCCGCGCTCCAAGGGGCCGTTCATCCCCGTCAACTGCAGCGCGATCCCGACCGAGCTGCTGGAATCGGAGCTCTTCGGCCACGTGCGCGGGGCCTTCACCGGGGCGGTGGCCGACAGCATCGGCCTCTTCCGGTCGGCCAACGGCGGCACTATCTTCCTCGACGAGGTGGCGGAGCTGCCGCCGGCCCTCCAGGTGAAGCTCCTCCGGGTCCTCCAGGAGAAGGAAGTGCGCCCCGTCGGGGCCACCAAGACGCACAACGTGGACGTCCGGGTCATCGCCGCTACCAACCGCCACCTGGAGGAGGCCATGAAGGACGGCAGCCTTCGCCAGGACCTCTTCTATCGCCTGAACGTCGTGCGGGTTCAACTGCCCCCGCTCCGCGAGCGCAAGGAGGACATTCCCGCGCTGGTGGCGCACTTCCTCCGCCAGTTCAACCAGCGCTTCAGGCGGGAGGTGACGGGGCTCGATCCCGAGGCGCTGGCGGCGCTGATGGCGTACGACTTCCCCGGCAACGTCCGCGAGCTGGAGAACCTGATCGAGCGCGCCTACGCTTTGGGCGCCCGCGACCACCTGAGGCTAACAGACCTGCCGAGCCTCGGCGCCGGGGCCCGTGAGACGGCCCCATCCCGGCCCCTTCCCACGCTTGCGGAGGTCGAGAAGGAGCTGATCCTCCGCGCGCTTCAGGTGCACAAGAACGACAAGGAGCGCGCGGCCAAGGCCCTCGGCCTCTCTCGCCGGACGATCTACCGGCGGCTCAAGGAGTACGGCCTCCTCTAAGTAATCGGAGGGGGGCTGATGCCCCCCTCCGAGGCCTCCCCCCAAAGACAGGATTGCGCGGGCAAAGCCCGCGCACGAAAACTGCCTGGAGGGGGGCTAACGCCCCCCCTTCCGATTCCTCGCCCGAGTGACATCCCGATCCGGAGATCATGCCACGGCGGCATGACTTCGCCTTTCCCGCGCCCAGGGACATAAAAAAACACTAATATTTCTAATAAGATACAGCCAATCAGTCCGCTGGCATCCTCCCTGCAGTCCTCCTTTGTCGGAGACGATCATGGGACGCTCTAGGCAAAGCGAAGATCGAGAAGAGCGGTGGGTGCTGGTGGCCGATCGAGACCCCGAGGCCGCCCTGCTTCTAGCTGGCTACTTCTCCAGGCGCGGCTTTCGGACCTACCACACGACTCAGGGTGAGGAGGCCGTCCTCCTCGCCAACTCCCGCCGCCTGCTCCTCGCGGTGATCGATATCGCGCTCCTGGATATGTCCGGCCCTGCGCTGGCGCAGCGGCTCAAGGAAATCGATCCCGAGCTGCCCGTTCTGATGACCTCCGGCGACTACGCCCCCGAGCTGGAAGCGACGGCCCGCCGGGTGGGCATCCTCTACTACGCTCACAAGCCCACTGACTACCGGTTGATCGGCGGCGTTGTGGACAAGGCCCTCAAGAACTAACCCTCAAGCACCGACAGGGAGGAAGGGACTCATGGACCGAGCGAGCGAGTATCGCGCGAACCGGGATGTGCGGCAGGCCACCAGCATTGCTTCCGAGTGGGGCAGGACGTTCCTCACCCAGACCGTTATCGGGATCCTGCTGGCGCTTCTCTGGGCCACGCTGGGGCTCCAGTAGAGGCAGGGGCGCGTCGGCCATGCAATGCGGGATCGGCCTGAGCCAGGCGAGCGACCTCTTCAACGCCACCCGTGAGGCCGCGCGGCAAGCGCGGGAGGCGCTGCGAGGTGGCGCTCCTCAAGGAGCCCTGGTCGTCTCGGCTGGCGACCCCGTCCCCGGGGCTGGGAGCGTGGCGCGAGAGCTGCTCGGCGTCATCCCGGTTGTGGGCGGCGGCAGCGCGGGGCTCCTCACCGACGCGGGGATCATCTCCCGCGGGGTGGCGGTCGTCTGCTTCAGGTCGGAGGAGTGGGTCATCCAATCCGCTTGCGCGGGATCCACGGCGGTCGCGCCGCTGGCAGCGGCCGACCGCGTCGCGCGGCTGATCCTGTCGGGTCGCCCCAACCGTCGCCGCTACCCCCGGGGCGTGGCGCTGGCCTTCGGCGATGGCCGGGCGGCTCAGGGCGCAGGTTCTTTCTCGAGCCGCTGGCGCGAGATCATGGGGCCCAAGCTCAAGAGCGTGGGCAGCCTCATCCCCGTCAGCCAGGCGCTCTACTGCGGCGCCGTCCTGGACGCTGGACCGGTTTCGGTCCTCTGCCTGGAGGGGCCGGGACCCGTCGGGATCGGCGTGGGATCGGGCTGGGCTCCGCTCACCCCGACGTGTGTGGCGACCCGGACCGAGGGACCTCTCGTCCACGAGCTGGCCGGCCGGCCGGCCGCCGACGTGTACGCCGAGGCCGCTCCAGGCTCCCCGCAGGATCCGGCGCGGTTCCCCCTGGGGATCGCCCTGCCGGAGGACCAGTGGCTCATCCGGAGCGTCGTCGGGATCGAGGGGCGTGCGCTCCGTCTCGGCGGAGACCTGCCGGCGGGCTCGGAGGTGCGGATCATGTCTGCCAGCATGAACGGCCTCCTCCACGCCACCCAGGACGCGACCCTGACGGCGCTGAAGCGGCTCGAGGGCCAGGCACCGAGCGCCCTCCTGGTGGTGGAAAGCGCCGCGCGCTGGGGAGTTCAGAACGGAAGCGCGCGCTGCGACTGGGAGATGATCCGCGAGCAGGCCCCGGCCGGGACGCCGCTCGTCGGCTGGCTCACGGCCTCGGAGCTTACTCCCGCCGGGGGCGGCCAGGTCACCCTCCAGAACGGCAGCGTCGTCGTCATCGCCCTTTAGCCGCCTAGGAAAATTCGCTTCACCTCGCTGGACTGTAAAAGGGCGGCCGAGGGGCCTTCCAGGATGACCCGCCCGCTCTCGAGCACGTAGCCCCGGTGGGCCAGCCGGAGCGCCAGCTCCACGTTCTGCTCGATGAAGACGACGGTGATCCCCTCCCGGTTGATCTGCTGAATCACCGCCCCGATGTCCTGCACGACCTTGGGCGCGAGCCCGAGGAACGGCTCGTCAATCATAAGGCAGCGCGGGCGGGCCATCAGGCCGCGCGCGATGGCCACCATCTGCTGCTGGCCGCCCGAGAGGGTGTGGGCGAGCTGCCTCTGGCGCTCGGCCAGGAACGGGAAGATCCCCTCGACCCAGCGAAGGCTTTCCTCCCGGCGGCGTCGAGCCTGGGGGTGGTGGGCTCCGAGCAGCAGGTTCTCGCGCACGGTGAGGTAGGGGAAGAGGCGGCGCCGCTCCAGGACGTGGGCCAAGCCCTCCCCGACGATCCGGTGGGGCGGTAGGCCATCGATGCGCTTGCCCCCGAACTCGACGCGCCCCGCGCGCGGCTTGAGGAGCCCGGAGAGCGTGTTCATCAGGGTGGACTTGCCCGCGCCGTTGGGTCCCAGGAGGCAGACGATCTCCCCATCCGGGACCCGGATCCCGGCGTCCCAGAGGACCTGGAAGTCCCCGTAGGCGACGTCGAGTGCTTCGGCTTTCAGGATGGTGTTCAGTTCACTCCCGCTCCGGGTGCTCATGTATATGCCTGACCCAGATAGGCCTCGACGACGCGACGGTCCCGCGTCACCGTCTCGGGCGGGCCGTCGGCGATCACCGCGCCGAGATGGAGCGCCACGATGCGCTGGGCGATGGCCATGATGACGCGCATGTTGTGCTCGATCACCACGAGCGCCATCCCGGCCCGGTGGAGGTCCTGGACGAGCCGGATCAGCCCCGGGATCGAGCCTTGGTCCACACCGCCGGTCACCTCGTCGAGGAGGAGGAGCCGAGGGCGGGTGGCCAGCGCCCGCGCCAGCTCCAGGCGCTTCCGCTGCCCGGTGGAGAGCGTCCGCGCGTAGGCGTCGGCCTTGTCGGCGAGTCCCACCTGCTCGAGCGCGACCCGGGCCTCGGTTCGAGCCTGATTCACGTCGCGGCACTTCTGCAGTGCCCCCACCGTCACGTTCTCCAGCACCGTCATCCCCTGGAAGGGACGGAGCTTCTGAAAGGTGCGGCCCACGCCGAGGCGGCTCACCTGGTCCGGCCTGAGTCCTGTCAGCGGCCGCTCCTCCAGGCGGACCTCGCCTGCATCGGCCCGAGTGACGCCGGTGATGACGTCGAAGAGGGTGGACTTGCCCGCGCCGTTGGGGCCGATGATTCCCACGAGTTCGCCGTGAGCCACCCCGAAGGAGATGCTCTGGTTGGCGACGACGCCGCCGAAGCGCTTCGTGATCCCGGACAGCGTAAGAAGACTCATGGCCTGTCATGGCCGAGCCTCGGGCGCGACGGCGCCCCGAGGCCAAGTTGATGAGCGCGTCCCATGGCTCGGCGAAGCAGGGCCATGAGCCCGCCGGGCTGGACCACGGAGATCAGTACGATCAGTCCGCCGTAGATCAGGAGGTCCAGCGCCTTTCCCCCGCCGCCGAGCAGGATCCGCGTACCCTCCGACAGCGGGACGAGCACCGCGGCGCCGAGGAGCGGCCCCCAGAGCGTGCCCACGCCGCCCAGCACGGCCACGAGGCAGATCAGGATCGACAGGGAGAGCGACAGGACCGACTCCGCGTCGATGAAGAGGATGTACTGCGCGTAAAAGGTCCCGCCCAACGCCGTGAGCCCCGCGGAGATCCCCATGGCGATCTGCTTGAAGCGGGCCACGTTGATGCCGAGGCTCGCCGCCGCGTCCTGGTCCTCCCGGATCGCGCGGAAGTAGAAGCCCGCGCGCGACCGCTCGAGGAGCCGCGTCACGCCGAGGGCCAGGGCGAGCATGGCGAGCGCGATGTAGTAATAGTTCTGCTTGGACTCGTTGAACTGGAAGTATACGAAGCTGTCGGGCCGCCGGATGGGGACGAACACGCCGCGCGCCCCCCCGATCCAGTCCCAGTTAATGAACAGGGTCTGGATGATCTCCCCGAGCGCGATGGTGGCGATGGCGAAGTAGTGGCCTCTCAGCCGGAACACGGGAAAGCCGATGGCCTGGGACACCACGACCGCCACGGCCGCTCCCGCCAGCATGCCGATCCACGGGGAGATCGCCGCGTGCTTGAGGAGGGTGGTCGAGGTGTACGCGCCCAGGCCGAAGAAGATGGCGTGGCCGAGCGAGATCTGGCCGCAGTAGCCGGCCAGGATGTTCCAGGCGGTGGCCAGCATGGCGTAGAGGAAGATCATGATCATTACGTGGCGGCGATGGGGGAGGGTCACGAGGAGCGGGAAGGCGAGGAGCGCGAGAAGCACGAGCCCGCCGGCGACCCGCTTGGCCATCGGCCCGGCCATCAGAACTTCCCGAAGAGGCCCTGGGGGCGCCACAGGACCACAACGAGGTAGAGGAGGAAGACGACCGCGTACTTCAAAGCCGGGTTGATCAGCACCCCGCCCAGCACTTCCACGAGCCCGACGATCACGCCCGCGAGCAGCGTGGCGGGGACGTTCCCGAAGCCTCCCAGGGCCACGGTCACGTAGGCCAGGAGGGCGAAGGTTGCTCCCACGTCGGGGAAGACGTAAAAGAAGATGGCCAGCAGGGCACCGGCCACGCCCACGCAGGCCGAGCCGATTCCCCAGCCCAGCGCGAACATCCACTCCGTGTCGATGCCCATCAACGAGGCGGCCTGGCGGTCCTGGGCCGTGGCCTGCAGGGCGAGCCCGGTCTCCGTGCGCGTGAGAAACCAGTAGAGGAAGCCGAAGGCGGCCAGCGCCGCGAGGCTCGCCGTGAGCTGGGGGAGGCCGATGAAGAGGCCGCCGAGGGAGATGCGCCCCTGAATCCACGGGTTCTGGATCAGTCGGAAATCCACGCCGAAAAGGAACTGGGCCCCGCTCCGGAGGAAGACCGCCAATCCAAAGGTGGCGAAGATCTGGGTCAGCATGGGTCCGTCCAGGATCCAGCGGATGATGCCTTTGTAGGTCAGGACCCCGAGGAGAAAGAGCGCGGCGGTGGTGAGGGGGAGGGAGAGCAGCGGGTCCACCGACCAGAGCGCCCACGTCCAGAACGCGCCGAACATGGCCAGCATGAGGAACTCGCCGTGGGCGAAGTTGACGATCTCCATGAGGCCGAAGATGAGGGAGAGGCCGGCGGCGATCAGGGCGTACACGAAGCCCATCAGGATGCCGCTGATCACGCTCTGGAGGAGGATCTCGACGGTCATGGGCGGGGCGAACCGGCCGCAGTATAGGGGGTCAGGTCTTGCAATGCAACAGTCGACCCCGTGGCGACGGCGGCATGCGTGATTGCAAGACCTGACCCCATAATAGGGCCTCGGCGCCGGAGTCGAAGTCCTGCCCTACCAGGCGCGCGTCACCCCTCGCGGGATCAGCCTCACGCGACGGCTCGAGCTCGTGCTGTAGGCCCGCCCCATTGACAGTTGACCACTTTATATGGTCATATGACACCCAATTATGGTCAAGACGACGTCGAGCCCGTTCGGAGGGCAGGGGCGCACCCGGGTCCTGCTGGCGCTGCGCCTTCTAGGCGAGAGCTATGCCAGGGAGCTCGCGCGGGTGCTCGAAATGCCCCTCTCCGGTGTCCAGAGGGCGCTCCGCGGGCTGGAACTGGACGGCCTCGTCGCGGCCCGGTCCCTGGGCCGGACACGTATCTTCCAGCTGAACCCGCGGTACTTTGCCGCCGCCGCGCTGAGTGAGTTCCTGGGGCGCCTGGCGGAGCCCGAGGCCGACCTCCGGGACCGCGTGACGGCCCTTCGCCGCCGGCCGCGCCGGACCGGCAAGCCCCTGTGAGGATCACCGAACGGTCGGGCCTGGGCGCGGTGGCGGTTGCGGTCGGGGACGCCTTACGGCGACACGGCATCAGGGCCGTGCTGAGCGGCGGCGCGTGCGCGAGCCTGTACACCCGGGGTGCGTTCCAGTCGGCCGACATGGATTTCATCCTGACCGGCCCCGCGAAGCAGTCGCAACTGGACGCCGCGATGGCGACGCTCAGGTTCACCCGGAAAGGGGATCGGTACGTGCGTCCCCGGACGCGGTTCTACGTGGAGTTCCCCCGTGGGCCCCTCGCGATCGGCAATGACTACGACATTCGCCCTGTGACCCGCAGGACGCCTCACGGCCTGGCCGTGATGCTCTCGCCCACGGATTCATGCCGGGACCGGCTGGCGGGCTTCTACCACTGGAACGATAGGCAGAGCCTGCAGGTGGCGGTGTGGATCGTCCTGCGAGGTCGGGTACACCTCCCCGCGGTGCGCCGCTGGAGTGTCGCCGAGGGATTCGCCGACCGCTTCGAAGAGTTCCTGGCGGAAGTGAAGCGGGCCCGTGCGCGTAGCAAACATCCGGGCCGGCGCCGGGTCGCCGGTAGGCCTCGGACCTGATGTTGCGCCTCCTTGCTATTGGACTCATGCGCATAGAGACATAAAGCCCGTTCCCGGACGCCACCGCGGGCTCGCGCGACGATTGGGCCTCGTTCTCCGATCGGGCTACTTACGCTCCGACCACTTCGGGATCGGATAGATCACCTCGGCGGTGGCGGACTCGAAGGGATAGACCGTGTGGTACTTGCCACCCTGGAGCTGGAGGATGATCGCCCGCACGCCGGTGTTCTGGTTGGTCTCGTCGAACTTGACGCCCTCCCAGGTCATGATGAGCTGGCCGCCCGGGATGTTGGTGGCGCCGAGCGCCTTCTGGATCGCCGCCGGATCGGTGGAGCCGGCCCGGTTCATGGCGTCGAGCAGCGTCATCATCCCCGTGAAGGCCCGGGCGGGGAAGTCGTAGAGGTCCTTGCCGCCCGGCGAGCGCTTCTTGTACTGATCGTTGACGACCTGGGCGATCGGCCGCTTGGCGATGAGGTCGGTGGAAAACGGCGCCCGGGTCATCGTGCCCTCGGCCTCCTTCCCCACGGCCTGGATGAAGTCCGTGGAGATGTGGCCGGCGTTCTGGGCCATGATCATCTTGGGGTTGTAGTCCAGTTCCTTGAAGTGCTTGACGAAGAGGATGGCGTCGGTCTGATACGAGGTGGGCATCCAGACGTCGGGGTTGGCCGCCTTGAGCCGTTGGGTCTCGGAGACGAGCGAGGTGCTCCGGGCGCGGTACTGGAGGTCCACCACGACCTCGTAGCCGTACTTCTTGGCCAGCTCCTTCATCACCTTGCCGCTGTCCGCGCCGAAGAGCGTGTCCTCGTAGGTGACCCCCAGGGTCTTGAGCGTGATCCCCCTCTTCTTCTGGAAGTCCCGGAAGAAGTCGAACATGGCCTGGGTGAAGTGCTCGTCGTGGGGCGAGGTCCGGAAGAACCACTTGAAGCCGCGACGGGTCAGACCAGGGGAAGAGGACTCGGGATTCATGAACGGGATCCCTGACCGCTCGGCGACCTGGCTGGCGGTCGCCGTCACCGCGCTGTGCCACGAGCCCACCAGGGCGTGGACCTTCTCCTGGGTGATGAGCCGCTCGGCCTCCGATTGGCCGAGCTCCGGCTTCCCCTGGTGGTCGGTGAAGATCAGTCGGACCTTGGCGCCCTTGAGCCCCGGCATCCCCTTGAGGCGCGTCCTGGGCCAGCTCGAAGACCGCCTTGTTGTCCACCCCGGCCTGGCCAGAGGGCCCGGACATGGGGTACATGACGCCGATCACGACCTCCTTGGGCTGAGCCGAGGCCGGAGCCACCGGGAGGCCGAGTAGAAGCGCGACCGTGAGCATCAGGCTGAGTCGCTTCATGGGGAGTCTCCTCTCTGGAATGAGGCTGTCCGGACGCAGGCCGATTCTATGGCGGGCCGCCGGACCTGTCAAGGCGCGGGGACGACGTACCCCTCCCTCAGGTCGCGCCGGATCAATTCCCCGTCGCGCTCCTCCGCCTGGCCGTAGCCGCCGCCGCCGGGGAGGCGGATCTCCACGACCGCGTCGGGCGGCAGGATCTGCTCGGCCTTTGGGTTCGCTGGCGGGCGGCCATTGATGAGCACCTGGCCGGTGGCTCCTGGCTGGCCTCCGAAGAAGCCCTGCGCGCGGGTGCGGGTGCGGTCGCAGAGGATCGAACAGACGAAGGGCTCCCGCGTCCTCACGCGAAGCTGGATGGTCTGGCCGAGGCCACCGCGGAACTTCCCCGCGCCCCCTGAGCCGGGACGGAGCTCTTTCTTCTCGATCAAGAGCGGCGAGAGGGTTTCGATGACCTCAGCCGGCGTGCCCAGAACCCCCGAGGGGAACGCGGTCGCCGACAGCCCGTCCTTGGTGGCGCGCGCGCCCGTGCCCCCTGACGTGAAAAAGATGTACGTGAACGGCTTCCCCTGGAGGTCCTTTCCGGCCACCTGGACCCCCCAGATGTTGGCCGATCCCTCCGCCATCACCCGGTCGGGGAGCGCCTGCGAAAGCGCCCCGGCCACGGCGCGGTGATCCTGACGGGGCGGAAGGCCCCCTCGTTGTTGGGGACATCGGGGCTCACGATCACCTTCACGCCGTAGGTCGTGTAGGCGAGGGTGTAGTTCATGACCACGTTGATCCCCCGGCGGGAGGCATGCGAGGACCCCGTGTAGTCGATCCAGAGCTCATCCCCCTTCACCTCGCAGCGCGCCTTGATCGTGATGGGCTCGTCGAACCCGTCCGAGGTGATCGCGTACTCGTACGCGCCCGGGCGAAGCCGCGCGATGGACTCCCTCATGGCGCGCTCGGTGCGGCCGATGATCTCGTCGGCCAGCGGCTCCAGCCGCTCCAGCCCGAACTCGTCCATGAACTCGAGGAGGCGCTGGCCGCCGACGTTGCCGCCGGCGATCTGGGCGTGGAAGTCGCCCAGGACCATCTCCGGCGCCCGCGTATTGGCCCTGATGAGGTTGACGAGGGTGTCGTTGGGCTTTCCCGCCTCGTACAGCTTCATGATCGGGACGAAGAGCCCTTCCTCGTATACCTCCCGCGCCTCGGCGGAGAGCACGTGGCCGCCGATGTCAATGGCGTGGCAGGTGGAGGCGAAGAAGGCCACGCACGCGTCCCCGCGGAAGATCGGCGTCGAGATCGTCACGTCGTTGAGGTGGCCCGAGGTCTTCCACGGGTCGTTGGTGATGAGGACGTCGCCGGAGCGGAGCCTCTCGAGCGGGTAGGCGGCGAGGAAGTGGCGCTGGGCGAGCGCCATCGAGTTGATGTGTCCCGGCGTCCCGGTGACGGCCTGGGCCACCATGAAGCCGCGGCGGTCGAAGACGCCGGCCGAGAGGTCGCCGGCCTCGCGGACCACGGAGGTGAACGAGGTCCGCTGGAGCGCCGCGGCCTGCTCGTTGACGATGCCGATCAGCCGGTTCCAGCAGACCTCGAGCGTGACCGGATCCATCGCGGAGATCATCGGAGCAGCTCCACGTGGAGCATCAGGCCCTCGTCCACCCTGACGTGGCCGCCGGGACCGATCACCGCCGTGGATTCGCGCTCCTCCACGATGGCGGGCCCTTCGACGGTAGCCCCCGGCGCAAGGCGGTAGCGATCGTACACCGGGGTCTCGACGAATTCTCCGGCCTCGGCGAAGGAGGCGGGTCGCCGGCGCTTGAGCGCGTCGGGCCTTCCACCCGTTGTTGCCCGAACCCCGCCGCCCTCCATCCGTATTTCGTGGGGAGGGCCGGAGACCACGAGGCGCCAGTTCAGCGCCTCGATGGCGACCCCCTGGGCTGTGCGGCCATACAGGGCGCGGTAGGCTGTCTCGAAGTTCAGTGTTAGGACGTCCAGGCTGTTCGGTCCGAGGGCGCCGAGCGGGACCGGCACCTCCACCTCGTGGCCCTGCCCCACGTAGCGCATCTCGGCGGTGCGCCTGATGCCGACGGCGCTGCCGGTCACCCCGGCTGCGGCGAGGATCCTGCGGCCCTCGGCCTCCATCTCGTCGTAGAGCCGGTTCACACTCTGCCACTCCGCCTGGTCCAGCCGCTGGGGCGCCGTCCTGACGAAGTCGAAGGCGAGCGGCGCGGCGAGGAGGCCGAAGGCGGAGATGGCCCCGGCCCCGAAGGGCAGGAGGACGCGGGGGACTTTCAGGATCTTGCCAATCTCCCAGGCGTGCACCGGCCCGGCTCCGCCGAAGGCGAAGAGTGGGTACGCTCGGAGGTCCTTGCCGCGCTCGATGCCGTGGATGCGGGCCGCCGCCGCCATATTCTCGTTCACGACGCGGTGGATTCCCCACGCGGCCTCCGTCAGATCCAGCCCCAGCGGGGCGGCGACGCGCTCGGCGACAGCGCGGCGGGCGGCCTCCACGTCGAGGCGCATGAGGCCGCCGAGGAAGAAGTCGGGATCCAGATAGCCCAGCAGGAGGTCGGCGTCGGTCACCGTGGGCTCGCGTCCCCCGAGGGCGTAGCACGCCGGCCCGGGATCGGCCCCAGCGCTCTCGGGGCCCACTTTGAGCAGCCCCATGCGATCCACCCGGGCGATGGAGCCGCCGCCGGCGCCGATCTCGATCATCTCGATGACGGGGACGCGGATCGGCAGTCCCGAGCCCTTCTTGAACCGATCGGCCCGGGCCACCTCGAACTCCCGCGCCACCAGCGGCTCGCCCCCGTCGATGACGCACGCCTTGGCCGTGGTCCCTCCCATGTCGAACGACAGGAGGCGCGGCTCGCCGGCCAGCCTGGCGGCCCGCGCGGCGGCCAGCGCGCCGGCGGCGGGCCCGGATTCCACGAGGCGGATCGGGACGCGCTTGGCGGTGCCCGGCAGCGCGATGCCGCCGGAGGAGAGCATGATGTAGAGCTGCCCCCCGATACCCAGTTCCGCGAGCTTGCGCTCCAGCTCCTCCACGTACTTGGCCATGAGGGGCATCACGTACACGTTGGCGACGGTCGTGGAGGCGCGCTCGTACTCGCGGATCTCGGGCACCACGTCGGAGGAGCAAGACACGGGCAGGGAGGGCGCCATCTCCCTGAGCAGCGTCCCCAGGCGCAGCTCGTGGACGGGATTCCGGTAGGCGTGGAGCAGGCAGACCGCCACGCCCTCGACGCCCTCGGCCAGCAGTTCGCTGACGACCTGACGCGCAGCCCCTTCGTCGAGCGGCGTTTTCACGCTGCCGTCGGCCAGGAGCCTCTCGTCCACCTCCCGCCTCAAATGGCGCGGGGCCAGCGGGGGCGGGGGGTCGATGAAGAGATCGTACATGTCGTAGCGCCCCTCGCGGCCGATCTCGAGGGCATCCCGGAAGCCCCGCGTTGTGATCAGCCCCGTCCGCGCACCCTTGCGCTCGATGAGGGCGTTGGTGGCGAGCGTCGTCCCGTGGATGAGGCTGCCGACGGCGCGCGCGGGGACCCCCATTTCTTCGAGGAGGCGCACGATCCCGGTTTCAACGCCCTGGGCGGGGTCCTTGGGGGTGGTCAGGAGCTTGCCCACCCTGACGGCGCCCGTCGTCCCGTCGATGAGGACGAGGTCGGTAAAGGTGCCGCCGATATCCACCCCGAGCCGGTACGTGGCGGGCATAGCGGCAGTGTACCGGGCCTCGCTTCAGCCGGTCAAGACGGTGTACCCAATTCTGGACGTTGACCTCCAGGACCGGCTGTCGGATAATCCGAGCGAGATGACTGAGCACGGTTTCTTGGCAGCGATGCTGGCCCTGTCGATATTCGAAGTCGCCGTATTGGGGCTGGTGCTGGGGTACTTCACCTACCGGATCTTCCGCAAGAGTGAGCGTGTCGAAGGGATCACTGCCGCGACATACCTCGAAGTGAAGAAATTCCTCGGCCAGCTTCAGTAGCGAGCGGCTCGGCCTGGCCGTGGACCCCGTGCAGCGGCGCCTCGTCCCGACCTCCCACGTAGCTTTCCAACCGGAGCCTTCAGCGGGCGTGGCGGATTCGTGCGAGGGCGCGCGCCGTTTCGGCGCGGACTGCCACCGAGCGATCATTCCATCAGCTTGTCCGCCCGGAGAAGGACGGACTGCGGGACGGTGAGGCCTAGGGCCCTCGCCGTTTTGAGATTGATGACCAACTCGAACTTCGTGGGTTGCTCGACGGGAAGGTAGGCCGGCTTGGCCCCTTTCAGGACCTTGTCCACGTACGCCGCGGAACGCCGGAACTGGTCGGGAAGGTTTGGCCCGTACGCCATGAGGAGCCCGGCTTCGGCGAATTCCCCGAACGAGGACACCGCCGGCAGGCGGTGCTTTGCCGCGAGGATCCGTGGCCGTCGTCGCCTGGGTCAGGGCCGGAATCGCGGCCTTCGCGCGTCGGCCGATGCGTCCTAGGGCTTGGATCGCCGCGAGGCGCACCTCGAGACTTTCGTCCTTCAGGGCCTTCCACGAAGGCGGGAACGGGGGCCTCCGTCCGGGCCTCTCCCAGATTTCGGGCCGCTCGGACGCGAAACTGAGGGTCCTGAGCCTTGAGCGCTTTTGTCCAGTACGGGATGTTGCTCAGGTCTCCGGCGCACGCGTTGAGCAGGGGCAGCTCCTGGGGGCCTGGGCGCCGGCGTGCCCGAGCGGCCCGAAGAGGGCCACTCCAAGCAGCAGGAGGGAGATTCTGGCGGACATCGGTGCCGCCCCGCGGGCGGGGTTAGCCGCGGATCGTCTTCATCACCTCGCCGTTCCCGAGCGCGCTCTTCGGGTCACCCTGGAAGATGATCTCGCCCCGGTCGATGGCGTAGAGGCGGTCCGCGACCCGCGTGGCGGTGTTCAGGTTGGACTCGGCGATCAGCAGCGAGATGCCCATCCCCTTGATCTTCTTCACGGCGTCGATGAAGCGGTTCACGACGACCGGGGCAAGCCCCTCGAAGGGCTCGTCCAGGAGCAGAATCGCGGGCGAGAGCATCATGGCCCGCGCGATCGCCACGATCTTCTTCTGGCCGCCGGAGAGATTCAGCCCCCGCCGCCCGGTGAACTCCTTGACCTCGGGGAAGACCGCCAGGATACGCTCGTCCGTCTCGGCGCCGGAGGCTGAGGCGCCGCGGGCCCGCGACGCCCCCATCAGCTGGCTGATCTGGAAGTTCTCGGCGACGGTCAGGTCGGGGAAGATCCCCGAGTCCTCGGGCGAATAGCCGATGCCGAGCCGGGCGCGCTCGTGGGCGGGCAGGCGCGTGATGTCGCGGCCCTTGAAGGCGACCTTCCCCGAGCGGACGGGCAGGAGGCCCATGATGCTGTCGATGGTGGTGGTCTTGCCCGCGCCGTTCCGTCCGACCAGGCACACCGCCTCGGCGTCGCCGACCGTCAGGGAGACCCCGCGAAGGATGTGGGCGGGGCCTCGGAATGTGTTGATGTGGTCAAGTTCGAGCATGAGTTGTCTGGATCATGCGTGCGTGCCGAGGAGCGTCATCACCACTTGGTCATTTGTGCGGATCTCGTTGGGCGTCCCGTCGGCCAGGATCGTCCCCTGGTGCATCACGACGATGCGATCGGAGTACTTGAAGACGACGTCCATGTCGTGCTCGATGATCACGGCCGTAATCTTGCCCGATCGCACGATGGCCGTGATGATGTCCATGATCGGCGCCTTCTCCCGCGTGCTGACTCCGCTCGTCGGCTCGTCGAGGAACAGGAGCTTCGGGCGGAGCGCGTACGCCACGGCGACGTCGAGCAGCTTGCGCTCGCCCTGGGAGAGCCCGCTGGCCACCATGCCGGCTTTGGCCTCGAGGCCGAACTGCTGAAGCAGCTCCATCGCTTCGTCCCGGACGGCCCGGTCCCCGTCCGCGAGGGTCATGAGCCGTTGGGTCTTGCCTTCGCGGGAGAAGATGGAGAGCGCCACATTGTCTAGGCACGTGAGCTGGTCGAACAGGTTGACCAGCTGGAAGCTCCGCGCGATGCCCGCCTTGATGCGGTCGTGGATCGACTGGTGGGTCACGTCGGCACCCTGGAAGAGGATCGTGCCGTCGTCAGGACGGAGCAGCCCGCTGATCACGTTGACGAGGGTCGTTTTTCCCGCGCCGTTGGATCCGATCAGGGCCAGCACCTCACCCTGTGTGACGGTGAAGTCCACCCCGTCCACGGCATGGGTCTCGCCGAAGTACTTCTTCAGCTGCGTGGTCGCCAGAAGGCTCACGCGGCCGACCTCCTCAGCCTCGACCAGAGGGCGTTCGCCGTCCCGACGATGCCGGAGGGCATGGACAGCACGAGCACGACGAGGACGACGCCGAGCAACAGCTGCCAATAGACCGTGAATCCGACGGCGTAGCTCTTCAAGTAGTTGAACACAACCGCGCCGATGATGGGCCCGGAGAACGTGCGGAACCCTCCCAGCACGGTGAGAAACACGATCTCCCCGGAGAAGGGCCAGTAGAGAATGTCGGGGGTCGTAAGCCCGTTGAGCGGCACCCAGAGGGTTCCGGCAAGTCCCGTGAAGATCCCGGAAACCAGGAAAGCGATCAACCGGTACTTGCGCACCTGGACGCCCACAAATTCGGCCCGGATCTCATTGTCCCGGATCGCCTGGAGGGCTTTCCCGAACGGCGAATTGACGATGACCCACATGACGCCGGCGCACAGCAAGAACATGACCAGCACGAGGTAATAGTAGGTGTTCGACAAAAAGGACAGCTTGTCTCCCGAGGTCTGGACCAGGCCGCCCAGGAACGTGGGCGTCGGAACCCGGAGTCCATCGGTCCCTCCGGTGACCCAGAAGAGTTTCAGGGCGAGGCTCCAGAGGACCTGGGAGAGGGCGAGGGCCAGGATCGAGAAGAAAATCCGCGTGTATCGCACGCAAATGAGTCCGAAGAGGGCACTGACGATGGCGGAGGCGACCACCCCACCGAGCAGAAACACCTCCATGGATTTGATGCCCAGATACTTCACCAGAAAGGCGGCGGCGTACGCGCCGACGCCGAAATAGGCGGAGTGGCCGAATGAGAGCAGTCCCGTGTACCCCAGGAGCAGATTGAAGCCGAGGGCCGCGATGGCCATGATCAGGCCGTAGGAGAGCAGGATCGTCTGGTAAGGCGGAAGGACAAGGGGAATGACGAGCAACACCACGGCGACGGGAACCGCATAGGCGACGATCCGCCTGGCGGACGTGGCGCTGTGGAAGGACGGCACGGAGGTCATGCTCTTCCAAAGAGCCCGGCCGGCCGCGCGAGGAGAACGACAACCGCGATGAGGTAAAGCACCGCCAGCTCGATTTCGGCAAAGTACGTGATCCCCAAGGTTCGCACGGCGCCCACAATGATTGAGCCAACGAGGGCACCCTCGAGGCTTCCGAGCCCCCCGACGACGACCACGACGAACGCCAGGATAAGGGCCTCCACCCCCATCCCCAGGACGGCCCCCGAGATCGGCATGATGACGGCCCCTCCCAGGCCCGCCATGAAGCAACCGAGCGTGAAGGCTTGAACGTAGACCCGCTTAACATTCACGCCCAGGGCGGACGCCACGCGCATGTTCTGAGAGGTCGCCCGCAGGATCACGCCGAATTTGGTCCTGTACACGAAGGCCCAGAGACCCACCGCGGCGACAAATCCGATGACGATGACGAGAATGTTGTAGTTCGGATAGGTGGCGCCAAGGATCGTGGAGCTTCCCAGGAGGTCTGGGAGTGCGCTCGACGTGAGCGGGTACGGGCCCCACACCAGGTGCATGAGGTCTTCGAGGATCAGCAGCAGGCCGAAGGTGACGAGGAGCTGGTACTCCTCGGCGCGCCGGTAGAGGGGGCGGAGCAGGGTGGGCTCGAGGATCGCCCCTGCGACGGCGACCGCTACGGCGCCTGAGAGCAGCAGGAAGAACAGCCACATCTTGGGCTCGTGTCCCGGGCCTGCGAAGAGACCCAGGATCCATCCCGCCACGTACGCCCCCAACGCGTAGAGGTTTCCGTGAGCCAGGTTCACGATCCGCATGACGCCGTAGATCAAGGTCAAGCCGGAGGCAATCAGAAAGAGGATCGATGCGTAGAAAAGCGAGTTCAGGGTCTGG
>JACPCF010000122.1:0-3348 GCA_016179965.1 Candidatus Rokuibacteriota bacterium | reverse complement strand
CGTCGGTCGGCTGCACGGTCCCCGCGTTCACCACCGTGCCGTCGGGGCCGACGGTGACAAATCGCCCGACGGGGAGACTTCGCTTGTCCTGGTCGAAGGCCCGTTTCGAGAACGGTTCGCGGACGATCTTATACTCCCGGCCGAAGCGCTCGACCCTCTCGACCTCCGCGTGGATCTCGAGATGGTCGCCGCGGAACTCGGTCTTCGAGACGTAGGCCCGGAGCGGGAACGCGTAGCGGTCGAACGAGCCGACTCCCCGCGGGAACGTGAGGTCGCGGAACACCTGGAGCACGACTGACGTCTCGGACCACTGGTGGAGGCGATAGGGACCGTTGGTCACCAGGAAGTGCTGGTGCTTGTCATAGAAGTGTTTGAGGGCGCTCCAGCGTTCCCTGGCTTCGCCCGCGGTCACGAGGCTTCTGAGGGCCTCGGGGACGTGGTTACGGCGCGCGAGCTCGTCCAGGAGGGGCACCAGGGCGTCTTTCAGCTTCCGGTCACGGGCGAGGTCCATCCAGGCGATGCCGCGGCGGTTCGCCTCCTCGTCGGAGAAGGCGGCCAGGCCCCGGCTCACCGCCTCTTCTATCAGCACCAGCACGTGCCACGGAAGGCTCGACCAGGGAGGCGCCAGCGCGGCAACTTGCAGCGGGTCCGGCGAGGCATCGTTGACGTATACGTCGAGGACGGGGACTTCGTACGTGAGCTTCACGTCGCCGAAGGCAAGGACGTCCCGCTCCACCCGCAGCAGTTTTACCCCCCCAAGCCGCTCACGCAAGAGAGCGGTGGCCGCGGCCACGGCCGGGTCATACTGCCGTGGCCGGCGCTCGCCCCCCCAGCGATACGCGAAGGCGAAGGGATAGAGGACGTCACCCGGAGACATGCGCGAGCCGTCGTGAAAGGCTGAGGTGAGAACACGGTATTGCACCCTGGCTGCGGCGCGCGTACCCGGCGCCGCTTTGCGGAGGAGTCCAGTGCCGGCCTCAGGAATCAGGGCGTCCTGGGGGACCTCAATCCCGCGCCCGCTCGTGGCCGCAAGGGTGGCCGTCAGCCGGTTCGGGATCCAGCTCCCGCTGTAGGGGGCGGGGAACAACGCCGGATCGCCGAGGGCGAACCAGATGAGCCGGCCGGCCGGGTCGTTGAGGCCGCCGATGGGGTTCCAGGCGGCCCCTGGCTTCGCCGGGATTCCTAAGGTCAACCAGCCGTTCCAGGGGAAGTCTTTCAGCTTCACGGTTCTGATGAAGATCGGCGAGTGAAAGCCGGTGTGAGCGTCGTAGGCGATGTTCTCCACGCCACTCGAGTAGTCTGCGTTGAAGTACTCTCGCTTGAGGGTGTACCCCGCGACCAGGCGCTCACAACCCCCGCGCAGGAGCGAGACCAGCTTCCGTTCAAGGTTGAGCCGCTCGACGGGACCGTCGTAGCGCCCACTGACGAGGCGCTGGAATGTCGCGTCAGCAACCTGTCTGGCACCCGCGTCGGCAATCGTTCCCGCGTGGAGCAGGTACGCGTGGAACCATCCCTCCTTGACCCACGGGGGGCCGATCCAGCCGTTCAGGCTCCATCCCCGCGACAAAAGCAGGTCGTGAGTGTCGATCGCGTCAACGGTCGCGTCCCAGGCCCCCGCATCCGCCCGGGCGCCGGACGGGACGAGCTTCTCCGCCAGGTTGCCCCTGGCTCTGATTCGGAGCGGCGGCCCGCTCGAGCTCACGCCTCCCGGGGCGCGGTATTCCTTCTTGGCGGCCTCGGCGAGGTCGAAATGCTGGAGATAGTCCGAGTGATAGGGGGTGATCGGGTACGGGTGGAACGTGTAGGGCCCCGCGGCGAGGCTGTCCACCGCTTTGTGTGCAGCAGCGCAACGGGACTGTTTGTCCGGGAATGACCCGGAAGCAGGGTTGAGCGTCACGACGACATACGAACCGAGGAACTCGACGTGGCCCACATTGGCAGGCGCCGGTTTCCCCTCGAAGGGATCGCCGCCGACATAGGCGTGGAGGGAGCCTTTCTGGAGCCGCGCCCCCGCGGCCGCGGGGTCAACCGCTTCGATCGTGATCTCGTGCGGGTAGAAGGACGGGTAGAAGGGAAACTCGTGCCCGGCGTGGGCGGGGGGCAGCGCGACAAGCCAGGCCAGGAGCACAAGGCCGCAGCGGGCCGGGACTCTCATGCCTTTCGTTGACAAAAGAGGACCCGCCAGCGGCCGAGCATATGGCCGCCGACGGGTCGGGAACGGGCGTTCTGCCTAGCCCACCTTGGGCCAGGTCTCCTCAATCCACTTGTAGGTGGCTGTCGGCTCTCCCTTGGGCCAGCCGGGAGGCGCCGTGATGTTGCTGATCGGCACCGCAATGACCCGCTTCGGATCCAGAACCGGGAACGGGTACTCCGGTGAATTCCAGAGGAAGCCCGTTATGGCGTTCTTGTACCCCTGGTGGTTGTCCGGGCGGATCTGGATGTAGCCGGCGGGGGAGGCCCAGGAGATGCCCTCGAGCATGGCGATGATCGCCTCGTCGTCGGGCCAGCCACCGACGAGCCGGTTGGCCTTCTCGACGGCCAGCTTGAGGAGGTAGAGCGCGGTGTACGCGCCCTCGGGTGGAAGGCCTTCACAAACCGGGCGTTCGGGAGCCACCGGTTCCCGGGTGGGTAGAGGAAGTGGTAGTTGGCGTGGACGCCGGCGACGATCCCCTCGGGATGGTCCTTGCCGACTGCATGGGGGGCAATCCCGAAGGCCAGCGTCGTCGCGACCTTCATCTTTTTGAACAGGTCGTACCGGAGGGACTGCTTGTACCAGGCGATATAGTCGCCGCCCCAGATCGAGGTGAAGAGGAGGTCGGGCTTGGCCCCAATGGTCTTCGTGATATGGGCGGTGAACTCCGTCGTCCCGAGCTTCGGCCACGCCTCGGAGACGACCTCGATCTTCCCTCCGATCAGCTTCCCGAGCGCGATGTTGAAGTGGTCGAAGGCGTTCCGGCCGTAGGAGTAGTCGGGGTGGATGTGCGCAATCTTCCTCACTTCGGGCCAGGCCTGGGCGGCGGCGATCGCCGCCATCACGCCGTCAGCCGACTGGATGTTGGTGACCCGGAAGACGTAGTGCGGGTTCGGCACGGCCTTCTCGAAGAGGAAGTCCGTGCAGCCGTCGGTGAAGAGGGTCAAGCACTTAAGCTCCTCGGAGACGGGGCCGAGGGCCGGCGTGTTGCCGCTCGAGATGATGCCGGTGAAGCAGTCAATCTTCTCCGACAGCTTCATCCGCCGCAACTCCTTGACGACGGCGTCGGTGCCGGCCGCCTCGTCGGCCCTGATCGTTTCAATTTTCCTCTTCCCCAAGAGACCGCCCTGGGCGTTGATCTCTTCCGCCGCCAGCAG
>JACPCF010000084.1 GCA_016179965.1 Candidatus Rokuibacteriota bacterium | reverse complement strand
AAAGGGATCGATCCTGCTGGTCGCGCTGACGGCGGCAGCCGCCCTGGCCGTCGGACGCGCGTCGACGGCTGCCGAGCCGGTGGCCGTCCCTCGAACCGTCACTTCCGAGTCAGAACGGGTCCTGGGCTCTCCCACTGCGCCGGTGACGATGGTCGAGTTCTCGGACTTCCAGTGCAGCTTCTGCAGGAAGTTTTGGGCCGAGACCCTTCCGAGTCTCAAAGAGACGTACATCAAGACCGGCCAGCTGCGGTTGGTATACCAGCACTTCGCGATTCTGGGGGAGCATTCCGTGGCCGCGGGCCAGGCCGCGGAGTGTGCCCGGGAGCAGGGGAAGTTCTGGCCCTACCACGACAAGCTCTTCGAGTCCCAGGGCGCTCTGGCGTTCACTGACGCGAAGCTGGGACGGTACGCGGAGGAGATGGGCCTCGATGTCGGAGGCTTCACCCACTGCGTGGCCTCCCGCAAGTACCGGCGGAAGGTCGAGGATGAAACGACCCTTGGGTTCAGGCTGGGAGCTCGGGGCACACCTACCTTCTTCATCAACGGGCGGCTGTTCGCGGGCGCCCAGCCTTATGAGGCGTTTCGGGCGGCGATCGAAGAAGCGCTGGCCAGGACCTCCTCCGGGCGGCTCGACAAAGTAGGGCGGTCTGGCAAGGAATGACCAGGCAACTCCAGGCGACAGCCGCCACGACGGGGGAGGCCGCGCTGAAATCGGCACGGACCCCGTACGGGGAGAGGAGGAGAGGAATGCCGATACTTTCCCACACGCTGGTAACCCTCTTGATCACGCTGGCCGTGCTTTCTGGGGTTCATTCACGCTTGCTCGCCGGTCAAGACGCTCCGAAGGCTGGCGGCGGCTTCGAGCACGTCCACGCCCTCGCAATGGATGCCGCGGGCCAGGTCCTGTTCCTCGGGGCGCACACGGGGCTCTTCAGGAGCCAGGACGGGGGGCGGTCGTGGCAGAAGGTTGCCCTCCCTTCGAGTCATCCTCATGTAGACGTGATGGCGATTGCCGTCCATCCCAGAGACTCGAACGCGCTTTATGCCGGGACCCACGAAGCGGGCGTCTTCAAGAGCACCGACGGCGGGAAGACCTGGCGGGAGGTCAACGCCGGGCTCGGGGGCCTCGACGTCCACGGCCTTGCCATCGATCCCACCGCGCCCGACAAGCTCCACACCGCCGTCCGCGAGAAGGCGGAGGGGATCTACCGGACGGCCGACGGCGGGACGAAGTGGGTCCGCGTGGACGACGGGCCCGGGGGCGAGGTCAAGGTGCTCGCCTCGGTTAACATCCCGACGGGAATGGGCGGGATCTTCCTCTACGCCGGCACGGCCGAGGGGCTCCAGCGCAACCCGGACTGTTTCTGAGGGTGGAAGCTGGTGGGCGGTCTGCCCGCCAACCGAACGGTGAACGGGTTTGCGGTTGATCCTGAGAACCCCAAGGTCATGTACGTCGCGACGCGGGACGGGCTCTTCAAGAGCACGGACGCCGGTGAGACCTGGAAGCCTCTGGGAAAGGAGTTGAAGAGCCTCGCGGCAGTGGCGGTGAATCCGAAGCGCCCCGGTGAAGTCTACGTGTCCACGATGGACGGCATCATCTTCAAGAGCAGCGATGGAGGAAGGACATGGAATCGACAGCAGTGAACATGCGGTCACTCCCGCGCCGCGAGTTTCTGAGGGTCTCCGGCCAGGCGGGGCTGGGTGCGTTGGCCCTCACGGTCGGGGGCGGCGCCTTGCTCCCCGGCCTGGGTGGCGCCGCTGAGCGCAAGGGCGCCGGCGGCGTCCGCGAGATCTCCCTGGAAGCGCGGGAGATCACCTGGGAGCTCGCCCCCGGCAAGCGGATCAAGGCCATGGCGTACAACGGTCAGATCCCCGGCCCGGAGCTACGCCTGAAGGAGGGCGAGCGCGCGCGGATCGTCCTGAGAAACGCGCTCCCTGAACCGACGACGATCCACTGGCACGGGGTGGATGTCCCGAACCCGATGGACGGGGTGCCGGGGATCACACAGAAGCCGGTCCAGCCCGGGGAGACGTTCGTCTATGACTTCGTCGCGACCCCGCCAGGCACCCGCTGGTACCACACCCACTTCCAGGAGCACCGGCAGCTCGACCTGGGTCTCTACGCTCCCTTGATCATCGAGCCGGCCCAGCCCGACCCCTTCCCGTTCGACCGCGAGTACACCCTGGTCCTGGACGACTGGGCCACGGGGACGGGAACCGCTCTGGCCGGGACCACGGAGGGGACCGCGGGGAGCCGCGGCGGCATGGGCGGGATGATGGGCATGATGGGCGGGGGGATGGGTCGGATGATGGAGGGGATGATGGGTCGCGGCGGCATGGGCGGGATGATGGGGGGTGGCCAGCACCCGGCGTACGACGTGATGACGATCAACGGCAAAGCCTACCCAGCGACCCAGCCCCTCGCGGTGCGCAAAGGCGAGCGGATTCGCCTCCGCCTGATCAACGCCAGCGCTGACCACACCCATGTCATCCGCCTGGCCGACCACAGGCTCCAAGTGACCCACACTGACGGCAATCCGCTCGTTCAGGCGGTCGAGGTGGACGCCGTCCCCATTGCCCCGAGCGAGCGCTACGACGTCCAGTTCGTGGCCGACCGGCCGGGGGCCTGGTTCCTCTCCTGCGCCGAGCCCGGCCATGCGCCAGCCGGCGAGCAAGTGCTCATTGTCTATGAGGGCTACGAAGGGGCCAAGGCCGAAGCGCCTGTGGAGGGCGTGGCCGGCCTGAGCCTCTGGCGCTACACCCTGGGGCGGGGTCGAGAGGTCCTTCCACCCCCTTCAGGCCAGGAGCAGACCTTCGACCTCGTCCTGAGCGGAGGGATGATGGGCTCCGATGTCTGGACCATTAATGACAAGCGTTACCCGAACACGGACCTGTTGCGTCTCCGGAAAGGGGATCGGGCACGGGTGCAATTCCGCAATATGAGCATGGAGGCGCACCCGATGCACCTCCACGGCCAATCGTTCAAGGTGCTGGCGGTGAACGGCCAGCGGCTCGCAGAGCCGATCGTCCGGGACAGCGTCGACGTGGAGGCCCACATGGGGTCGGTCGTGATCGAGTTCACCGCCCACAACCCCGGCGACTGGTTCTTCCACTGCCACAAGCCGATGCACATGGAGGGCGGCATG
>JACPCF010000133.1 GCA_016179965.1 Candidatus Rokuibacteriota bacterium | reverse complement strand
GTGGACAAGTTCGAGTACCGGCGCGGCTACAAGTTCTCCACCTACGCCACCTGGTGGATCCGCCAGGCCATCACCCGCGCCATCGCCGACCAAGCGCGCACGATCCGCATCCCCGTGCACATGATCGAGACCATCAACAAGCTGATCCGCACCTCCCGCCAGCTCGTCCAGGAGCTCGGGCGCGAGCCCACGCCTGAGGAGATCGCCCAGAAGATGGACGTGCCGGTGGACAAGGTGCGGAAGGTGCTCAAGATCGCCCAGGAGCCGATCTCTCTCGAGACGCCCATCGGCGAGGAGGAAGACAGCCATCTCGGTGACTTCATCGAGGACAAGCAGGTGGTCTCCCCGGTGGAGTCCATCATCGGTCTCTCCCTCCGGGAGCAGACCAACAAGGTGCTGAACACGCTCACGCCGCGCGAGGAGAAGGTGCTCCGCCTCCGCTTCGGCCTCTCCGACGGCTGCGAGCACACGCTAGAGGAGGTCGGCCAGGACTTCGCCGTCACCCGCGAGCGCATCCGCCAGATCGAGGCCAAGGCGCTCCGGAAGCTCCGCCATCCCTCGCGGTCGAAGAAGCTCCGGAGCTTCCTGGAAACGTGATGATATGATGGCCACCGGGCCCATAGCTCAATTGGCAGAGCCGCCGGCTCATAACCGGTAAGGTCCTGGTTCGAGCCCGGGTGGGCCCACCAACTTGAAGGAGGAGGAGTGGACCAGCAGCTCCAGGTGCTGATCGACCTCCAGGCGCTGGACACGAAAATCGCCGCGCTCGAGGCGGAGCTCGCCCGCCTCCCGGGCCAGATCGAAGCCGTCCAGGCGGCCGTCGCCCAGGCGCGCGACGGCGTCCAGACTCTCAAGGGGCGCCTCGACCAGAACAAGAAGGATACCCGCGCCAAGGAGAAGGACCTGGAGGTCTGCCAGGTCAAGCGCCAGAAGTCCGAGGCCCGCCTCTACGAGGTCAAGACCAACAAGGAGTACTCCGCCGTCCTGGCGGAGATCGAGGAGATCAAGCAGGAGAAGGCGAAGATGGAGGAGGAGATTCTCGCCCTCATGGAGATCCAGGAGCAGCTCGCCGTGGAGATCCGCGACGCCGAGGTGTCTCTCAAGACCCGCGAAGCCCAGGGCCAGCAGGAGGAGGCCCAGACCCGCGCGCGCCTGGCCGCCGTCGAGGTCGAGGTGACGGGCCTCAGGGGCGAGCGCCAGTCCCTCTCCCGCGAACTCCCCAAGGACCTCCTCGCCGACTACGAGAAGCTCCTCAAGAACCGGGGCGGCCTCGCCGTGGCCCAGGTGCTTCCGGTGGATGTGGATGGCGGCGGCATCTGCGCGGGCTGCCGCATGACCCTCACCCCCCAGCGCCTCCAGGAGGTCAAGCAGCAGTCCGCCCTCCTCAACTGCGAAAGCTGTGGCCGCTTCCTCTACTGGCTGCCTTGAAGCTCCCTCTCCCGTTTAGGGAGAGGGCTAGGGTGAGGGTCCCTTGACCCGTTTCTCCACCCTCGCCCTCTACGTTGACGGCTCCGTCGAGGGCAACCCCGGCCCGGGCGCCATCGGCGTCGTCGTCGAGGACGGCCACGGCACCCCCGTCGAGGCGTGGGGCGAGGCCATCGGCCACTGCACCAACAACCAGGCCGAGTACCAGGCCCTCCTGGCCGCCCTCAGGAAGGCCCGCCGGCTGGGAGCGAAGACGGTCACCGTCCGCTCGGACTCCCAGCTCCTCGTCCGCCAGTTCCTGGGCGAGTACAAGGTCCGCGACGCAAAGCTGAAGCCTCTCCACGAGGAGGCGCGGCGCCTGGCCCGCGCCTTCGACTCGTTCGAGATCGTCCACATCCCCCGCGAGCAGAACCGCGCGGCCGACCGCCTCGCCAACCGCGCCCGCCTCTCCCAGTCCTGAAGGAACCTGAGGTCGAAGGGGCCTAAGCGGCACAGGGAGGAAGCTTGACGCCCACCACCGAGACGACCAGCGCTCCGGCGGCCAGCAGGAAGATCTTGATCAGGCTCGTAGTCAGGCCCCTCCTGCCACGTTAGACCGGGCCCCCGCCTTTTGGTTCCCTCGGTGGTATACTTGCTCCGCGAGCACGCTCTTTGACTAGCGCCAGAGAAGGCCGGATGGTCGCCGGCCGCGGCAACGCGGCGGGAGGAAAGTCCGGGCTCCGCAGGGCAGGGTGCTGGGTAACGCCCAGGGGGGGCAACCCCACGGACCAGTGCCACAGAAAACAGACCGCCGTCGCGAGACGGTAAGGGTGAAACGGTGAGGTAAGAGCTCACCAGCAGCTCGGGTGACCGGGCTGGCTCGGTAAACCCCACCCGGAGCAAGGCCAAATAGGAGAGCGGGTCGCCCGCCCGATGCTCTCGGGTTAGGCCGCTGGAGGTGCCGGGCAACCGGCATCCTAGAGAAATGACCGTCGCCCTGGGCCAGGAAACTGCTCAGGGCACAGGACCCGGCTTACAGGCCTTCTCTGGCGCTTTTCTAATGTTTTTCAGGTAATTCCGTCCAATCCTCCGGCGCTCAATAATCTGGGATGTGGGCTTCCCCAAGAGCCCCTTTCATTTCGACGGCTTCCACCACATCCGACGCAGAATCTGAGAGATGGCACAGAACCCAGGCCTGTAATCCGCTGCGGGCCGATCCCCGCACCGAGGCTACGGCTATTCCCTGGTTCTCGTCGCGGCGTTATGCTTGGGCATCTTCTCGCTGGAGGCCGCGTTCATGAAGTGTCCCCGCTGTGAACAGGAGAACCGAGAAGGACGCCGCTTCTGCGCGAAGTGCGGCGCGCCGTTGGCTCTCACCTGCCCCTCCTGCGGCTTCTCGAATGAACCGGGCGAGAACTTCTGCGGCGGGTGCGGACAGGCGCTACAGGCTGCCGCCATCGCTCCGGCACCAAAGTTCGCCTCCCCCGAGGCCTACACGCCCAAACACCTGGCCGAGAAGATCCTGACCTCCCGGAGCGCCCTCGAAGGAGAGCGCAAGCAGGTCACCGTCCTCTTCGCCGACCTCAAGGGCTCCCTGGAGCTCCTGGCCGACCGGGACCCCGAGGAGGCCCGGAAGCTCCTCGACCCCGTGCTGGAGCGCATGATGGAGGCCGTCCATCGTTACGAGGGGACGGTGAACCAGGTGATGGGCGACGGCATCATGGCCCTCTTCGGCGCCCCGCTGGCCTGCGAGGACCACGCCGTCCGCGCCTGC
>JACPCF010000121.1 GCA_016179965.1 Candidatus Rokuibacteriota bacterium | reverse complement strand
CCAAGGCGGCGCGCAGCCACCTCCACGCCTTCGGCCTCCACTGGGACGACGCCACCGGCCAGAACAACGGCCACTTCGCCCCGTTCAGGTGGAAGAACTGAGCTCCGGGGACGACATGGCGACCAAGGTCGAGACGCCTTATACGCAGCGCGCCCGCTACTATTCCTCGGGGGATGCGTTCAACATCAAGCTGCCGCGGATCCCGGCCCACGTCTTCCTGGCCGAGCGGGACCGGGCCCTCGATCCAGCCACGCCCACCGGCCTGATCACGCTCGATCTGAGCGGGACGCTCGGCTGCGGCTTTCCCGCGACGACACCCCTGATCCTCGCGCGCTACGCGCCAATCCGGGCTGGCGACGCGCTGACGACCCACTTCGCAGCGACCGGCGAGATCTGCTACGTCATGGCCGGCTCGGGCGAGACCGTGTGTGGCGCCGACGCGCTGACCTGGGAGACGGGAGACGTCTTCTGCCTGCCGGGCGGCAACGCGGTCACGCATCTGGCGGGAGCCGCCGATTGCCTCCTGTGGATCGTCACCAACGAGCCCCAGCTGGCCTTCGAGGGGGCCCAGCCTCCGGCGCCGGGAAGCGCGCCGATTCAGACCGTCCACTACCCCGGTGAGGAGATCCGGCGTCAGCTCGAGGTGATCCACCGCCTCCCGGCCGAGAAGACGATGACGGGCAAGGCGGTCGTCTTCGCCAACGCCTCGCTCAACGGCCAGCGCACCTGCCTCCCCTCGCTCACGCTCGCGCTAAACTCCCTCCTGCCCCACGAATCGCAGCGGGCCCACCGCCACAACGCCGTGGCGGTCACGCTCGTCGTGCAGGGCCAGCAGTGCTACTCGATGGTCGGCGGGACGCGCGTGGACTGGCAGGAGCATGCGGTCGTGATCACTCCCCCGGCCGACGTCCACTCACATCACAACGAGGGCGACCAGCTCGCACTCTTCCTCATCGTCCAGGACGCCGGCCTCCACTACCACTGCCGGACGATGGGCTTCAGCTACGCGTAGCGACTCGGAGGGGGGCTTCGCCCCCCTTCCGAACCCTCCCCCGGGATTGCGCGGGCTAAGCCCGCGCTCGAACAGGCTGCTCGACGCGCCATACGGGGACCGGCGCGCGTCTGGGGGCGATCAGGCGGAGCGGAAGGCGACGGCCTGGCAGGTGGCGACGACCGTGCCGCCCTCAGCGGTTACCGTCATCGTGTAGAAGCCCGCCCGGCGCCCCTGCCGCTGCTCGCGGGCTTCGGCGATGAGGCGCGCGCCCGGCTTGACCGTCGCCAGGAACTGGATCGTCACGGAGAGCGCGACGGCCGGCTCGCCGTGGGCGTTGCAGGCGCCGCTGAAGGCGTAGTCGGCCAGGGAGAAGATAGCCCCGCCGTGGGGGTTTCCCTGGAAGTTCGCCATGTGAGGCTCGAGCCGCATGGCGGCGCGGCAGTATCCCGGGGCTAGGTCGAGGAGCTCGATCCCCAGCGAGACGGCATACGGATCCCGGCTCACCTTCTCCCGGATTGGGGTCAGGTCTTGCAATCCAACATTCCTGGGCTGTCCTCTGCTCCGATCGCGGCCCTTGTGTGATTGCAAGACCTGACCCCTTTATCGGGCGCGCGAGGCGCGGCCCAGGTAGGCCGCCTGGACGCGCGGGTCCCGCTTGAGCTCGTCCGCGCTCCCCGCCAGCACCACCCGCCCCGTCTCGATCACGTAGCCGCGATCGGCGATGGCCAGCGCGCTCCGCGCGTTCTGCTCGACGAGCAGCACCGTGGTGCCCGCCTCAGGGAGGCGCCTGATCTGCTTGAGGATCTCCCTGACAACGAGCGGGGCAAGCCCCATCGAAGGCTCGTCTAAAAGCACCAGGCGCGGCCGCGCCATGAGGACGCGCCCGATGGCGAGCATCTGCTGCTCGCCGCCCGAGAGCGTGCCTGCCATCTGGCGCTGGCGCTGCCGGAGGATGGGGAAGAGCGTGAACACGCGCTCTTGGTCGGCCTGGACCCCGGCCTTCCCGTGGCGGCGGTACACGGGATAGGCGCCGATCAGGAGGTTGTCCCGGACTGTGAGAGCCGCAAAGTTCTGGCGCCCCTCGGGGGCGTGGGAGATCCCGAGCCTCACGACGTCCTCGGCCGCCCTCCCCGTGATCTCCCGGCCCTCGAACGCGATACGCCCGCTCCCCGGCCTGAGGAGCCCGGAGATGGTGCGGAGGAGCGTCGTCTTCCCCGCCCCGTTCGCCCCGATGAGAGTCACGATGTTCCCTTCGCCGATGCTCAGGCTCACGCCGCTGAGGGCCTGGATCGCGCCGTAGGACACGAAGAGGTCCTCGATCTCAAGCATCCGCCACCTCGGCCCCGAGGTAGGCCTCGATCACCGCCGGGTTGTTCTGCACGGCCTCCGGCGAGCCCTGGGCCAGCACCTGGCCGTAGTTCAGAACGAGCACGGAATCCGAGATCCCCATCACGAGGTCCATGAGGTGCTCCACGAGGAGGATCGTGATGCCGCGCCGGCGGAGCGACAGGATCAGCCGGCCGAGCGCGTCGGTCTCCGCGAGGTTGAGGCCCGCCGCCGGCTCGTCCAGGAGGAGCAAGGTGGGCTCGGTGGCCAGGCAGCGGGCGATCTCGAGGAGCCGCTGCTGGCCGAAGGGCAGGCTTCCCGCCGGATCGTCCCGGCGGGCCTCCAGCCCGACGACCCCGAGACAGGCGAGAGCGTGCTCCCGGATGCGGGCCTCCTCGCGTCGGGAGCCGGGCGTCCGGAAGGCGGCGGCCAGCAGGCCCGCCCGGCTCTGGCGGTGGCGGCCGACCATCGCGTTCTCGAGCACGGTCATGTTCGTGAAGATCTGGAGGTTCTGGAAGGTCCGGGCGATCCCGAGCTGGGCCCGCTGCCACGTGCTCAGGCCGTTGAGCCCGTGATCCCTGAAGCTGATCTCGCCACGGTCGAGAGGGAAGATCCCCGTGATGAGGTTGAAGATGGTGGTCTTCCCCGCCCCGTTGGGACCGATGATCGCGCGGATCTCGCCCGCGGGGACGTCGAAAGTCACGTCGGCCACGGCCACGACGCCGCCGAAAGTCTTCGCGAGCCCCCGCGCGGACAGCAGCGCCGGCGCCATCAGCCGCCGGCCCGGCGCCGCTGCCAGAAGGAGGCGCGCAGGCCGGCCACGAGCCCTTCGGGCATGAAGATCATGATCGCGACCAGGATGATGCCGTAGGCGATCACCTCATGCTCGCCCGAGGCGTAAGAGAGCAGGCGTGGCATGACCCGCCGGATCGCCTCGGTGAGGATCGTGATGGCCGCTGCCCCGAAGGGCGCGCCCCAGATGCTCGCGAGGCCGCCGATGGCCGCCATCACGACGAACTCCACCGAGGCCACGAAGGTGAACGCGGCCGGGCTCACCAGCCCCAGGTGGTGGGCGTAGAGGCTCCCGGCCAGGCTCGCCATGGCCGCGCTCAGCGCGAAGACCTGGAGCTTGTGCCGGGCCGTGTCCACCCCCAGCGTCTCGGCGGCGACCTCGCTGCCGTGGATGGACCGGAGCGCGCGCCCGATGCGCGAATTCACGACGTTCCGCGCCACCAGGAGCGTCAGGAGCGCGGCGCCCGTGGTCAGGTAGTAGCGCTTCGTGTCACTGTCGAAGGTGAAGCCGAAGAGCGAGAACGGCGGCACGCCGGGCATCCCCGACGGCCCGCCCGTGAAGTCTTTGAACTCGACGAAGGCCAGATAGACGATGATCCCGAAGGCCAGCGTGGCCATCGCCAGGTAGTGCCCCTTGAGCTTCAGGATCGGGATGCCGAACCCGTAGGCCACGGCCGCCGTGAGAACGATCCCCGCGACCAGGGCGAGCCAGGACGGGACGCCGTAGGAGACCGTGAGAATGGCCGACGCGTAAGCGCCGAGGCCGTAGAAGGCGGCCTGCCCTAGCGAGATCTGGCCGGCATAGCCTGTCAGGAGGCAGAGGCCCGTGGTGACGATGGTGTAGATGCCGACGTAGATGAGGACGTCCAGATAGGAAGGCGTCCTGACGAAGACGGGAATCACCGCCACGATCACGAGACCCCCGACGACCGCCCAGGGTGTCATAGACCGCCCCGCGCCCCGCGGCCAAAGATCCCGTGGGGGCGGAAGAAGAGGATGAGAAAGAGGACGACGAATGCCACGGTCTCCTTGTACGCGGCGCGGAAGAGCCCGGCCGCGAGGTTCTCGAGGACGGCGAGGAGGAGCGCGCCGGCCACGGCCCCGGCGGGGTTCACCAGCCCCCCCATGATGGCGGCGACGAAGCCCCGGAGCCCGAGGTTCAGCCCCATGTCGTAGGAGACCAGCGTGAGCGGGGCGATGACGATCCCGGCCACGGCGCCGAGCCCTGCCGAAAGCGCGAAAGCCAGGAGGGACATCCGGTCGGGGCGGATGCCGCTGAGCCGGGCTGAGAGCGGGTTGATGGCGCACGCCCGGAGCGTCTTTCCCGGGTAGGTGTGCTCGAAGAAGACGTAGAGGAAGGCCAGGATCAGCGCCGTCGTCCCCAGGATCCAGACGCCCTGGCGGGTGATGATGGCCCCGGCCACCCTGAGGGGCGGCCCCGCCGTGAAGGGCGGAAGGGGATAGGGGTCGGTCCCCCAGATCAGGAGCGCGATCCCCCGCACCGCGATGTCCACGCCGATCGTGATGATGATCAGGGTGACGGCAGAGGCGCCGCGGGCCGGATGGATCGTGAGCCGCTCGACCAGCCCCCCCATGAGGGTGACGGCGGCGACGGCCGCGGCCACCCCCACGGGGAGCGGGAGGCCCAGGGGGCCGAGCGAGACCAGCACCATGGCCCCCAGCATGGCGAACTCGCCCTGGGCGAAATTGATGATCCCCGTGACGTTGTAGATCGTCACGAAGCCCAGGGCGATGAGGGCGTAGATGCTCCCCGTCGTCAGCCCGGCGAGGACGAGCTGGAAGAGTTGGTCAGCGGAAATACTCTCTCCCGCGCGCTACCACTTCTCGGGCGGGAGGTGCGTCCATTTCCCTCCCTCGATCCGCACCAGCACCATGGAGCGCTCGTCCAGCCCCACGTGGTCCTCGGGAGACATGTTGAAGATCCCGCCCGTGCCGGCGAAGTTCCTCACCTTCTCCAGCTCGTCCCGGACGAGGGCCCGCGCCTGCTCGAGGGGCAGGGTCGGTGAGATCTTCGCGAACGCCATGAACGTCATCTGGAGCGCGTCCCAGGCGTGGCCCGCGAAGGTGCTGCGCGGCTTGCCGGTCCCCTTTTCGTACCAGGCGACGAAGTCCAGGAGGACCTTCTTCTGGGGGTCGGCATCCGGCAGGGACTCCGCCACCAGCATCTTGCCGATGGGGAAGATCACGCCCTCGGCGGCGCCCCCGGCCAGATCCATGAACGGCTTGTTCCCGACGCCGTGGTTGTGGATCAGAGGGATCGTGAGGCCGAGGTCCCTGAACTGCTTGGTGATGATGGAGGCCGAGGGCGGGATGGCGTGAACGATCAGGGCCTGGGCGCCGCTGGCCTTCGCCTTGGTGAGCTGGGGGGTCATGTCCTTGTCGGTGTGCTCGAACTTGTCCTCATAGACGATCTCGATGCCGGAGTCCTTGATGGTCGCCGCGAGCCCCCGCCGCGAATCCTCGCCGAAGGCGTCGTTGACGTAGAGGCTGGCGATCTTGGTGTAGCGCTTGGCCCTGAGATACTTCACCTGGTGGGTGGACACGTGGATGTTCGACTGGGGGGTCTTGAAGACCCAGAAGCGCTCCTTGATCGGGGTGACGATGGCGTGGCTGGAGGCCATGGAGATCAATGGGACTTTGCCCTCGGTGGCGTCCGGGATCACCGCGAGGCTCGTGGGGCTCTGGCTGGAGGCGATCACCACGTGGACCTTGTCCTCGGCGATCAGCTTCTTCACAAGGCGTTTCGTCGTGTCCACCTTGGACTCGTCGTCGTGGATGAAGATCTTCACCGGGTACTTCTTCCCGTCGGGGCCCGTGATCCCGCCCTTGGCCTCGAGCTCCTTCTGAATCATAACCGCGACGTCACGCTCGGGAACGCCGAGGGACGAGGCGGGGCCCGTGATGGCGGACACGAACCCGATCCGGTACTCCTGGGCTCCCGCGGCCAGGGGCCACGCCAACGTGAGAGCAAGGATGAAAATGAGTGCGACACGCGCTCGGCTCATACGGCCCTCCTGCGATAGTGGGTGGTGGGTCACTGCACCGTGGCGATGAGGACCACGGTCGTCTCGCTTCCGCTCTGGCTCTGGCGGAAGCCGAGGATCTGGCGGGTCACCTCGTGCATCTGAGTGGTGGCGCCTCCGAGGACGACCGGGCGCCCGCTGGGGACCACCAGCTCAGTGGTGGCTTCAGTGAACTCGATGGTGCCCGAGCCGTCGGGGGAAAAGTGGCTGATCTTCGGTGTCAGGCTGACCCGCACTTGGTTCCCGGGCAGGATGCTCGCGCTGACCTTCAGGGAGGTCCCCACGTCCTTGAACGCGACGCCGGTCGCCACGTAGCCGGCGCCGGTGGCGTAATCCCGGAAGAAGGTCACCTGGGGGTACGGCACCTGGGTGGCCACGCTGAGCGTCGCTTCGCCGCCGTCCCGCACCACGGTGAAGATCCCCGTGGAGGACGTGACACGCGTCTGCCGGCTGTCGGCCGCGACGCCGCCCTTCGGGCGGACGCTCCCTTTTTCCGTGATGATGACCCGCCCGCCGCCGGCGACGGCGTCCTGGCTCTGGGTCCCGGTCTGGCGGAACTCCACGGCCACCTTCACCAGCTTTTGCCCTTGAGCCTGGACGTCTCCGGGCCAGACTGGTATGAGGGCCGTCATAAGGAGGATCGCGAGCAGCTGTCTCACCGTCACCTCTGTCCCCTCACCTCTCCTTCCCCCTCACCTTTATCCTCTCCCCCACAGGGGGAGAGGGCAGGGTGAGGGGGCAGGCTGAGGGGGTCATCCGGGGATGTGAGCCTCTTCGGGCAATTGCTCCCAGGCCGGCTTCCACTCGGGCAGAGTCAGGCCGACCGCGGCGGTCAGCGCCTTCACCTCGGTGTGGAAGGCCTGGCGGACCTCGTCGTTGTCTCGGATCTTGAGACGGACCTTCCGGTAGAGCGCGTTCTTGGGCGAGCCGGGCCGGCCGAAGATGTTCATGGTCCGGATGTACCACTTGTTCAGCGTCTGCTGGGCCTCGTCGCGCGTCGCGGGATCCTCGGCCAGTCGCTTCACCCAGTGCTCGCCGTGTCGGATGTGGAACTTCTCCTCCTTGAAGATCCCCTCGATGGCCCGGACCCAGGGGCCGTAGGAGCAGTGGCGGACGTCCTCGAGCTGGTGGCCGGCCCCGCGGTCCATGCAGAAGTTGAAGAACACGAAATCCGCCCAGGTGTCGATCGGGTAGTAGAAGATGTTGACGCGCTTGTCCGAGGTGATCCGGGCGGTTCCGATGTCGGCGCCCGCATCGATCCGCATCGTGAAGACCTTGTCGTGGGCTCTCACGTGTGCGTCGGCGTCCATTCCAAGGTCCGCGAGCAGTCCATACATGACCACCGCGTGGCGGACCTCGTCCTTCACGATCTGGGCCACGACGTGCTTCTCCTCCACCGTCGGGGCCTTGGCGATCCAGGGCACGTAGCCGTAAGCGCCCGCCAGCTCCGAGTCCGCCTGCATGGTCATCAGGTGGACCAAGTTCTGGCGGTACTCCTCGGTCATCTCGTCGGGGGACTCGATCCGCTCCCCCGCCCGGATCTTCGCGAGCAGCCGCTCTTCGCGTTCTTTGTCGGTCATCCGCCTTCTCCTCCGGGGTTATTTCTTCTCCACGACGCGGACGGCCTTGCCCTCGCTCCGCGGGATCGTCTTCGGCGGCTCGACGACGATCTCGGGGTTCAGGGCGAGCGCGGCCCGCAGCCGCTCGCTCACCTTCTGCCGCAGGGCGGCGACCTCGGGCCGGGTGGGCTCGAAGCGCCCCCAGCGCTGGACCAGCCGCTCCGCGGGCTCCACGTGGATTTCCAGGCTCGGGAAGCCGTGCCGGCGGTCCACCACGAGCTGGTAGTGGGGCGCGAGGTCCTCGAGCGCGAGGAGCGCCGCTTCGACTTGAGAGGGGTAGACGTTCACGCCCTTGATGACCAGCATGTCGTCCGTCCGCCCCTTGATCCGGGCCATCCGGACCGTGGTCCGGCCGCACTTGCACGGCTCGCGGTTGAGGCTGGTGACGTCGCCCGTGCGGTAGCGGATCGCGGGGAGCGCCTCCTTGGTGAGCGCGGTCAGCACTAGCTCCCCCTCCGTCCCCGGCGGAAGCGCCTTCCCCGCGGCATCCACGATCTCGGGGAGGAAGTGGTCTTCGTTGATGTGAAGCCCGTCCCGAACCTCGGCGCACTCCACCGCGACGCCCGGGCCGATGATCTCGGAGAGGCCGTAGAAGTCCACCGCGGTGAGTGACAGCACCGCCTCGATCTGGTGCCGCATCTCCTCGCTCCACGGCTCGGCCCCGAAGAGGCCGTACCTGAGACCCAGGGACCGGCTATCGATCCCCGCTTCGCGCAGGCTCTCGCCGATGTGGAGGGCGAACGAAGGGGTGCACGCGAGCCCCTGAGGGCGGAAATCCTGGAGGAGCATGATCTGCCGGAGCGTGTTGCCCGACGAGAGCGGGACGACCGTCAACCCCATGTACTCCGCCGCGTCGTGGAAGCCGAGCCCCCCGGTGAAGAGGCCGTACCCGTAGGCGATGTGGATCAGCTGCCCGGGCTCGGCGCCCGCCGCGGCCAGGGAGCGCGCCATCACCTCCCGCCAGACCTGGAGGTCGTTCTTGGTGTAGCCGACGACGGCGGGCTTGCCCTTGGTGCCCGAGGAGGCGTGGATGCGGCTGACCTGGCTCAGCGGCACCGCGAAGAGGCCGAAGGGGTAGTGCTCGCGGAAGTGGGCCTTCAGCGTGAAGGGGATCCGCTGGAGATCGTCGAGGCTCCGGATGGACTCCGGCGTCACCCGGGCAGCGGCCAGCGCCTCCCGGTAGAAGCCGATGCGCTCGCCGGCCCAGCGAAGGGTGTTGCGGAGCCGCTCCAGCTGAAGGGCCGCCAGCTCGCTGCGGGGAACGGTCTCGGCGCCGGGATTCCAGATCATGAGTGCGCTCCTGGGGCTCTATCTTATCACTCGATGCCGTACTCCCGGCGGAGCCTGGCGAGCTCCTCGGCGATCAGCCGCTCCGCCACCTCGGGGACGACGTCGCGCGCCACCTCCCTGACCGCCCGTCCCGCGGCCTCGCGCACCTGGTCCTGAATCTCTTCCCGGATGGCCGCGGGCCCCTCCTTGAGGAAGAACTCCTGCGCGGCGACGGCGAGCCGCCGCGACGCCTCCTCGTGGAGGCGGCTCTCCTGCGCGGCGAGGAGATCGGAGAGCTGGGATTCGAGCCTCGTCGCGAGCCGCTCGATCAGGTCGGCCAGGGCCTGGACGACGGACTCCGAGGAGGGCAGCGGCCCCGCACCCGGCGGCCCGGACTCCGCCGCCTGTCCTGCGGGTGGGCCCGGGGCGTCGTCCCAGCTCCCCTCTCGTGCGGGTTCGGCCAGCCCGAGTGCCTGCTTGAGGGTGTGGAGGATGCGCGCGGGCCCCCAGCGGTCCACCACGATGCTCCCATCCGCCGGGATCCCCGGGGGCGCGGCGCGCTCGCCGCGAAGCAGGAACAGGACGGGCAGGTGGCGGAACTGCGTGGCGCCCTTCAGCGTCTTGGCCACGTCGGCGCCGGTCACGCCCGAGCCGGGCAGGTCGGGGTTGATGAGGACGAGATCCACGTTGGCGTCGCGCACCGTCCTCAGCACCTGAAAGCTCGATTCGACGCACAGCATCTCCCACCCTGCGTTCTTGATGAGCGGCTCGAGGACGGCGCGGCTGTCGGGGGTCGTGTCGGCCAGGAGCAGGCGGCGGGGCGACTCGCCCATCAGCGGACCTCCACGGACTGAACCAGCCATTCCTGGCGCTGGAGGAACCGGGCGACGCTCTCGAGCACACGCGGCTCGGCCGCCGCGTCGAGACTGATGCGGTCCGGGAGAATGTGACGGACCTCGGGGTAGGAGACCAGCACCCGGAGGAGCGTGCGGATCCGTTCCCCTTCACCGAGGAGCCCTTTGCCCTCCGGCGCTCCCCACCCCGGCTGGAAGATGACTCGGATCGACCGGGAGCCGCTCTCGGTCATGCGCGTCGCCCCGCGCCGTCCAGGAGCGCTTCGTACAGCGCTACCACGCGCCCGGTCTGCCGGCGGGCGCAGAACTCCCGCTCGGCCAGTCGCCGGGCGCTCTCTCCCATGGCGCGTCGTCGCGCAGGGTCGAGCAGAAGGGCGATGGCCGCATCGGCCAGCTCCCGCGGCTCTGCCTTGGCGAGGATCCCGGTCTCCCCGTTGGCGACGACCTCGTCCACGCCTGAGGCGCTCACGGCCACAGCGGGAAGACCGCACGCAGCCGCCTCGGCGAGGACGAGCCCTTGGGTCTCGGTCTCGGAGGCGAACAGGAACAGGTCGGCCGCCTGGTAGTAAGGGGGAAGCGCTTCGCGGGGATGCACGCCCCGGAACTCGATCCGGTTCCCCGCGGACAAGCGCTTCGCCTGCTCGCGGAGCCTCTCGGCCTGGGTCCCCTGCCCGACGAGGACGAAGCGGGCCGTCGGGAGGACGGCCGCCACCTGCTCGAATGCGGCGAGGAGGCGTTCCACGCTCTTCTCCCGGTCCAGCCGGCCCACGTAGAGGAGGATGGGGTCCTCCGCCGGCAGTGCCAGGGCGGCCCGGGCGGCGCGCCGGTCGCCTGGGACGAAGTGGTCCAGTTCGATCCCCGTGGGGACCACCTCCATCGCGGCCCGCACGCCGCGCTCGCGGAGGGTGTCCCGGATTTTGGCCGAGGGCGCGATGACGAGGTCCGCTGCGTCGGCGAACGTGCAGCTCCACCGAATTGCCGCTGCCTCGACCCAGTCCCGGCGCAGGGGGACGTAGTGAGCGTACTTCTCGTAGCGCGTGTGATACGTGAACACGAGTGGGCGTCCCAGCCGCAGGGCCAGACGCCGGGCGGTGCGGCCGAGGAGGAACGGATGCTGGGCGTGGAAGATGTCGATGCGGAGGTCGTGGACGGAGCGGGCGAGCCGGCGCGAGAAGGGAACGGCGAGCGGGAAATCCGGATAGGTCGGGGCCGGGATCGACGGGTAGCGGAAGACGAACGGGGGATCGACGGAACCGTTGAAGAACCGCGGGGCGAACACCCAGGCCTGGTGCCCCAGGGCCTCAAGACCCCGGCGGAGGGTCTCCACCGCGGTGGTTACCCCCCCGCGCATGGGGAGGTAATTGTTCGTGAAGATGGCGACCCGCATGCACGCTCACATGCGCTTGGGGGGTCTCTATTCGTCCGGCTTGCCGGGGTCCTTCTTCTCGATCTTGCCGAAGTCCGCGGGCTTGATGGAGTCGAGCCACTCCTTGATCTTCTGCGGGTCCTCGGCCCGGCCTCCCACCTCCGTCTCCTTCGTCACTTCCACGCTCTTGGCCTTCCGCACGACCTCTTCCTCGACGAAGATCGGCGCCGCCACCCGGAGGGCGAGGGCGATGGCGTCGGAGGGGCGGGAGTCCACGGTGATCTCGGAGTCGCCCACCTGCAGGTGGATGGCGGCGAAGAAGGTGTTGTCCTTGAGGTCCGTGACGACCACCTTGAGGACCCTCGCCTCCAGCGACTCCAGGATGTTCTTGATGAGGTCGTGGGTCATGGGGCGCGGGGTCGCGATCTTCTCCAGCTCCAGGGCGATGGCGTTGGCCTCGAACATGCCCACCCAGATCGGCAGGGAGCGCTTGTCCTCCTCATCCCGAAGGATGATGATCGGCATGTTCGAGAGCGGGTCGAGCGCCAGTCCCCGCACCTTCATCTCAACCCACATAAGACCTCCTTACGCCAGGGCCCCCCGGAGGCTGTGGGGCATGGCTTGCGTGATCCGGACCGGGACCAGCTCGCCGTAGAGCTGCCGGCCGCCGCCGTCGAAGTTGACGGCGCGGTTGCAGCGGGTCCGGCCCGCGAGCTCCCGCGGATCCTTCTTCGACACCCCATCCACGAGAACCTCCATCTCCCGTCCCTCGAGGGCGGCGTTCTTCCGGGCCTGGATCGCGTTGGCGACCTCCAGCAGCCGTGTGAGCCGCCGGGCCTTGTCGGCCTCGGGCACCTGGTCGGGAAACTCCGCCGCCGGCGTGCGCGGGCGGCGCGAGTAGCGGAAGGCGAAGAGGCTGTCGTAGCCCACCCCCTCCACCATCTCGACGGTCGCCTCGAAGTCCGCCTCCGTTTCGCCGGGGAAGCCGACGATGAGGTCGGTGGAGAGCGCGATGCCCGGCACCGTCTCCTGGAGCTCCTGGATCAGCTCCAGGTAGCGGGCCCGGGTGTAGCCGCGGTTCATCCGCGCCAGCACCCGGTCGGAGCCGGACTGGAGCGGCAGGTGCAGGTATTCGCACGCCTTGGGGACGTCCCGCAGCGCCCGCATCAGGCGGCGCGTCAGGTTCACCGGGTTGGAGGTGGTGAAGCGGATCCTCTCGATGCCTTCGATCTGGTTCACGCTCTCGATGAGGGCCGCCAGGTCCGCGGCAGGCGTCAGGTCCTTTCCGTAGGCGTTGACGTTCTGGCCGAGGAGCGTCACCTCCCGGTAGCCCTGCTGCGCCAGCCCCCGGATTTCCTCGAGGATGGATTCGGGCGCATGGCTCCGCTCGCGCCCGCGCGTATAGGGCACCACGCAGAAGGTGCAGTACTTGTCGCATCCCTCCATGACCGTGACGAAGGCCTTGAGCCTGTCGGGACGGGAGAGCGTGGAGGTGATCTTGGTCAGCGGGTGCTCACCCGTTTCAAGGACCGGCCGGCGCTCGCGCTTGACCCGCTCCACCAGCTCTCCGACCCGCGACATCGCCGGGGAGCCGAAGACGAGATCCACCACGGGAGCCCGCTTGAGGATATCCCTCTGCTGGAGCTGGGCCATGCATCCCATGACCCCGATGATGAGGCCCGGATTCTTCTGCTTGAGGCCCTTGAGCTGCCCCAGCCTCGAAAAGACCTTTTCCTCGGCCTTCTCGCGGATGGCGCAGGTGTTGATCAGGATGAGGTCGGCCTCGTCCTCGCGGTCGGTGAGCTCGTAGCGCTCTCTCCCGAGCAACCCGGCTACCCGTTCCGAGTCGTACTCGTTCATCTGGCAGCCGTAGGTGATCAGGTGGAGTTTCGCCATGTAGGGAAGGCGCCTAAAGTCCTTTCGTGATCAAATGTTACGTTAGCATCGCGGTTCTAAGTTGTCAACGGCGCGAATAAGAAAACCCCTTCACCCTACCCTCTCCCCCATCGGGGGAGAGGACAAAGGTGAGGGGGCGCAACGCTACTTGACGAGCGCTTTGGCCTTGCTGCCGCCTTCCCCGTTGAAGACGAGCGGGGGCTTCAGCTCGAACTGCTTCTCGAGCCGCCCGCGGCGCTCCTTCCATCCCTCCTGGTACTCCAGCTCGTCCTCGTGGAGGGTGGCCGGCTGCTTGATCCCGTGGGCGGTCCGGAACTGGACGGCGAGCTCGGACGCGCGCTGCCGCACGTAGTCCCACGGCGTCCCGAGCGCGAACTGGTCGGAGATGGCGCCGATGCGGCCGGCGTGGATGTTCACGGAGAGCGTGAGGCAGGAGAGGATGGGGCCCGACCAGTAGGAGGTCTGCCAGTTGATGGGCACCGGCAGGATGTGGAGGTTGTGGCTGCCCCGGCAGTCGCCCGCCACCATGGGGCACGTGGCCCAGGGCGAGGTGATCTCCCCCGGCGCGGGCCAGTCGCCCTGGGCGAAGGCGAGGAGGACGGGGTCGTCCTTGCCCCCGTAGGTGAACCCCTTCTTGGTCTTGATGTTGTGCAGCCGCTCGGCCGAGCAGATGTAGCCCAGCTGATCGCGTTCGCCCTTCTCGTTGCGGCTCCAGATGCGCGCGACCACGAAGCGGGAGGAGCGGCAGAGCCCCTCGATGTCGTAGAGGTCCTCGGGCGCGCGGAGGGTGATGACCTTCTCCTGGAACCCCTTGGCCAACTCCTCCATCTTGCCGTCGAGCGCCTTCTGGTCGCGTGGGTGCGCGCCGGCCTCGATCGCCTGCGCCTTGGTATCGAGGTCCACGATGTCCATCAGGTAGCCGCGCTTCATCTTGGACTGGGCGATCACGAGCCCCGTGTTGAAGCGCGGCAGGAGGTACGCGCCCGTGGCGTAGTAGTTGAACGCCATGGGCTCAGTCTTGTCGGCGAAGGAGAGGAGCACGGTCTGGGACGGGTTGTCAGGCCTGACGGGCAACGGCAGCGCGATGGTCGCCGGGCCGGCCCCCCGGAGGTTGCCGGTGAAGGCGTCCGCAACGAGATCTTGCCCCGGGCCGTACAAACCCAGCTCAGTCGCCTTGTCGGCCCCGAGCTGGAGGGCGTCCCACATCAGCTCGTCCACCACGGACATGGGGATGCGCTCGGACATGATCCCGGTCACGGCGATGTCGTCGCCGGTGTGGGTCACCATCAGCGAGGTGAAGATCGGCTCGCCCTGGAACAGGTTGTTGTCGAGGACGAACTTCGCGACGGCGGCCTTGACTTCGTCGGCTGCCACGACATGGCCGCCGACCCCGCCGACGTCGGCCTTGGTGGCCTTGACGTAGCGCCGGATCAGCTCCGGCTTCTTGGCGAAGACGTAGGAGCGGTGGGAGAAGATGTTCGGGGTGTTGGTGACGGGGACTCTTTCGGCGGTCGTCTGGGGGAGATCGGCGAGGTTGTCCTTGGACTGGTGGTAGTCGCTGAGGCTGAGCCGGGCCTTGCCGTTTCCCGGGCCGTAGCGCTTCTGGGTCGCCATGGAGCCCTCCTCGCAAAATGTTGTTCCGAGCCCCAGCCTAATGCGATACAATCCGGGGTGTCAAGCAAGAATTTTCAGCCAATGAAAACTCTTTCACCCCGGCCCCGGGACCTCGGCAGCGCCCAGGAGCTCAGGCAGATGGTCCAGTGTCTGGAGCTCTACTACCGCCAGCAGAAGCACCAGAAGGAGATCGCCCAGGCCCTGGGGATCTCGTCGTCGAAGGTCTCCCGCCTCCTGAAGCGGGCCTTCGGCGAGGGCCTGATCCGGGTCGAGTTGGACCTGCCGCTGAATCCCCGCCTGGGGGCCGCCCTGGTCCAAGGCTTCGGGCTCCGCGATGCCGTGGTGGTCCCGGCGGGCGGCCGGGGCGACGTCAAGGAGGAGCTGGGGGCGGCGGCGGCCGCCTACTTCGAGAAGGTGGCCGCCAACGGGATCCGGGTGGGGCTCTCGTGCGGCTTCACCCTCTACCACACCATCCGCCACCTGCGGGAGCGGCGCTTTCGGGACCTCACGCTGTATCCCCTCTCAGGGGAGAGCACGCTCCGGCTGGTGGACCTGTCGCCGAACACGCTGGTGGGCATGCTGGCGGCCAAGTACCGTCCTCACGTGGTGGCCTACGCCCTGCCGGTGCAGCATCTGACTTCGCTCCGTCAGATCGAGAGGGAGCGGCGGCGGCTGCTGAGGCAGAACGTGGACATCGCGCTGGTGGGGATCGGGCTCATCGCCGAGGGCACCACGGGCTTCTGCTCGCTCGCCGAGTCCTACGGGGTGAGCGTCAAGACGCTCCGGAGGCTCGGCGTGGTGGGGGAGGTCAACTACCAGCCGTTCGACGCGGGGGGGAAGGTCGTGGATCGCCCGGAGCTTCGCCCCCTCTCCCGCCGGATGCTATCGGTGACGGCGGAGCGGCTTCAGGCGCTGTCGCGGGCCGACTCGAAGTACGTGATTGCCGTGGCCGGCGGCCGGCAGAAGGTCGCGGCGATCCGGGCCGCCTTGAGCGGGCGCTTCCTGAACGTCCTGATTACCGACGAGGAAGCGGCCCTCGCCCTCGTCGGCTCGAAGCCGAGCTCGGCCGCTCCGTAGCCTCGAGCGGCTGGCCCGGCTCCGTCAGCAGGGTGTCCACCAGGCTCTTCAGGCGGTGGAATTCCTCGACGCTGAGCTTCAGGAGCGCGATGGCCAGGCCATCGGGATCCACCCGCCACACGATCCCCTTGATGGACATGGGAGCGTTCCTGCCGGGCGGCGCAAACTGAAGCCTGACTTCGGTCCCTACGGGTGGGCCGGGTTCCTTCTCGCCCAACCTCACCTTCACCCCGAAGGGGCTCAGCGACACGATCTCCCCCTGCCATTTGAATCGAGGGCCCCACCCGACCGCCACATTCCACGCGACCTCGACCCGTGGATACCGGCGGCGCTCTTCGATCTGAATGATCCGCTGCCCTTGACTTGGCATATGGCTCCCTCCGACCTCAGACCGGGCAAAGGGGATGCCACACGGTGTGCCCCTGAAAGTCCTTCATTTCCTGGGTCTTTCTCGGAAACCCGGGCGATCGCGGCGACTTGCCGTGGGTCACATTGTCAACGAAGCTGGACAAGATGCCACACCTCCGCCCTAGGTAGTCTCTTCGAAGACGCCGATCTTGCGGAACTTCTCGTAGCGGTCCTGCACCAGCTGGTCGGAGGTCTTCCCCTTCAGCTCCCAGAGGTGGTCGCGGAGCGCCTGGCGGAGCGCGGCCGCCGTCTCCTCCCAGTTGCGGTGCGCCCCGCCCACGGGCTCCGGCACGATGCCGTCGATGACGCCGAGGCCCTGGAGGTCGGGGGCGGTGAGCCGGAGCAGCTCGGCGGCCTCGGGGGCCTTGGCGGCGTCCCCCCAGAGGATCGCCGCGCAGCCCTCAGGGGAGATCACCGAGTAGATGGCGTACTCCAGCATCAGCACGCGGTCGGCGACTCCGATCGCGAGGGCGCCGCCGCTCCCCCCTTCGCCCGTCACCACCGCGACCACGGGGGTCCGGAGCCCGGCCATCTCCCGCAGGTTCCGCGCGATGGCCTCGGCCTGCCCGCGCTCCTCGGCCCCCAGCCCGGGATAGGCGCCCGGGGTGTCGATGAACGTGAAGACCGGCTTGGCGAACTTCTCCGCCAGCTTCATCAGCCTGAGCGCCTTGCGATAGCCCTCGGGGTGGGGCATGCCGAAGTTCCGCGCCAGGTTCTCGCGGGTGTCCCGCCCCTTCTGGTGGCCGATCGCGACCACCGACTGGCCTTCGAACCGGCCGAGGCCACCGACGATGGCCTTGTCGTCGCCGTAGAGTCGGTCGCCGTGGAGCTCGACGAAATCTTCCAGGAGGAGCCGGAAGAGGTCGAGGGTGTGCGGGCGCTTGGGGTGGCGGGCGAGCTGGGTCCGCTGCCAGGGCGTCAGGCTCGCGTAGGTGCGCTGCTGCAGCCGGCGCAGGCGCTCCTCCAGCGAGGCGATCTCGTCGCGCGCAGCGAGGGGATCGGAGGACGCCCGGAGCTCGGCGATGCGGTTCTCCAGCTCCAGGAGCGGCTTCTCGAACTCGAGCGCTTCCGGCATCTTCCTCTCTCAGCGTGTGGCGAGCACGCGCCGAACGGCGTCTCGAAGCTGCTCCGGGCTGAACGGCTTGGCCAGCACGGGCACGTGCGTCTCCTCCAGAAAGCCGGCGTACTCGGAGGCTCTGGCGTGGCCCGTCATGAAGATCAAGCGTTTGAGGGCGTCCGGCCGGCGCTGTTTCAGCTCGCGGTAAAGGATTGGGCCATCCAGGTTTTGGATTCTGAGATCGCTGACGATGACGTCGTACGAGCCCTGCTCGAGCAGGCGGAGTGCCTCCGCTCGATTGCTCGCGGTGGCGACCTCATGGTTGTCCGCATCGAGCATCATGGCCACCGCATCGCGGACCATGTCGTCATCCTCCACCACGAGAATGCGGCGGCGTTGCACAGTGCCTCTCACCGCGGGCGCGCGAAGGCCGTCTGCCGCCGCCGGATGATCCCGATGCCCTGCCACCGCAGAAAGTCGGCGGCTTGAAGGCGGCGGTCGGCTCGGCGCCGCTCCGGCTCGTGGGACTGGGGGCGTTGCCGCCGCTCCCCCTGCCGCCGGTCCAGGAGAACCTGGAACTCCGGGTCGCCGGCGAGCCTGCGGTTGAGAGACTCGAAAACGTATGGCTGATTTCGCGCCACGACGATCAGATAGGGCGGCGTGGTCCCCGTGATCTGCTGGAGCCGGACGAGCGTCTGGGAGAGGTTTTTCAGCGGCGTCGGTTTCTGGAGCACGTCGGTCACGCCCAATTGCCTGGCGGCCTCGAGCTGTCGGTCGGTTCCCCATCCGGACAGGATGATGACGGGCAGATCCGGGGATCTCTCTCGTATCCGCCGCAGGACCTCGATCCCGTCCATTCCCGGCATGGTGATGTCCAGGAAGACGACGTCCGGAGGGTCCCCTTCGATGACCTGGAGAGCCTGCTCTCCGCTGTTGGCGATGACCACATCGCCGTAGCCTTCGTTCCGAAGCCCTTCGGCGATCAGGCCGGCCACGATGGGCTCGTCATCGACGACGAGGATTCTCATTCCACCAGGACGCTTCCCTGCCCCAGGAGGGCCTCGACCTTGGCCACCAGTGCCGGTCCCGGCTCTACGCTGAGCCCTTTGACCCGGACCACCACCTCGTGCTCGGGGAGGAGGAGGTGAACAAACAATGGAACTCTTCCGGGGTGCTCACCGCACAGGCGCTTGACCGACTCGAGGAGATCCCTCGACTCGCCGCCGTTTCCGGGAACGCGAATCCGGCAGGTCTGGGGCTCCGCGGCTGGCCACCCGTCGAACGGATCAGCGGCCTCCACCGGGGCCGGGGCGACGCCTTCCAGGGGGCGGACCTCCTCCGCCAGCACGACCCGTCCCTTCTCCGTTTCGTCCACCCTGCCGCTCACGACGATCGGTTGACGCGACCGGAGGAGGCTTGCGGCAATCCTGAAGGGCCCCGGGAACACGGTGAGCTCCACGCTCCCGCCCATGTCCTCCAGGGTGGCGAACGCCATCCGCTCGCCGCTCTTGGTGGGGATTTCTTTGAGCGCGGTGACCTGGCCGAACAGGGTGAGGCGCGCTCCGACCGGTCGCTGCGCGAGGTCGGCGATCGGCGTCGCGCCGAGGCGCTCGGCCTCCTCCCGGAAGCGCGCCAGCGGGTGGCCGGAGAGGTAGAACCCCAGCACTTCCTTCTCGTAGGCGAGCCGCTGGTCGGGCTCCCACTCGGAGATCGGCGGCTCGTCGCCCGTCGGCTGGTCGGGCGCGCGCCCGGCCTCCCCCATCAGCTCGAAGAAGGAGCCCTGTCCCTCCAGGCGGTCCCGCTGCCGGCGCTGGCCGGTCTCCATGGCCCGGTCGAGCGTGGCCAGGAGGTGAGCGCGGGAGAGCCCCAGCGAGTCGAAGGCCCCGGCCTTGATGAGGCTTTCGATCACCCGGCGGTTCACCAGCCGGAGGTCCACGCGGGAGCCGAAGTCCGCCAGCGACACGAACCGTCCTCTTTCCTCGCGTGTCGCCAGGATGGACTGGATGGCGGCCTCGCCCACGTTCTTGATGGCGGCCAGGCCGAACCGGATCGTCCCCCCCACCACGGTGAACTGGACGCCCGAGAGGTTCACGTCGGGCGGGAGGACCTGGAGCCCCATCGCCCGGCACTCCTCCATGTACTTGACGATCTTGTCCGTGTCGCCCATCTCCGAGGTGAGGAGCGCGGCCATGAACTGCACGGGGTGATTGGCCTTGAAGTAGGCGGTCTGGTACGCGACCACCGCGTA